>CALFYC010000091.1 GCA_937952895.1 uncultured Neisseriaceae bacterium
TGCGTTATATTAATTCGGATTTATCTGAATCAATTAATACAATTTTTTTTATGCCACCACGTAATTATGCTGAAGTATCATCCAGCATGGTGAAAGGGTTTATTGGTAGTGAGGGATGGGAAGAAATTGCAGCTAAATATGTGCCCAAAGCTATATTAACCAAAATGATTGAATTATCTAATAAATAAACTTAAAGAACTATGGTGTAATTAGTGATAGATAACAAATTTATAATTATTCTTAAAGATTTACTTAGACAAGTATTAAGTTTCAAATATCCAACAGATAAAACTTTATCTGAATTTTTTAAAACTAATAAAAAGTTGAGTCAATCCGAGCGTGCTCTTATTGCCGATACTGTATATACAATCTTACGCAATTATTTTAAACTTACAACGGTTATTGAAGCCAAAAATCTTCAAGCTATGATTGCGGTTACCTGGTTAAAATTGTTGCAATTAGATATTGATTTAATTACCAAAGCAGGAATTAATATAGATCAATTTAGCAAACTTGAATTTAAAGATGACTTATTAAGCACAACGGAATTTCCTAATTGGCTAAATACTGCTTTATTAAAGAAATATTCGCAAGCTGAAATTATCCAGTTATCAAATATTATGCAAAAGCAAGCACCACTTGATTTACGTGTTAATATAATGAAAAGTAATGTAAATTCAATCATTAATGAATTAAAAAAATTAAATTTAACAGTCGAAGTCATGCCCTTCTCACCACATGGAGTTCGCTTATGGAATAAATCATTTTTAGCCAAGCATAAAATTTTTTTAGATGGTTTAGTTGAAGTGCAGGATGAATCAAGTCAATTGGCGACAATATTATTAGCTCCTAAACGTGGTGAAATGATTGTCGACTTTTGTGCGGGGAGTGGTGGAAAAACTCTAGCTTTTGGAATGCTTATGCGCAATTCGGGTCGAATATATGCTTTTGATGTTCATGAAAAGCGCTTAAATAATCTTACTCCAAGATTGGCGAGATCAGGACTATCTAATATTCATCCACAATTAATTGCTCATGAAAATGATGCTAAAATCAAACGACTACATGGCAAAATTGATAGAGTTTTTGTTGATGCGCCATGTTCTGGTTTAGGAACTTTGCGCCGTAATCCGGAACTTAAATTTAGACAAACAGAAGAGGGGATCAAGGAGCTTGCTAAAAAGCAATTATCAATTTTAACTTCAGCAAGTAAGTTGCTTAAACCTGGCGGAACATTAGTTTACGCTACTTGTAGTATCTTAGAGCAAGAAAATCAAGATGTGGTAAATGAGTTTTTAAATAATAATCCAGATTTTGAACTAACCCCAGTAAATACTACTTTAAATATTCCTAATCTTCAGTTTAAAGATAAATATATGGAATTATTTCCCCACGTTCATAATACTGATGGTTTTTTTGCTGCATTAATTAAAAAGAAAATGCTTTAGAAAATAACATGTGCAAGATTATGCGCATGACATATAAATAGTTATATTGTTAAAGCCATATTGTATAAGTGTGTGAAGTGCTATTTGTGAAAAAATTAGCGTAAAATTGTATACAGGTAATAATTCTACAAGCAGCTAAAGTTGTACCTAATCCACATGGCAATTATTTAATAAATCAAACAATTTATCAAAAAATCCCGATGAATTTTTAGAGATATCAATCGATAGTGTCAATTTTATAATCAAGATTCTACAATTACGGATATGCACGGTACGAATATTATAACTGTATTTGGTGTGAGAGTATTTTGTGGACTAATAATTGTCCAAGAACGAATCTATATAGTCAACCTACCATAAAAATGCTATAATATTCCATTATATAGTGTATTAAGGGCAAGGAATTATGTATAAGTTTAACGCAATTACATGCTAGTAGCTGTATAGTTATAAATTAATTTTGATACATCAAATCCTTGCTCTTTAGCAATATCAATAGCTTGTTTTAACTGATGTTGATTAATATTTTCTGTTCGGGCTAATATCCATAAATATTCATGGTCTGGGCTACCTACGACTGATATTTGGCTGTAATCAGTATTTAGTATCCAGTAATCACCATAACCAAACGGTAATCCTCTTAACCATGTGGGTAAAAATGTTACTTTTAATTTACCAGTGGTAGGTAACTCTACAAATTTTGCTACGCCAGTTGCAATATCTGGTTGTTTATCTTTAGTATTACATTTATTAACTACAATAATCTCTAAATTATTATCTGGATTAACCGAATAATTGGCAGTAATGGGGGCAACACAATTTTTCTCGAACCTGTTTGGTAGCCTTGCAATCTCATACCATATACCTACATATTTATTACTATCAAAATTACTAATTGGCACAATATCAGTTGCATAGCTTATATTGGTAAAAAATGCCAAAACACATAAAACAAAATATCTCATAATATTTCCTAACACTTACTAAATTATATCAGTACACATCTTATTGAGATGCAAAGCCAATTTGGTATTTTATATTTCCTCAGGAATAGCTTCAACAAATGATTCTGTTTGCTCACGATTATAATATATTACCGTTCTTTTATCCATATTTACAATGTAGTTCGTAACCCCTGCATTAGCCATATCATGTATCCATTCCAGAAAAGTTGTTTTTCCATCTTGGTGAATACGTAAAGCATATTTTGCATTTGCTTCAGAGTAAATTGGATTTACATTTGGTTGGATAAACCATTCTGGATCAGATTCCTTTATTGAGTCTCCCGAAATAATTCTAATATTTGCACGATATCCCTTTAACCAAGAGACACTATAAGTTAATACTCCTGCATTTTTAAGCATATTAAATGTTTTTGGAAAAGGCCAATGTTCTTTTTTTGCCATAGACATAATATCAATAATTTTACTTTTCATAAATGTTTTTATTCTTTCTTATAGTAATTTTCGGCTATGGGCAACATCATTTCAGAATGCTTGAATAAAATTAGTGGCTAATTTTACCAATCTATTTTGTAAATAAAGATCAATATAATACTCAAAATCATTTAAAGGTTCAATAGTCCATTTTATACTATTTTTTGCATTTATTGAAAACTCTATTAATATATGTTGTTGTAACAACTTAATCATTTCTAGCCTGCGGTAATACATAACTCATTTTTTCTAATTGCCAATTAAGTAATTCAATTTGTTTTACCAAGTTCAGCCCAGTACATGGTTTGTTGTGGAAAATCTGTTTTAGCAAACTCTCTAGCACTCACAACAAATTCATTATAATACTTCCATATAACTATGGGTAATTATATCGCAATTTGCAACAATTTGAAAAATAGACTGTGGATAAAAAATTATATACTTCTCGAACATAAGAGGGTATTATTGTCTCCAGTGTGAACCTTTTTGTTGCGGGTCTGGATTTGAATTAGCAACCATATACACCCATAAAATAGCTCTTGACTAATATCAGCTTTTGTTATAAAATTCATAAACTTGATTTTTAGGAATTGTATTATATGTTTATAAATTATGATTTAGCTAATAAACTTATTGATGCAGCCAACTATTATCCATGCGCGAAATCAGTTTAGTATTTTTAGGCTCTGGGATAGGTGGGGTTTTACGTTTTATTTTAGGAAGTTTAGTTTATAGCTATACGGGGCGTAAGTTTCCTTATGGAACTTTAGTCATTAATTTAACTGGTTCTTTTATGATTGGATTTCTATATATAGTAATTACTAGTAAGTTTAGTAATTTTGCTCCATATTTAATAGCTTTTCTATTAGTCGGAATTTTAGGTGGGTACACCACATTTTCTTCATTTTCACTTGAAACTCTTGATTTGATTTTAACCGGTAAGGTTGTTTTTGGCCTAGTTAATATTATAGCCAGTATAACTCTTGGCGTGATTTTGGCATGGTTTGGAATGTTTGTTGCAAAAAGTATTTTTGTATAAAAATTTCATTACAAATTAACTAATGCTTTTTTCACGCATTTGTAAATTCCAAAGTTCTGAATATACTCCACCAACTTTTAATAATTGGCTATGATTGCCTGATTCTACAATTTTTCCACGCTGAAGAACAATAATGTTATCAGCCTTAACTACTGTTGATAATCTATGTGCAATAATTATAGTGGTTCGGTTTTTAGAAATTGTGTCAAGTGCTTGTTGAACAGCATCTTCTGTTTTATTATCTAAAGCGGAAGTTGCTTCATCTAAAATTAAAATTGGTGGATTTTTTAAAATTGCACGTGCAATAGCAATTCTTTGACGCTGACCACCTGAGAGCTTTTGTCCTCTTTCTCCAACTAAAGTGTCATAGCCATGTGGGAGATTTCTAATAAAATTATCAGCCTCAGCAACTTGTGCGGCTTTAATAATTTCAGCTCTATTGGCACTGAAAGATCCGTATGAGATATTATCAGCAACTGACCCATCAATTAAAAATGTTTCTTGGCTTACCATTCCAATTTGGTTTCTGAGTGATTTAAGTGTTAAATTTTTAATATCAATTCCATCAATAAAGATTTGCCCACTAGTTAAATCATAAAAGCGTAATAATAATTTTATGATAGTGCTTTTACCAGAGCCAGTTCTACCAACAAATGCAACAGTTTTACCTGATTCAATATTTAAATTAAAACTAGTAAACATATTCCGTCTACCAGGATATCCAAAACTTATATTTTCAAAACTAATTTCGCCTTTAGCTTTATTGGCAAATTTCTGTTTTCCACCTTTAATACTAATTTTAGTATTTAATAAGTCCATAACTCGATTAACTGAAGCCATTGAACGTTGGTAGTTATCAATTACAGCCGCTAAATAAGTTAATGGCCAAAGTAAACGTTGTGACAAAAAAATTAAGATGCTATATGAAGCAACATCAATATGTCCCTCTATTGTTAGAAAACCACCATAAATTAAACAAACTAAAAATCCAAGCATAACTCCCATACGAATAGTTGGAGTGATTGCAGAACTAAATAAAATAGCTCTTTTATTAGCATTTTTATATTTATTACTAATTTGCGTTAAAGCTGAAATTTCGTATTGCTCAGCAACAAAGCTTTTAATTGTTGAAATTCCTGAAATATTATAATTTAATTTATTATTTACAAGACCTGCTTGATTTCTAACATTTAAATAAAGTGGTGCAATTTTTTTTCTAAAATAAAATGATATGATAACTATAAGTGGTATGGGAATAAAGCTTAATAAGGTTATCTTAACTGAAATACAGAAAAACACGATTGAAATCAAAATAGTTGATGCAAAAATTTGAATAATTTGATTTAAGCCATCATTTAAAAACAATTCTAATTGATTTATATCATCATTAAGAATTGACATTAAATTACCAGTAGTCTTGTCTTCAAAATAAGCTAAATCAAGGTTTTGTACATGATCGTAAGCCTCAATTCTTAAATCATGCTGAATGTTTTGAGCTAAAACACACCATTTAACTCCATATAAGTATTGAAATGCTGACTCCAAAACCCAGGTTGCACCAGTCATAATCCCTAAAACAACTATTTGATGTATAACGTTGGTTATACCTAAATGAGCTAAAATAGAATCTTGGCGTTTGACAATAATATTAACTGCCAAACCTATCATTACTTCAGGTAAAATATCAAAAATTTTATTTAAAACGGAATAAATTGTTGCAATAATAATATCAGCACGATATTTTTTACTGTGATTGAATAATTTAGTTAATGGATGCATACAATATTCTAACTTTTTAGGAATTTGCAATATTAATAATGTTAGCTTCTATGTTATTGGCAATTTTGTCTAATTGTAGGTCGTTGGTTTGGCTACCACGTTTATATTTATTAAAAGGTTCTTCTAAATCTTCAGATAGAGCTTCTAAACCTGATAGAACATATACAATTACTATGATCATTGGTATAATCAAAAGGCCAAATTTATCAACCCATCCAAATGGAAAAATGATCATATAGAAAAATAATGCATGTTTAACAAAAGCTTTAAAGGTGCTAGGAACTGGCGTATTTGCTATTTTTTCACAGCCACCAACTACATCTACTATGGAAGCAATATGATGATCTAAAGCAAGAAATTGCTCTAAACTAATTCGATTAGTATTGCGATAATTGTTAATAATTTGATATATCTTACTTATAACCAAATTCGGGTGCCTATTTATTTCAGTAAATGGTATATGTAGATTAGTCAAAATATCTTTTGATTTTGCAAGATCTTGATGAAGATGTGCTGCTAGCAGTTTTGGTAATTCACGAATGTACGATTGAAATTCTTTATCTTGATTAAGATTAATAAAGCTATGAAATTTAAATGCAAGATTTCGACTGTTATTAACTAATTGTCCCCATAAGCCTCTTGCTTCCCACCATCTGGCATATGAGTTATTTACTCGAAATGCGATAAGAACTGATATTACAAAGCTAAATATTAGATGAAATTGGCCTAAATTCGTTAACTGAATTTTAGTAAAAAAGTCTTCGTAAAATACTTCTGTTAATACTACTATAGTTGAGTATATAATAAGAATAATAATAGTTCTACGTAATTTTTTAAATAAAGGCTCAGTATGAGAGCGGAAAAGAAGAGAGATGACTCCGTTATTATGCATGATTTTCATAGTTGAACTTTTAAATATTTATAAATTATACCAAATACCATATTTTACCATTTGATTTAATTAAAGATATAAAAATCCCAGTTAGCAAATTGGGATTTTTATATTATGGTATTAAATATAAGGTTAATGCTCTGGCTTAATTGCTCGACGCTCCCTGAACCTTGGAGACAGAAGTATCCAGGTTATAATTCCTGTAATTAAATAGCCAGCACTAATTCCTGCAACAATTTTTTGTAATGCTATTGGTAAATATGTTGGAAGATATAAGTGCCCATCTAAATAAACTGAATGCACGACTCCAAAAAGTGAAAATACACTTAATAAGACTGCACAAATAAAACTTTCACGACGTTTATGGTCAATTGCATAGCAAAGCCAGCTTGCCCATAATGCTGCTGAAATGAAGAACCCATTACCAAGTAAAGCAATTACAAATTGATCTGTAATTTGTGGATTTAAGTGTCCCAAGATAAAGGTTTGTAATTGATTTTGGCTAACTAAAGCTCCATCTGGAATCTTGATAATTAACAACCTAGCAATGGATGGGAAAAAGCTAAATAATATAGCAACAGTATATTTGAAATCTGAACGATGAAAACCTTGCATAGTAATTTCGAATGCGACAAACAATAAAATTGGTGAAATGGCTGCTTCTGGAACCAGATTAACCAAGATTGCAAACACTCCAAAAAATGCACCAAATCCTACAAATAAAATATTTAGCACCATGAACCCAGCTCGTGCTTCCATTTTCTTATAAGCAATGAATCCAGCATAAGGTGTGGTTTGAGATACTCCACCAAACATGGCACTAATAATGGTAGCAATAGAATCAAGAATCATTAGCTGTTTAGTTTTATATTGTTCTTGTCCAATACTATTAGCACCTTCTACTACAGAAATTGTGCCACATATTACTAATAAGGAAAATGGAATTACAACTGGCAAATAATTAAATGCCATACTAAATGAATGAAATGCATTTAAATTTAAATGTGGTATTGATAATGCAAGTGATGTATGATCAAGATTTATTTTTGCTGTTAAACCTAAGGGAACAAACAAATAATATAAAATTGTGCCTGAAATAATCGCAACTGGAATTGCTGGAATATTATAAGGTAGTCTTATTTTTGCATACATACAAATTAATAAAATTGCTAAGACTGGAAATCCAACAATAGAGACTTTAAATAAAGATAATAGTGGAAATAGGCCAATAATTGCAATGGCTAACCCGCCAATTGCACCAAAGAGTGCTGGTGCTGGCAAATATTTATGAATTAAATTAACAAAACTACTCGCACATAATTTGATTACACCAGTCATGAGTAAGCAGCAAGCACCTATGTGCCATGCTTGAATTGCAGCAGTATTTGCATCTAATCCTTGACTTTTTAAAACAAGAAATGCAGGTCCCAAAATACATGATGCAACCCCCAAGGCAGATGGAGCATCAAGCCCATGTGGCATTGCCATTACACTAGCACCATATTCCTTAACTAAACGAGTTCTTAGCCATAAGCACAGAATATTGCCACAAATTACCCCCATAACTGTTCCAGGAACAATATCATAATAAATAATTTGTGCTGGAAATTTAAATCCAAATTGTAATATAGAGGACACAAAAAGTAAAATTGATAAGTTGTCAAAGATGATTATTGGAGCTGCACCAATATCACCGATGCTAAACCAGGAATTATTTTTTGTGTACTTACTTAGCATAATAAAAGTTCCTCATATTTAAAAATAAGTTTATATTATAACATTAAAATAAGTGCTTTATATTGAGTTTCATATTGTATTTTTAGATAAGGTTTTGATGTATATAGAAAAATGCTATTATAAAAATTTGTCTTCATTCAACTTCATTTATTGTTTTTCCAGATAAGCTTTGTTTAAGCGCACGATTCGTCCGTTTAACGGCAAATGTTTCAGCAGCATTAGTTAATTGATCAGTTAGTTTCGTGATTAAATTAGTATTTTGCTGTTCAATTGCTTGATTTAAATTAGCTAAAATGGTCTTTAATTGGCTTTTTTCTTCATCTATGAGTAAATCACCGTCGATTTCTATTGCATGCTCTAACATGGTGATTAAACTTGTCGCTTTATTTTGTGCTTCAGCAAGCATACGCGTTTCAATATCTTCTTTTGCGTGTTTGATAGAGTCATTTAACATTTGTTCAATTTGTGTGTCAGCCAGTCCAAAGCTTGGTCTTACAGTAATTGAACTTTCGATTCCAGTGGTTTGCTCTTTTGCTCTGACTGATAAAAGCCCATCTGCATCAATTTGGAAGGTGATGCGAATTCTTGCAGTTCCTGCAGCCATTGGTGGAATGCCTTTTAAGCTAAATTTCGCTAGACTTCTACATTCATGTGATAGTTCACGCTCACCTTGAACAATATGAAGTGACATGGCATTTTGGCCATCTTTTTGAGTTGTAAAATCTTGGGCAATTGTGATTGGAATAGTTGAATTACGTGGGATTATTTTTTCAACGAGTCCTCCCATAGTTTCAATACCAAGCGATAATGGGGTTACATCTAGTAGTAACCAATCATCCTTTTTGTTTCCAACTAAGATATCTGCTTGAATTGCGGCTCCAATTGCAACAACTAAATCAGGGTCAATACTAGATAAAAGTTTTTTTTGATTAAATAAACCAGATACGGCATCTTTAATGTTTGGCATGCGAGTAGAGCCACCTACCATAATCACTTCATCAATTTCATTGCTATTAATTTTAGCATCACGTAAGACTTTTTTGATTGGTAATAATGACTGATTTACTAGATTATTACTCAGATTATAAAATTCTTTTTGAGTAATTGTAATATTGAGTACTTGTTTAGATGATAATTCAATATTGGTGCTTAAACTTTCATTAAAAGATAATTGTTCTTTTAAATTTTTTGATAGTTGTATTAAACTTGCGATATCCTCTTTAGTTAAATTAGTTAAATTTTGATTATCAATAATGTGCTTACAAATTAAATGATCAAAGTCATCCCCACCAATAGCTGTATTTCCATTAACGGCTAAAACTTGGAATATGCCTTTACTAAATTTTAATACTGAAACATCAAGAGTTCCACCGCCTAAATCATAAACTAGAAAAGTTCCATCAGTTTTATTATCAAGACCGTAAGCAATTGCAGCAGCGGTTGGTTCATTTAATAGTCGTAATACGTTTAATCCAGCAATATGTGCAGCTTGCTTTGTTGCTTGACGTTGAGCCTCATTAAAGTATGCAGGAACGGTTACTACTGCTCCAGTTATTTCTTCACCTAGGCTTTGTGAGGCTAAATAGCTTAATTTGGATAAAATGTCAGCGGATACTTGAACGGGACTTTTATCACCTTGAATGGTTTTTATCTTTACCATATTATTTTCATCGGTAAAGTTATAGGGTAACTTGGCGGATAATTCAATTTCGTTAATATCTTTACCTAATAAGCGTTTAACAGATAAGATAGTATTACTTGGGTCAGTAATTAGGTGTTTAAGAGCATCTTTTCCTACTTTAATTTTGCTAGTTTCACCATAATAGACAACTGATGGGGTAAGTTTTTCATCATGCTCATTATTTAATACAATAGGCATTCCACTTTTTATTGTGGCAACTAAAGAATTAGTGGTACCAAGATCAATCCCAATTGCGATTTTACGTTTATGTGGTTCATTTATACTACCAGGTTCGGCTATTTGTAAGAGTGCCATTTGCTATTCCATATTTAAAGCGCGTTTTGAATATTATTTTCAACTAATAAAATTAATTTGTCATAAAAAGATAATTGTTTAATTAGTTCAACAATTATTTGTAAATTTTCATTAACAAAATGTTCTTCTATCTGAGCAATTAGATGATCTTTTTTTTGCTCTAACTCATATATAATAGCATCTAACTTATCAATGTCATCATTCGCCTCTGCTATAGTTTCATGAGTTTCCATTTGTTCGATGAGAAAATTTTCAGGTAATTGGTTGTTCTCTGCTAAATTAATCTTGAGGCCATTTAATTCCAGAATTAATTTGGCGCGTTTTATAGGTGAAGCCAAGGTTTGATAAGCATCATTTATTTTGCTGGATAATGAAGTTGCAAGTAATTTTTCTTCATTCCTATTTACTGAAAAATTATCTGGATGAATTTGTTTTTGTAAGCTATGATATTTCGCTTCTAAGGTCGTTGGATCAATTTGAAATTCGATTGGTAAATTAAATAACTCGAATGAGTTAGATTTTAGTAATTCAGTAAGCTCTTCACTTGTCATAAGTTAAACCGTAAAGCTTTCACCACAACCACATTCATCCTTAACATTTGGATTAGCAAATTTAAATCCCTCTTGCATTCCTTCTTTAACATAGTCAAGCTGGGTTCCATCAAGATATTGAAGGCTTTTTTTATCAACAATAATTACAACCCCCTTAGATTCAAACTCTACATCATCTGAATTTTTATTATCGACAAACTCAAGCTTGTATGCAAGACCTGAACATCCTGTGGTTTTCACACCAAGTCGCACACCAATCCCTTTCCCACGATTAGACAGAAATTTGGAAACTCGATTAGCGGCGGCTTCTGTTACAGTAATTGACATTTGTGAACTCCAAATTAATGCTTATTTTTATAATCAGCAATGGCTGCTTTAATGGCATCTTCAGCTAATACTGAACAGTGGATTTTAACTGGCGGAAGCTCTAACTCTTCAGCAATTTCACTGTTTTTGATTGTTGCTGCTTCATCAAGAGTTCTACCTTTTAGCCATTCAGTTACTAAAGATGAGGATGCAATCGCTGAACCACAACCATAAGTTTTAAATTTTGCATCTTCAATTTTTCCATCAAGACCAACTTTAATTTGTAGTTTCATAACATCACCACATGCAGGCGCACCGACCATTCCTGTGCCAACCTGAGGATCGCTTTTATCTAATGCTCCAACATTACGAGGTTTCTCATAATGATCGATAACTTTGTTTGAATATGACATGATCTTCTCCTAAACTCGTTATTGATGTAATATTATATCACGTGGACCATGCTCTTGCCACTGATAATGTTCTATATCAATTCCTTCTTTAAACATTTCCCACAATGGAGATAAGTCTCTTAAATTAGCAACTTTATTCTGTAAGAGTGTTATTGCGTATTCAATTTCTTCCTCGGTATTAAATCGTCCAATTGTAAAGCGAATTGAACTATGGGCTAATTCATCGTTTCTACCTAAAGCTTTTAATACATATGATGGCTCCAGCGATGCTGAAGTGCATGCAGATCCACTTGAAACTGCGATATCTTTAATTGCCATCATTAACGATTCGCCTTCAACATAATTAAAACTTACATTTAAATTATGTGGGATACGCTTTTCCATACTGCCATTTATATATATCTCTTCAATTTGAGATAACCCATTTAATAATTTATCACGCAATTTTTTTATACGTGGAATTTCATCATCCATCTCTAATGATGCAATTCGAAATGCTTCACCCATCCCAACAATTTGATGAGTTGGTAATGTTCCAGATCTAAATCCACGTTCATGACCGCCGCCATGAATTTGTGGAATTAATCTAATTCTAGGTTTTCTACGAACATATAAAGCACCAATACCTTTTGGGCCGTATACTTTATGTGCGGAAAAACTCATTAGATCAACATTTAATTCTGATAGATTAAACTTAATTTTACCAACTGCTTGAACAGCATCCACATGAAAAATAATACCTTTTTCACGACAAATATTACCAATAGTTGCAATATCTTGAATTACTCCGATTTCATTATTGACAAATAAGATAGAGATTAAAATCGTATCTGGTCTAATTGCCGCTAATAGGGCATTAATATCAAGAATTCCTTCAGAGTTAGGAGTTAGGTAGGTTGCATCAAACCCCTGACGCTCTAATTCTCGAATGCTGTCTAATGTGGCCTTATGTTCGGTTTTTAGGGTTATTATATGTTTACCTTTATCTTGGTAAAAATTAGCAGCACCTTTTAGAGCTAAATTGGTAGCCTCAGTTGCGCCAGATGTCCAGATAATTTCCTTGCTATCACAGCCAACAGTATTAGCTACCTGAATACGAGCATTTTCCACGGCTTCTTCCGACACCCAGCCAAAGCTATGTGACCGTGATGATGGGTTACCAAAATTCTCAGTTAAAAATGGTAACATTTTATCTAACACCCTCGGGTCAACCCTTGTGGTTGCTGAGTTATCAAGATAGATTGGTAATTTTAGGGTCATATTTTAGCACCTACTTTATTAATTATATTTTTTGTAAAAACAATGTTCTGAGAAGATTCATTAATACTTTTATCGTGCAAATCTTTTAAAGTTACAGTATCTAAATAAGAATAAACATGTTTGGTTAAATCATCCCACAAATCATGGGTCAAGCATTTTCTATCGTTAGTACAATTTTTAAGTCCTCTACAACCCCTTGCATCAAAATCTTCATCAACTGCACGAACAATTTCCGATAATTTTACTTGTTCTAGTTGGTGAATAAAACTATAACCACCTCCAGGTCCTTTGGCACTTCTAACAATTCCAGAACGTCTGAGTTTTACAAATAGTTGTTCCAAATATGATAGTGAAATACCTTGACGTTCACTTATACTAAAGAGATTCACCGGCATTTCTTTACCATAAATTGCCATGTCTAAAAGGGCTGTAACTGCAAATTTTCCACGCGTCGTTAGTTTCATAATTAGTAATCTTCTCTAATTTCTAGGTAATAATTATAACATTAGTTGACTAATTTAATCAAGTATTTAGATAAGCTTTTTATATTGTGAATTTTGAATATTTTAGTGCCAAAATTTCGGCTGAAAATATTGTTGTAGATTGATTTATTTAGTTATGGCGTCAACTCAAATATAGACTATTTTTGAGCAAATATAGTGATAATTTCAATTAATTGATATTTAATATCGCCTTTTGCAATTCCTTTAATTAACATGTCAAGATAACTTAATTTGTCTAGTATGCTAATTAAATTATTAAAATGTAAGCGATTGTTAGCTTTTTGGATTGCTGCAATTGTATCGCCCCAAATTCGTAGCGTTGGTATTGCTGAAGCAATAGAGTTGCCTTGTTTTAATAGAGATTTAATCTTAAATAATTTACGAATATCTTCAAGCATAATCCACATAATCAAGATAGC
Organism: uncultured Neisseriaceae bacterium; assembly: GCA_937952895.1. Lineage (GTDB taxonomy): Bacteria > Pseudomonadota > Gammaproteobacteria > Burkholderiales > UBA11063 > Aquella. The sequence goes on from CALFYC010000091.1 coordinate 13,780, forward strand.
ATCTTCATGGTTTTTATATAAGCTATCCAAGATTTTTATGCTGCTGGCTAAATTACCAGATAGGTAAGCTGTAGATAATTGGTAGATATTATATTGAGAATTATCTACATTTTGAATTACTTTGAAATCAATCGATGATCCACTTGGGTGTGTTAGGGCTAGTCGATTTAATTCCTGAATCAATTGAACTTGATTAGCTTGATTTAGTTCAATTAATAGATTTATTGCCTCTTCAGAAATTATAAGGTTTTCTGTTTGGAGTCTATATTTAATAATTGTTCTTGCATCTGTTGGGGATATATTAATAATAATGCCATTATTTGTTATTGCACTTACCCATGCTGAAGATAGATCTTTTTTAGTTAATTGATCAGATACTATTAATAGAAAATTATCTGAGCCTAAGTGATTTATAATTTTAATAATTTGTTCTTGATGCTCAAGTGTTGGCTTAGTTTTATATTCAATAGTTATAAAGTTGGTATCATTAAATAGGGATCCATTATTTAAAATATCCCAAATTTCAGTATAGTTAAAAAATCGGTCAGCTGTATATTTATATTGATTGGAATAAGTAGATAATTTATTCTTTAACACCTGAACTGCATAGTTAATAAATGGATAACTATCTTCATTTCCATGAAGTATAGCAGTGTTATACTGTTTATCAGAGTATGAGTTATTAAATAAATTATTTAGATTCATTGTTATCTAAGTTTTCATATTTAAAATGGATTAATCTCCGAATTAGTTGATTGGTGGCGTTTCTATGTAACTCATCCCAAAATGTTGCTTCATTTTGATCATTGGCTAAAACAGTACTGTCATTATATTGCATAACGCTTTGAGCTGATACGTTAATGTCATTTCCTACTTGTTCACCTTTTTGCCAAACTTGGGCAACCGCTTGATACATTAAGATATATGAGGCAATTCTACCAGCGCTATTAAATGTTTGTGGCTGTCTACTAGTTTGCTCATCAACTAAACGCAAGGTCACTTGTGCTTTGTCTGGAGATTTTACAATTTCAGCTAAATTTTGTACTTTAATTGTGGTTTGTAAATTTTTACATATGATGACATTACCACAATCAATATAAACAGTCTTAAAAGGTAACTCATAATCACCACCTTGACCACGTAGATGAAATCCACATGCGGTTAATGATATAAAGAGCAGAGTCATAAGGTTAAATTTAAAATATTTCATGATTTAAAATGTTATCCTACTTCTGCTTAATTTTACTAGATTTAATGTTAATGTACGGGTCAATTTCTTTATACGCCCGTTTTTTCATTAAGCGTTCTTGAGCACAGGTTTTTTTACCGCGACCAATAAAACGTGAATAAGTGCCATCTGGATGCATGAACCATGATTCAACGTTATCACGAATATAAACTTTTAATCCTTCTTCAATGATACGCTTTTTAATCTTTAGGTCAAGAATTGGAATACATGTTTCAACTCTTCTAAAGAAGTTGCGATTCATCCAATCAGCAGATGCAATATATAGATTTTCTTTAGCACTAGATC
>CALFYC010000092.1 GCA_937952895.1 uncultured Neisseriaceae bacterium
ACTACCACATGATTCAGTCCAGCCACATCCTCGTTCAAAAGTTCGGATTACTATTTTATTCCTATTTTCAATATAACCAAAATTGATGTTTACTCCTTCAGGAAATAATCCTGAATGAAGCACTAAATTCACTAAATGATTTAAATGTGCGAGATTATTTAATTGCGTAAAATCATCTAAAATAGTTATAAAATGTGGGTTTCCAACAGATAACGCACCACCAATAATTTGTTCATTAGAGGGCCCTATTTTATAAAGCATATTAGAAGTTGAGATATGCTTAAACGGTATTTTACTTGGCTCAAACTGTGGGATTCCAATATCAACAATAATTTTTTCGGGATTTATTTGTCGACCATTAATTTGTCCGCTTAAAGTAATTAATCTAATTTCTTGATTATCTAAATTATACTGTGTTGCTAAATATTTAATTATGCATCTAGCTCCATTGCCACATTGTCCGGATTCTGTTCCATCTTGATTAAAGATTTGGTAGATAAATTCAGTTTTAAGTTCAGGCTTTGATGATTTTATTATTAATAATTGATCACAACCAATTCCAGTTTTTCGGTCACAAATAGCTTTTATTTGATTTCTGGTTAAAGTCAAATTCGAATTTATTGCATCAATAACGACAAAGTCGTTTTTAAGTGCATGCATTTTAATAAATTGTAAAATTGGCATATTATTTATCCGTAAATTGTTTCAATTAAATTTTGTACTAATTGATTACCAATAATATTTAAATCATCCATTTTAGGAATTAAATCATTTAATTGGACTACTTTTAATCCAGAATAACCGCATACATTAATATAATTGAATGGCAAAGTATCCATAGCAATATTGAAACTAATTCCATGATAAGTGCAACCACGTTTGACTTTTAGTCCTAAAGAGGCAATCTTTTTATTGTTTACATAAACACCTGGAGCGTTGCGATCACCATTAGCCTCAATCCCTAAACTATTTAAATATTTAATGATTCCTAATTCTAACCGTGTGACTAGCTCTCTTATAGATAGTTTCGCTTGTTCTAGATTAATTAAAGTGTATATAATTAATTGTCCAGGTCCATGGTAGGTAACTTGACCACCTCTATCTGTTCTAATAATTGGAATATCATGTTCTTTATTTAAAATATGTGATTCAAGTCCAGCAAGTCCCAAAGTAAATACGGGGCTATGTTCGAGTAACCAAAATTCATCAGGAGTATCGGCTGTGCGATTTAATGTAAATTCTTGCATATTCTCCCAAGTCTGTTGATAATCGGCAAGTCCTAAATGTTTAATTTGGGCTTTCGTCATTAAATTACTCACAATGTAACCTTAACTAAATAGTGCTTATTAAGTTCCAAATAAATTGCATCTAGTTGTGCTTTTGAGGTTGCTATAATAGTAACTGTAATTGATAAGTAGTTTCCTTTTGTGCTTAATTTTATATTAATGTCAGAATCTACATTTAATTGGCTATAATGGGTTGTTACAATAGTGGTTACAGCTGGTAATAAATCTGGATGGTTAAAGCCCATAATTTTGATTGGAAATGAGCAGGGGAATTCTAATAAAGATTCATTCAAGGTGTTATTCTTCATTATCTGGACCTTCAATAATAGGATTATTGTTTTGTAAATTAGTTAAATCAATTTCGGGTAATTTTGGTAATAATTCTAAAGAATTGATATTTAATTCTTCAAGAAATTTAGTCGTGGTTGCAATTAATTCTGGTTTACCAGGAATTTGTTTGTAACCAACAGTTTCAATCCAACCCCTTTCAAATAATATTTGTAAAATATTGCTATTAACACTGATTCCACGAATCGCTTCAATTTCACCTCGGGTAATTGGTTGATGGTATGCAATAATTGCAATTGTTTCCATTAAAGCTCTTGAATATTTAGGTGGTTTTATTTGATGTAATTTATTTAAATATGGTTGAAATTCAGTTTTTGAGCGAACTCTATAGCCTGTGGCTAAGTTTAGCAATTCCATTCCACCATTTGAGTATTCCTTAGCAAGTTCAATTAAAATTTCATCAAATAGTATTAAATTTACTTTATGATCAAAAATACTTAATAATTGTTGTTTATCTAGTGGTTCATTTGCAGTTAACAAACAAACGTTAATTATTTGTTTGAGATATTCTTTGGAATATGATTCTTGATTATTCATTTATTTCTAAGATACTTAAATATTGTGTAAAATTTAATACAAATACGATATACGTTATTTTACCTGAAAAATTTATAATATAATCAACAATAATTAAATTTAGGTTTAAAAGTTGTTTCAAGTTATTTCAATTAGAGAACTAAAATACAGTTTCATGTAAGCTCTTGATATTCCTTCATTATCCTGAAATTAAAAAAATCTTCCTAAATATTATGTTCATTTTAGTTGTATTGTGTCCTTCGGACAATATATAATGCTGTGCTATGGATTTTAAATATTTAATTATATGTAGGGGAAGAAATGGCAAAAGCAAAGAAATCCGTTGATGTAAGTAAAATGACGGATCAAGATATACTTGACATGCCCGATAGTGAATATATGAATCAAGTTCAATTAGATTTTTTTAAACGTAAATTACGTGAGAATGAACAAGAAATATTAGAAAATGCTAAAAAAACCACAATGGCATTTCAAGAACAGGAAACAAATTACATTGCTGATCCATCAGATAGGGCAACTATAGAAGAAGAGTATGCTTTGGAATTAAGAACGCGTGATAGAGAGCGTAAACTGTTACAAAAAATTCGTAAAGCTTTATTTTTGATTGAATCTGGTGAGTACGGCTATTGTGAGGATACTGGCGAACCAATAGGTTTAAAGCGTCTAATTGCAAGACCAACTGCAACTTTGACCATTGAAGCTCAAGAAAGACGTGAGCAACTTAAAAAGCATTTTGCAGAAGAGTAGTTTATTAGTAATTATGTAGCTAGGATAAATAATCTTAGCTACATTTTTTCAAATGATTATTTTATAGCCAGAATTTACCCATGCACCAATTCCTCCAGCCATTGAAGCAACATTTAGATAGCCAAGTTCTTGTAAATTAGCTGCGGCAATTATTGAGCGGTAACCTGCTGCACAATAGAGGATTATCTTAGAATTTTTATCGCTAATAATACGGCTTATTTGATCAGCTAAATTCGCCATACTTAAATGAACTGCATGGGGAATTTTTCCTCTTGCCCATTCATTGCTTTCTCTGACATCAATTAAAGTAAATTTATGGGGACTATTTAAAATCTCTTGGACCTCAGTAACTGTAATTTCTTTAACCTGTGGTCGGCATTCTTCAATTAATTCATAAAAATTATGTGATTGATTCATAAAAATTTCCTAAATATCATTTATTTTACATACTATTTAAATTATTTGAGAGTTTGATAATTTATGATACAGCGCTTTTATGGCTAAGCTGCGATGACTAATTTGATTTTTTTCTGTCTGACTAAGTTGAGCCATAGTTTTTTTATATTTTTCTAAATAAAAATGTGGGTCATAGCCAAATCCATTGTCACCAAATGGTTTATCAACTATTTCCCCGTTTATTATTCCATCGGCAATAATTGGTTGAGGGTCATTTTCATTGCGAATTAAGATTAAAATACAATAAAAGTATGCTTGTCGATCCTTTATATTAATTAATTCTTGAATTAATTTTTGATTATTCAGTTCATCATTAGAGAAATTGCCAGCATAGCGCGCTGAAAATACCCCAGGTGCACCATCTAAACTCTTGACACAGATTCCTGAATCGTCAGCAAGAGTGGGTAATTTCGTAAATCTTGCACAGTGTCTGGCTTTATGTAGTGCATTTTCAAGAAATGTGCAGTATGGTTCATCAACAGGTGGAACATGAAATTCACTTTGTGGAAGAATCTCAATGTTTAAGTTTTTAAAAATTTCACGAAACTCTTTAATTTTACCTTGATTATTTGAAGCTAAAACAATTTGTGGCATAGCTATTTAGAATCTTTATTATTAAGGATGGTTTCAATTTCACTACTAATTTGTCGTATTTGATTAGTTAATTCATCACTAGTTTGAACTTTACCATCTTTGTATTCATTTGCAAGACTTATTGATAAACTTGTGTTAACTAGTTGTAGTTTCAATCCTGCAGCCACCTGTTTTAATTGTTCCATAGCACGAGCACCTTTGGCGCTATAGCCATAGCTCACAAAGCCAACTGGTTTATCATTCCATTCTAAATATAAATGGTCTAAAGCATTTTTTAGAACTGCCGGGTAACCACCATTATATTCCCCAGTTACGATAATAAATCCGGAAAAGCTCCCGATTAATTTAGACCACTCTTTCGTATATTCAAATTTATATTCATTATTTGAAGCTGGTTTTGGTTCATTTAAAAGCGGTAAATTAATATCCTTTAAATCTATGAGTTCATATTGGTATGAGTTTGGAATAATTTGTTGTAATACCCAATTTGCAATAGATGGACTTACCCGATT
>CALFYC010000093.1 GCA_937952895.1 uncultured Neisseriaceae bacterium
TTTTTGTAATATCAGAACTAGTTAATTTTATAGACATGACATAAATCCCATAAGATCTTATGGGATTATTATAAAGCATAGACTAAATACTAGTCTAATTATTTTGATAAAAAATGATAATTTTTGATTTAACTTGACAATTTATATCTTTATAAACCTATATAAAATAAGCATTTTTAGCTATATATGATTTTTTATGAAACATTATACTACTTTCCACGCATAAACATACCATCAAGCTCATTCATGGTTAATTTAAACCAAGTAGGACGTCCATGATTACAGTAATTGGCTCGATCTGTTTCTTCCATATCACGTAATATTGCATTCATTTCAGTAATAGTTAATTTATGATTTGCTCTAACTGCAGCATGACACGCCATAGTTGATAAAACTTCTTCCTGATGCTCTTCAATTACATTGCTACCCCCATAGCTACAAAATTCTTCAAGAACATTATGCACCATCTTAGAAATATTTTGGCTATCAAGCAACATTGGAACTGAATTAACTAAAATTTGATTACTTGAACTAAATTCAATAGAAAAACCTAATTTTAATAAATTATCTAAATTTTCTTGAACCGATTCAATTAATTTTTCATCAATATCAAGGCTAACTGGAATTAATAATTGCTGGGAAAGAATTTTATCTTCATTTAATTGCTTTTTAAGTTTTTCTAAAACGATTCTTTCATGGGCCGCATGCATATCTACAACAATTAAACCATCCATAGTTTGAGATAAAATATAAACCCCATGTAATTGAGCAATAGCAAAACCAAGTGGTGGAGTGGTTTCATTAATTTCTTCAACTTGATTTACCGTAAATAGTTCCTGCGTAGGTTTAGCTTTATTTTGAAATACATCTTTTATTTCAGGTAACCATTCTTTAACAATTTTACTATTATCTTGAGAAGTTCGATTATTTACAGAATAATCGCCACCTCCAGTTCCCAAATAAAAACTTGATTTACTGCCTTCCCTAAAATCATGTTTGGGAAGCTCACTATTAATATTAAAGCTCTCTACTCTGTCTGGGATATTCTGTGATTGAAGATTAAAATTAGGTGATTTAGATAAAACTTTTCTAATATTTGAACTGATAAAACTATGAATTCTACTTGTTTCACGAAATCTTACTTCACTTTTGGCCGGGTGCACATTAACATCTACCTCCAATGGGTCTAAACTTAAAAATAAAACATATTGTGGTTGATGTTCATTATGTAACACCCCCATAAAACCTTGTTTAACAGCGTTTTGGATTACTCGATCGCGCACATGGCGACCATTTACGTAAAAATGCTGAACAACCTTATTCCCTTCTAAATAGCTTGGGTGATATACATAACCAGATAAACTTAAACCATCCGCTATAATTTCGAGAATTTCAAAAAATGTATTATTGTAATCTTCCCCAAAAACTGCGCTTAAGCGTTCTAAAATAGTTTGTGATGGCAACTGATAAATCACCTTACCATTATTTTTTAATTCAAAACCAACCTGAGGAGAAGATATAGCAATTCGTTCAAAAACGGTTTTACAATGGCCATACTCAGTCGTATCACTTTTCAAAAATTTCTTACGTGCTGGAATATTATGATATAAATCTATTACATCAACAATTGTTCCATTTTTTATGGCAGCTGGAATTACTTCAGAAATTTTACCAAAGTAATTTTTTATCTGATAACCATGCTTATCTTCAGAGGTTTTACTTGTTAAACTAAAATTTGATACTGAAGCAATAGATGCTAGCCCTTCACCACGAAAACCTAACGTGCTTACCCCATATAAATCATCTTCTGAACTGATTTTACTGGTAGCATGTCGATCAATTGCCAACTCCAAATCACTATTTGCAATTCCTGCTCCATTATCAATCACTTTAATTTGTTTAATCCCACCTGCTAATAGTTCAACCTGGATTAAAGTGCTACCTGCATCAATACTATTTTCTAATAATTCCTTTAAAGCTGAAGCTGGCCTATCTACTACCTCTCCAGCTGATATTCGATTAACTAATTGATCAGGTAATTTTTGAATTCTACGACTTAGCATCGGTAACTTCCTAATGATTGAGATGATAGATGTATTTTAACATAAAATTAAATTCAGATCACTTTCATATCTAAATCACCTATAGATTAAATAAACTTTAAAATTTATCATAGTATAAATCAGATTTGATTATTAATTAACCCATATTAATATCAACTTAGGTATAATAGCTAAATCAATTTCTCTGAATCTTTTTCAACAGTATTTAAAGGGTTTATTATGAAAATTAGTCTTAAATTTACTTTTTTTGGAATAAGCATAGCTTCAATTTTAATGCCATCTATCACTAATGCATGTACTAGATTTACCTATACCGCACAAGATAACACTGTTGTTGTTGGGAGATCCATGGATTGGATGGAAGACATCCATACTGATTTATGGGCTTTTCCTGCTGGAATTAAAAGATCTGGAAGTGCAGGATCTAATAGTATTAATTGGACCTCTAAATATGGAAGTGTTATAGCTAGTGGTTATAATGTTGGAGTTGCAGATGGAATTAATACCAAAGGTTTAGATGTAAATTTACTCTATTTAGCAAGCTCTAACTATGGCAAATCTGTTAGCAATAGAAAAGATTTATCTATTTTAATGTGGGCACAATATGTGCTTGACAATTATGCTACAGTTAATGAGGCTGTTATTGAATTAGAAAAAACCCCAGTAACAATTATTGCTCCAACACTACCAAATGGATCTCCTGCCGTATTACATTTAGCCATGACCGATCCAAGTGGGGATAATGCAATACTTGAATACATTAATGGCAAATTAGTGATTCACCATGGCAAACAATATAAGGTTATGACTAATGAACCACCTTATGACAAACAACTTGCACTAAATAACTATTGGCAAAATTTAAAAGGTGCTTTCCTACCAGGAACAGAAGATCCAGCCGATAGATTTGTGAGAGCTAGTTACTATCTTCAAACCGCGCCACAAACTTCAGATGAGCAGCAATCAATTGCTACCGCATTTTCAATCATAAGAAATGTATCCGTTCCATTTGGTAAAATATCTAAAGATCATCCCAATGTTGCACAAACTATATGGAGAACTGTTGCTGATTTAAAACATAAAGTATATTATTTTGAAGAAACAGATAGACCAAATATTTTTTGGGTTAATTTAAATAAATTAAATTTAGCAGAAGGTGCGGCAATTATGAAATTACCTCTTTCCAAAAATCAAATTTATGCTGGTGAAGTGAGTAAAAATTTTGTAGTAAGTAAACCATTTACGTCACCAGATGTTAAAACACAAAAATAGCATTAACTATAGAAATAATAATTAATACGACTTTTGGTCTGATTTTACGTATTATTATATCTAGCAAATGGTATGATATAATCCTATCTTATAATAAAATCAATTCCTTTGCAAGAACAGGGACTCTTTCATGGATCTAGTTACGGTTCATCATTTTTTACAAAGTTTTCTACTACCTCCATTAAATGCATTATTAATTATACTAATTGGTGGTATATTACTCATACGTACACGTAAAAAATTTGGCATAAATATATTAATAATTGGCATTATATTATTGTATATCCAATCAACTCCTCTATTTGCATTTTATCTACGTCATTCTATTGAATCAAAGGCAGTTACAAAAAAGGCCTTAGAAAATGCTCAAGCTATTGTCATTTTAGGTGGTGGACTTAATGGTCGGAATTTAGAATATCCAAATGGTATCATAGAAAATACCGGAACTTTAATACGATTACAATATGGAGCATATTTAGCTCATAAATACCCAGATAAGCCAATTGTAGTATGTGGTGGATACACTGGAGCTTATCGTGAAGCAGATGTAATGCGTGATACTTTAATTCAGAGTTTTTATGTAAAAAATAAAATCATTATCGAGAATAAATCCAGAAATACTAATGAAAATGCTAAATTTGCTGCACAAATTTTATTACCAATGGGTATCAAAGATATTGTTGTAGTAAGCCAAGCATATCATACCGCGAGAGCTACAATGCTATTTAAAAAATATGGTTTAAATGCCGTTGCTGCCCCAACTGATTTTTATTACAATGAAGATATTAGAAGTTGGAATTTAAAACTATTACCCAATGCTCAATCTATGAATGCAGTCTCTACTGCCCTACATGAAATTTTTGGTTATATCGTTTATGTATTCTATCCAAGCTTTTTATAAGGTAGATATTCTGGAGCCCACATATATTCTTCAATTATAATTAGTAACTCTTCATCTGAAATTGAAGTATTTAAGTTAGTTAAACCTGAATTAATTGCCTCTCTTGCAACTGCTACCGCGACATGTTTGGAGACATCAACTACTAAATTTAGAGGAGGTAATAAATTTGCTTCCGGATCATTTAACGCCGGAGATAATTTTGCTAAAGCAATAGCACTAGCTAAAAACATCTTATTCGTAACTAGTTTAGCTTTAACCGCTAGAACTCCAAGACCAACCCCTGGAAAAATATAACAGTTATTTACCTGATCTACCCGCATTTCCTTTCCGCTTCTCACAATTGGTGGAAATGGAGAACCGGTTCCAATTAATGCTTTTCCATTTGTCCATTGCATAATATTAGTAGGTTTTGCTTCCGCCTTATCCGTTGGATTTGATAGAGGAAATATTATCGGATGAGGTGAATTAAAAGCCATTTGTTCAATAACATCTTGAGTAAATATGCCTGACTGACCACATACCCCAATTATCATAGTTGCTTTACTATTAGTTACTGTTTCTAATAAACTAATATTTGCTTTATCAGCAATTTTCCAATTAGTTATATGAGAATTATTTTTTACAAAATTAGCCTGAAAATCTAGACTTGAAATATTTTCAGTAATAAGTCCATAACGATCAACCAAGTATATTTGATTATACGCAGTATTTCTATCAATACCCTCAAATTCCATATAATCAACAATTAAATTACTAATTCCAACCCCGGCAGAACCAGCTCCAACTATTAAAATTCGGTGATCCTGAAGGGCAACCGTTGAAGATTTAATCGCAGCAATAGCACCACTAACTACTATTGCAGCAGTTCCTTGCACATCGTCATTAAAACTACATAATTCATCTTTATAGGTATTTAAAAGTCTTAAAGCATTAGATTGCGCAAAGTCTTCCCATTGTAATAAAATATTTGGAAATCTACGTTTTACCGCATTAATAAAGCAATGAATAAAATTATCATATTCTTTGCCACGAATTCGTTTATTCCTCCAACCTATATATTGTGGGTCATTTAGTAATGCTTCATTATCAGTCCCGACATCAAGTAAAATTGGAAGAGTTTTATCTGGTGCAATATGTGCACATGCAGTATATAGGGATAATTTTCCAATTGGAATCCCCATTCCACCACAACCTTGATCACCAAGGCCTAATATGCGTTCCCCATCTGATACTACAATAACTTCAACATTATCAAAATAGCTACTGGCAAGCATTACATCCATTTTATCCCGATGTGGATAACTTACAAAAACCCCGCGGGCTTTACGATAAATATGACTAAAACTTTGACATGCCAACCCAACTACTGGAGTATATACTAATGGCATAATTTCTTCAGTATGTTTGTCAATTAAGGCATAAAATAAAGTTTCGTTACGATCTTGCAATTGACGTAAATAAATATGCTTTTCTAAATCATTAGGTTTTGCTATTAAAGTGTTGTAGCATTTAACGATAACTTCTTCTAAAGTAAATTGATGACATGGCACTATCCCATGTAATTGAAAAGTGTCACGCTCTTCTTCAGTAAAAGATGTACCTTTATTTAATAATGGATTATTAATTAAATTATATCCTGAAGAATTTGTCTCAAGGTACTTTCGATTTGATTTATCTTTCTTAATTTTATACATATTTATGTCTCTTTAAGCATTAACAATCTTATGGTTATCCGAATAATCAACTAAAATATCAATTATTACGGGACCATTCGCTTTTATAGCTTCTTTTAATGCTGGTAATAACTCTTCACTTCTAGTAACGGTAATTCCAATTGCACCAAAACTTTTGGCAAACATAGCAAAGTCAATATTTGATCCAAATACTGCACCACTTGAACACCCGTATTTTTTAACCTCTTGGATTTCCACCAGATTAAATGATGTATCTTTCCAAACTAGATGAACTAGTGGTAAATTTAATTTAACAGCAGTTGCAAGCTCCATGAGACACATCAAAAATGACCCATCACCGGATACTGAAAAAACTTTATGTTGTGGTCGAACTAAAGCTGATGCAATTGCAAAAGGTAGAGAAACCCCCATCGTCTGAAAACCCATACTACTTAAAAAATAACGTGGTTTATAAGTATAGAAATATTCAGACATCCAGTATTGATGACTCCCAACATCTGTAACAATTGTATTATCATCAGTTACTACTTGTTTTAAATCATGGATAATTTGTAATGGGTGAACTTTTTCCGGCTTAACATTATAATCCGTAAAACGTTTAGCCAAGTTACTACGAACAGATACCTCTAAATCAATATATGCTTTATCAATATCTGGAACATAATCATAATTATTTAATAGATGGGTAAGATTAAGTTTAATATCACCCAATACTTGTAAGATTGGTCGATACCCTTCCCCAACTATTGCTGATACATCATCAATATGTAATATTCTATGATTTTTACTCCATAATAGTGGATCTAATTCAGCCACATTATAACCAATAGTTATAATCAGATCAGATAGCTTAATCAATTCATCACATGGTTGATTTTGGAAAACTCCCAAACGGCCCATAAACTTATGCTCTAATTCACGACTTAAAACCCCAGCACCTTCAAATGTAGCAATTACTGGAATATTTGCTGATTTTACTAATTCACGAATCACTTTGGCGTTTACTTCATTAGCTATTCCACCACCAGCCATAATTAATGGTCTTTTACTAGCCTTAATTAAATCTGCTGCATCTTTAATCACAGCTATATCAGCCTGTAATTTATGCTCTAACGTAGACACAATTTTTTCGGACGAGGGCTCAATTGGAGTTTTTAGTAGATCACTTGCAATTGCAATATGTACAGGACCATAAAATTTTTCTATTGCGGTTTGATAGGCGAAATCCCATATACCTTCTAGAGTATTAATATTTCTAACTTCAATACTCCATTTACTAATTGGGTGGAACATATCTTCAGCATCAATGATTTGATGTGATGGTTTATATGTGGTTTTGCTGTCCATTTGTCCAGTAATTGCAATCAATGGTGCATGTTCACTATGCGCTGTTGCAATGCTTGAAACCAAATTGGTTGCACCAGGCCCTGCCGTTGCCATAACTACAGCTGGTTTTCCGGTAATTTTGCCATAAGCAGTTGCCATATAGCCAGCAGTGGATTCATGATGACATAAGATTAATTTAGGACTGTCAATTTCTTTTAATACATTTAATATTGGATCAATTGAAGCTCCAGGCACACAAAAAATATATTCAATACCGTAACTAATAAATTTATCAACTAAAACTTGCGCTGCCAATTTAGAACTCATAATTACCCCCTAACTTAGATCATTAATAGAATCTTAATCTCTTGCTTTTTCAACACTTGTGATTGCATCATGATGATCGCCACTTAAATCAACAGAGTCAAACTCTTTACTGTTAATTAACTCCATCTCAAAATGCCAGTTTTCCATAATTGCAACAGATCCCTCAATAATTTGATAATCATATACATGACCTCCAATTTTACGTTCATTGTCGATAAAATGGAAATGAAACCCAGGAACATTTAGGTTTGACATATATTCAGGAAACCATAATCCAACTAGAACACCTTCGAT
>CALFYC010000094.1 GCA_937952895.1 uncultured Neisseriaceae bacterium
TCTTATTTTTGTAAAAGGAGAAACCAAATGTTGAAAGAAGCATTGGTATGTATGGCTTTAGCTATATTTCACGAATCTCGTGGTGAGATTGATGTAGGGCAAAAAGCTGTAGCAGAAGTTATTATTAATCGTTCTCAAGAACGTAATTTAACAGTATGCGAAGTTGTGTATGAGCATGGGCAATTTAGCAATGTTCATAAGTGGAAGATTCCACAAGCCAATAATGAGTCATGGCAAAAGTCTTTAAAGATTGCCAATGATGTTATTAACGGTGATTTAAAAACCAATTACACTAATGGCGCTAAGTACTTTAAGGTTAAATCTTTAAAAGTTAAAAGCAAACAAGTTGTGTATATTGGTAATCATGTTTTTTATAAATAAAATGGCGACATAGTTTAACAGTAAAACATCTGCTCTATATATAGTGATTTATAAATTTATTCTTGCTTATATGCATGGCGTACATAAGTCTTACTTAGAATCCAAGCTGAGTATGTTGGTGCGAATCCAGCTGTTGCCTCTCTATTATTTATTTGGGATAAACATGAAAAAGAAAAAAACAAAATTTGTTAGATTTAATCCAGTTGCGATTCACCAGCATATTAATAAAGGTGGTCGTCATGGTAAAACTGAAAAGGCAATAAGAAATCAAGATAAGCTTAATTTAAGCAAATTGATTAAAAGCGATGTTGACATTAACTCTTGATTAATGCAATATAACAATCTTATTGGGTTCATTTCCTACCGCCGCGCTGTAAACGCGGTGTCTTTAAAGGGTGGGTGGATGAGACTAGGTGTTCGATTCACTGTGGGCCCACCAAATTTATGGAATCAGTATGCAATTAATACTTTCCGCTCCTGACAAGTCTCTTGGTTATGTAGATTCAGGTAATTATACTGAATTATTCCGCCACTATTTAGCTACTCAAAAAATATCAGTTTTTAGACATGACATTGAAATGAGTTACAATGACTTTCATAAATGTTGGGATATTTCAATTTTTAGATATTCTAAAAATTCTGTTGGTAGTGGCACTAGAGCATATCGTGATGCAAAATGGCAAAACGATGTTGATAAAATTAAATCGCTATTCCCAATGTCTGCACTTCAATCTACTTGGCGTTGGGCAAAATATCATAGACATTATGATGCTCCTCAAGATTTTGACAGTATTCCTGGTATTAGATTTTTTGTTGATTGTGGTGTAATTACACCAATTCTTAGTGAGTAATTCTATATGTCAGCTGAACTTATAGTAGATGTAAATTTAGTCAAAAAAACAGCTATGCATAATTTTAGTTGTAAAGGTCTTGATTCATTTGTGTTGAACGTAGACAGTAATGGTTTTAAAACCAGATTGTTTATTACTAATAACGAATGTGATTTGCGCAATACTAGCTTTGAACATTTAGCTATTCCTATTCATGCCCATAAGTATATTGATGAATTTATTCCACTTGATGGATTAATCTTTGATTACATTTTGGAAAAGAATCCTCTTGGTCCTTTAAGTTTTCGTGGGTTTACATATCCTCGCTTAAATGACAATGTTCCATTTTTACCTACTGGTAATACAGAGCGTTTTAAATTAGTCGATGCCGTTATTGAACGTCATATGATTGGCGCTGGTCAGTTTCATACTGTTGGTATAGCTAGTGGACGAGCTTCTTGGATTATAAAAGAAGTCGCAATCAATCCTTTATTTGAGCAAGTTTGTTATATCTCAGATAATTTTAACTTTAAAAAACGTAATTTATATTTACCTTATAATGGCAATGCAGTTACTACTGTTTTGAAAGCATTAAAAAGAGTGAATAATGTTATTCCACAAATAGGTAATAATTATGCAGAAGGGTCCAATCCTCTTCGTAGATATGGATGATGTTACATTTGATTTTTTGGGTGGCACTGAACAGTTAACTGGTACTAATTTCTTAGATATGACTGAACGTGAAAGAGTTGACTTTTGGCATTATCAATTTACTCCAGAGTTTTTTGAAATGCTTGAACCAGCTCATGATTTGAATGAATGTATTGATGAGCTATATGATTTAGCAAAAGGTAATATGCGTTTCTTAACAGCATTACCATTAGCTCGTAAAGACCTCGCTTGGCCTTCAATGCTTTCCAAAATGGAATCAGTTCGTAAACATTTAAACATAGATATTCCTGTTACATTTGGTCCTTATGCCATAGATAAACAAGAACATTGTTTAGGTGAAAACTACTATTTAATTGATGACAATCGTCATAATATTGAACAGTGGCGTTCAAGAAGTGGTGTTGCTATTTATCAGCCCGATGTTCATTCATTGGCTCAAAGTGTAGCAACATTTAGAAAATTAATTGGAGCATAGTGTTGACACAGCCAAAAGAACGCTATAGTATTGGTAAAGATAAGGCCATAGAGCTTTATGAAAGCTTCTGGTGGGAAAATAAAACAGATAAAGAAATTTGTGATGTTCAATTATTTACAAAAGAACTCTGTATGCATTTTTCAACATTTCATCGTTCTATGGAAAAGGTTTTAAATCGCCCTATATGGACTCATGAATTTGCTTTTATTGATAACATTGTAAATGAGTATTTGGGTAATAAACCATCTCCAACAATGGAAGAAATTATCTTACTGCTTCACAAGTAAAGCTAGGTGAACCGCTACCTTAAAGGCGGATTAAAAAGTTTGTTGCCGTATAGAGAAGCATGGTCATCTCGCCATCCTCATAAGTTGGAGATCCTCGGTTCAAATCCGAGTTCGGCTACCACATTGTAGTAATTATGAAAACAATAAATGGATTTGAACATTACTTAATACATAGTGATGGTAAAGTGTTTGCATCTCATTTGAATAGATTTTTATCTCCTTATAGTAATGGGCTTGGTTATCAAGCTGTTAAATTACTTAATCCAATT
>CALFYC010000095.1 GCA_937952895.1 uncultured Neisseriaceae bacterium
ATCTACACAGGCGAAGACACTCTTTCCCTACACGACGCTCTTCCGATCTTTATCCGCTAATCGTATCTCAGTCACACGTAAAAGTGAAGCAAGTTCAAAGAAACAATTTAGTAAATTCAAACCACAAGTAGAACATTACCTAATAAGTAAGCTAAACCTTGGATAGTCACCTGAACAGATTAGTGGTCGAATGCAACTTGAACTTAAAATTAGTATTTCAACTAAATCAATTTATAACTATGTTTGGCGTAATAAAAGCAATGGTGTTAAATTATATAAGTATGGAGGCTCTATCAGAACCAAAATCCCTAATCGTGTTGATATATCAAATAGCCCGGACATTGTGAATAAAAAATGGCGTATAGGTGATTTTGAGGGTGATACAGTTATTGGCACTAGAAATGGTAGTAAGCAATGCTTACTTACCTTAGTTGATCGTAAAAGCAAATATAGTTTAATCAGAAAGATCAATAACAAGTCTGCTAAAGCTGTCCAAGATTCTATGGAAGATATCTATAGTTCAACTATTATACCATTTAAGACAATCACTGTTGATAATGGCACTGAATTCTCTAATCATCAGGATATAGCTAGCAACATTGGCTGTAGCATCTTTTTTGCTAGACCTTATAAATCCTGTGATCGAGGTCTCAGTGAACATAATAATCGATTGATTCGACGATTCTTACCCACGAAAACTGATTTTGCTCATATTAGTGATGATACAATCACTCATATTCAGGATTTATTGAATAATAGACCAAGAAAATCTCTTGGTTATTTAACCCCTAACGAAGTTATAAATCAGTGCTTAGAACGACATTATCCTCGATTTAAAAATAATGTCGCATTTCATCGGTAAATGGGCCATTAGATTTAAAACCGAAACCAAGAGAAAAAAGGATAGAGTTAGTAAAATTAAGTATAGGCAATGAAAACTTTGAGATAAACCGAGGTAATGATGCAGAAGGTATCCTAACTGGTCATATTCAAGGTTTAGGTTTAAAAGTATTAGGTGTTTCGGCTAAAGCTCAATCTAGTGTAGGAGTGTAAGCAACTTTACCCATCAAATAAAAGCGCTCAACAAGAAGACGAAAAGAAATCTGACCCGACATAGTAGCTATGGGAATGTAAAAGTCCTAAAGCAAATACCAACTTTAAGAACATTTCAATTATGAATTGGAATAATGAACCTTCATTGCTAACGGCTGGTAAGAATATTTATATCTGTGCAAAAAATATTAAGATTTAAGATAGCTACTAATAGATTGGCACTGGTAATATTTGACTTTTATTTGTTCCATCACCCAATTGACCAAAACCATTCCCACCCCAGCAATAACTATTTCCATGGATAGAGATAGCACAAGCATGATTATCTCCAATAGATATAGTCTCTAATGTTCCAGATAAATTTTTATCTAGAGCTACCGGAGTATTAGTTTGTATTGATTCCGAATTAATCCCAAGTTGCCCATAAAGATTATTTCCCCAACAGTAATTAATACTATCCACACCAACTCCACAGCTTGATGAAAAACCAGTCGATATAGTACTAAAATTGACCAAAATGCTAAGGAGTTCTGGTATGGATGTTTTATAATCGTTTCCTTTGCCAACCCCTAGGCGCCCATTAGAATTACTACCCCAACAATAAACTTTACCAGCAATATCAGTGCCACATGTATAATACATTCCCGCTGAAAGTTTACTAAATTTATACCCGCCAACAACCAAAGCTGGAACACTTTCATTAGAAGTGCCATTATTCCCAAGTTGCCCATTAACACCTCTACCCCAGCAATAGCCAGACCCATTAACGCCAATAGCACACGTATGATAGCCGCCAGATGTAATACTAGTAAAACCCTGGGAAACAATTTGATTTACTAAAACTGGAACTGATTCATTATTTTTATTTCCAACTCCAAGTTCACCACTATTATTATAGCCCCAACAATATGCTTTATTATCAGCAGTAAGAGCACATGTATGCATAAAACCTGCAGAAACTTGTATAAAATTGATTCCACCTTTAACTAGGATCGGGTAAGTTTGATATCCACCCACAATTCCATCACCAAGCTTACCGAAAGAATTATCGCCCCAACAATATAATTGATGTTCTGTAGTAACTCCACAAGTATGACGATATCCAGCTGAAATATTTGCAAAATTTAAATTTAAGCTATTATGAAATACTGAGGTTGGGACTGCTTGGTTAACATTTTCACCATCACCAAGCTCTCCTAATTGGTTAGAACCCCAACAATATACTTTTTGATTAAGACTTATTCCACAAGTATGATTACCACCACTGGACAACGTCTTAAACTGAGGAGATTTAACAATTATGCGCGTTGATGTGCTAATAGCAGCTAATTCACCAGATAATCGCATAGTATAATGACCCACCCCAACTACAACCGGGTATTGACTAGTTAACCATTTATTGCATATACCACCAATTTTGCCATCTGTATTCCAAGAGCAATTATCCCCATTATCAAATGTAAATCCATCAGTTGGTGCTATAGATGTATCATTTGACACTATATTAATGGTTCCAGTTGGGCTACCGCCTTGATACCAATTACTTAAAACAAACTGTACCGCTTCTTTTGACTCTAATCTTGCATATCCATTAGGTATAGTTGCACTTAAGACTGGATCCTTTACATCAATATATAAATTTGAATTTAATAACACATCAAATGTTGCAGACTCACCACTTGAGCCAAATGAATAACCGACTTGACCAAATTTTACTGTATCCATCCACGTATTGGGTAAATCATAATCATATGCAGTAGCACCAGTTGACATAGCATAGGTTATCTCACAACTTGCATCAGTGACCAAATCATTATTACAGTCACTATTTAATAGTTTCCATGCTGTGCTAAATTCATTTGAT
>CALFYC010000096.1 GCA_937952895.1 uncultured Neisseriaceae bacterium
GTGCTTGATTCAGTACATACGATGACTTAATTTCAATAGGGTTACCAGTATATTTCCTTACAGCCAACTTTGCTGAAAACTTGCTCGCAAAATATTTAGATTTATAGTTCGGCCAACCATAAGTTGCACAAAAAGGGCAAGAAATTGCATCAATTTGATTTTTTTTAGCCCAATGCGCAATTTTTTCCACTTCAGGTCCAACACAATCATCATCTCCAACATATATCAGGTAGTCACCTGAGGCAAAACCTAATGCATATTCAAAATTTCTTACAACGTCCATCTGTTCGTTTGGGCGTTTATAAATCAAACGACCTGAATTTATCCAAAACACTAAACTATCAAATATTTGAGTATCGTCACTTGTATCACTTACGATAACCTCTGTATCACTGAAATTTTTTAAAATTGTTTCAACAGAATTTATAGCATATTTCTGTCTATTATGAGTTGGTATAATTACAGATAAAATCGGCATACGTAGTCTCTCTACAAAATCATTATTATATTTTTAATTAGCATTAAGATTACATTTTTGCGTGTTTATTTCTTACAACAATTACGTACGTAATAGTAGATATTATCACCCAAGCAATTGTCATAGTGATGAATATCTGAATTCTGCCGTTTAATAAACTAGCAGTAAGTAATTTAGCAATGCAAGCAAAAACACTTATCAGAACAAAAGGAATGGCAATACTTCTAATTAACCATGTTAACATAACATCCTTAAGAAATTTTCTATGTAAAAAAAACATATAAATTGGTATAACTACAGCATTAGTTATTGCCCATGACACACCACCACCAATAGCACCATATCGGTTCACCATAAAAAAGAGCAATGGAAGTAAGACTATTATAGAAATGACACCAACCTTCAGATTAATTTTAACACTCCCAAAGGCTAAAGCGACATAATAAGGAATTACTGTAATACCTTGTAATAACTGTCCTATAATTAAAAAAATTGCAATCTTATACGAATATTGAGCAATAACTTTTGAACCCGTCCATGCATAAATAAATTCTTCTGAATAAATAATCAATATTAGTGCTGTAGTCATGACCAACACGGATACTAAAGCTGTAAATTTTAAATAGATAGCTTTCATTTCTTTTATGTTTTGTACTGCTATAAGCCCTGTAATCCTAGGAAATACCGCGTTAGCTACTGGATTAGCCATCACCAAAGGAATACTTGCCACAGAAGCGGCCAAACTGTAGTAGCTAAATTCTTTTAAGGGTAACACCTTACTTATCATGAGTTTATCTGCTTGGGTCAAGCATATACTAATAATAGCCATAAGCATCATACCTAGAGAATACTTCCAAGTATTTTTAAATATTTGCTTATCAAAACTACCCTTATCTCTGCCTTGGGTTAACTTTTTCCATAAACATGACCTAATAATTATACAATACAGTCCATTCGATATTAATTGCCAACCAGCAAAGACTAGTATAGTAGAGGAAATCAAGTACATCGCTAAAATAGCCCCAAAGGCGCGAAACACACTCCAGGATATTTGGAGAAAATTTGCCTTAACCTGGTCTTGAAGCCCCATCAACCCACCAAAAAATAAGTCCGATGGCAACTGTAATGCTAATGCTATACCCATTAAACGAATGGCATATAAGGCCTGCTGGTGATTAAATCCAGATGAAAAGTGTAACCATTTATTTACTATAAATGGAGCAAGAGCCCATATACTAATAGAGATGAATAAAGAAATTAGCATGTAAAGTAACTCATATGAGCGTAAAAGGTTTAATATATATTTCTTTTCATCTATTTTGCCTTTATTAAACCGAGCCGTTTCTCTAGTAAGCGTGGCTGTAAAACCCATATCTGCAAATGCTAGCATGGCTAATAATGTAGAGTAAAATCCAATCAATCCATATGCCTCAACCCCAAGAAATTTTATGTATAACGGAGTAAAGAGTAAGATTGATAGAAAACCCCAAGCTTTATTTGCAATATTTGCTATAATATTTTTATTCATATATCAAATTGACACTAGATTCTATCAAAATAGGGAATATAAATTTGCTTTACCATATTTTCTGTTATATCTGGGTTAATAATATAAAACATCGATAAAAGTTGTTCATTTAAATTAAAAAGTCCATTATCAACAATATAACTAAAATTAGAGTCATTCTTACTGATATTTAAAAAAACTTGCTTAAAAAAATTTTTAATATAAGAAAGTATACTTGATATAACTTCACCATCACTTAATAATTCATAGATATACGCAACATCATCTTTCGAACCAATAATTGCGTATCCAATTAAAGTTTTATTGTCAATGCACATAAAAAATGTCACTTTTTCTGCAGGTGTAGGAATAATATTATAGCTATCTAAATCTCGTGGAGTAAGAATTTCTAACTTACTTTTACGAAATTCTTCTAAAGAAAAAAATAAATCTTGCGATAACTCATTAACTACACGTATATTAACTTCAGAGCTTACTTTATTAATTAATCCCATTTCGCCAAAAAAAGAGCTATCACTAATTTTCCAGTTATGGCTCTCATAAAATTTAAATTTATTCGTCCACAAAAATGCCAAATCAATATTAGTTTG
>CALFYC010000097.1 GCA_937952895.1 uncultured Neisseriaceae bacterium
GTTATTTATTTGTTTTATTTTATATATTTTCAATCTAAATTATAGAAATATTTATCAAATAGCAAATCAACATGGTTTATCAGTTTTTTTAGATGGTGATATAGCATCAATTGGTTCTGGTAAATATCTATATACGGTTGATATAAATGATTCAAATGCGATTCGATCAATCCCGTGGCAACAAATTAAACAAGTTCCAATAGTTTTAGTAACGGGCACCAATGGAAAAACGACAACTGTAAGATTGGTTCATTTTATTGCTAAAATAGCTGGTCATTGTGCTGGTTATTCCTCAACTCATGAAGTAAGGATTGATGATACGCTTGTTGAAGAGGGAGATTTGTCTGGCCCATCGGGTAGCCAATTAGTTTTAACTAATCCCAAAGTAGATGTTGCAATTTTAGAAGTAGCTCGTGGGGGACTTTCTAGACGAGGTCTAGTAGCTAATCATGTTAATGCTGCTACAATTACTAATTTAGATGCAGATCATTTAGGCATTGATGGGGTTGATAATCTAACTGATATGTGGCAAGTGAAAAGCTTAGTTTATAGTGCGGTTAGAGATGATGGTTATATAGTCGTGAATTTGGATAATCAGGAACTAAGAAGTAAAACATTGTCAATTAAAAAGCGAAAGATTTTTATTACACAGAAACTTAATGAGGAAGAGATTCAATCTCTATTACGTGTTGATGATTGTGCTTTTTACGTGAAAAATAATGCTTTTTATTATTTAAATTCACAAAAAATTGCGCAATTAATTATTGATTTTCAGAGTGTGCCGATTACTTTGTCTGGTAGAGCTATTCATAATGTTGAAAATGTATTAAATGCGATGTCTTTAGCTCATAGTATAGGTTATTCTATAAATCATATGGCATATTCAATCGCTAAATACGATAGTGTTCAAAATAATCAGGGTCGAGCTAATATATTTAATTTAAATGGCGGGACAATTATAGTAGATTATGCTCATAATTTAAGTGGTATAGCATTGATGATTAAGCTTGCACAATCATTTTTAGATAAGGATGGATTTTTATCCGTATTATTTGGGGTTACTGGAGATAGGCTATCTTTAATCGAGGATATTGGTAATATAGTTATAAAAAATAATATTAATGAAATTTTACTTAAAGATTTAACTTTATATTTACGTGGAAGTGATGCTGGGACTGTTCCATCAAAGTTAAAAGATTCTTTGATTAATAAAGGAATTAATGATAATCACATTAAATTTATGGAGAGTGAACTAGCTGCTACTAAATATGCAATTGATAATGTTAAAACTAATTCAGTTTATTTATTATTTTGTCATGTAGAAATAGCACAAGTTATTAACTATATAAAAGAAATTACTGAGTATAATAATGTTTAAGAGGTATAAAAGCTGATGTCTAAAGATGTTTCAGAACGCGGTTATGTAATCCCAATTGGTGGAAATGAAAACAAACTAGCAAATAGACAAGTTTTAGAGCGTTTTATCAAGTTAAGTGGTGGTTCTAATGCATATATTGCAATTATTCCAACAGCTTCAGAATTACCAGATACTGGAGACAATTACGTCAAACTATTTAAAGAAATGGGTGCTATTAATTCGTTTAATTTAAAGGTTGAGAATCGTATTGATGGCAGTAATCCAGGATATTTAGAACATATTACTAAAGCAACTGGAATTTTTATGACAGGTGGTAATCAATTACTATTATCTACAATTCTAGGTGGTACACCAATTGCACAATTAATTAGACGGAAAAATTTAGCCGGAGCACATGTTGCAGGAACTTCAGCTGGTGCCGCATTTATTTCAGAGCATATGATAGCTGGTGGTCAAACTGGGGTTATGCCACGCTGCGGTATGGTATCTTTATCTCCTGGTTTAGGTTTAAGTAATAAAATTTTAGTTGACCAACATTTCTCTCAGCGTGATCGTTTAGGGAGATTACTCACAGCATTATCATATAATCCATTTATCACCGGTGTTGGGATTGATGAAGATACTGGAGCCTTTTTAGCCCCAAATGGGGTAATTGAGGTTGTAGGCAGTGGTATGTTAACTATTGTAGATATGTCAGAACTTGAATATTCATCATTACCTAAAGCTGCAAATGATGATCCAATTAGTTTAATTGGAGTTAAGTTACACATCTTAATTAGTGGATCATCTTATGACTTAATTAATCGTAAATGTATTTTTGGAAAATAATTAATGAAATTAGTTATACATGGCGGATGTGGTGCACGTGAAGATCAAAAAACCTCATTTTTACAATATCATGAAGCATTACAACAAATTATTAATTTAGCCTATGTTAAATTAAGTCAAAGTAATAATGCAATAGAGACCGCAATTTATACCGCTCGAATTTTAGAAGATAATCCTATTTTTAATGCAGGAACTGGTTCTCGTATTCAGCAAGATGGGCAAATTAGGATGTCTGCATCAATTATGGATAGTATTCATAATAAATTTGCAGCAGTAATTAATATTCAAGATATACAAAATCCAGTAGATGTTGCGGCTAAACTAATGGAACAACATAATAGTATTTTAGCCGGACTGGAAGCAAGTAACTTTGCCCATAATATTTTAAAATTGCCTAAGTATAACCCCATGACCGAACATAGATTTCAAGAATATCTTAATTTAAAACAAGGTTATACTGGAACAATTGGAGTGGTAGCATTAGATAATAATGGGGTGATTTGTGCGATTACTTCAACTGGTGGTGCTGGATTTGAGTTTCCAGGTAGAGTAGGCGATAGTCCTACTGTTGCGGGTAATTATGCTTCGAAAATCATGGGTGTGTCATGCACTGGAATTGGTGAACATATTGTTAACCAAGCTGTTGCTGCAAAATTGCATACTCGAGTTTGTGATGGTATGAAATTAGAAGATGCGGTTACTAAAACTATTGCAGAAAGTAATAATTTGGGTGATTATGTAGGCTTGATTAGCCTCGATCAAGAAGGTAACATTGAGGTTGGTTCAACCGATATTGCTCAAACATTATATGCTTTTCATGATGGAATTCAATCTAGAACATTCTATAACTCAATTAAGTAACTGCTAATACAATTCTTATTAAAGGTAGTTTGAGTTCTATTAAAAGAACAACATACTTAACCCAGTTAATGCAACTAAAATAGAAAAATATCTTTTTAGATGAGATGCGCGCATTTTTTGCGCAAACTTTTCGCCAATTGATACCATAATTAAGCTTGTAATACAAATCTGTATAACTGCCGGTAGATAAATAAAACCAATTGAATGCTCTAAATTTATAGGGGCTTGTTTCGCACCTGATATTATAAACCCAAGTGAGCCAAATATTGATACAGTAAGTCCAACTAAAGATGTTGTGCCAACTACATCTTTTATCTTGATTTTATGGAAGTTCAAGAAAGAAGCACTAAATTCACCACCGGCAATCCCAAGTAATCCAGAAATTGTGCCAATAAATAACCCAGCACTAAAACTCGCAACTTTGGTTGGGTAATTTGGAGTTGAGTCTTTACCAATATGCGTAAAATATATTTGTATTGCAATTAATATAGTAGAACTAACAAAAATTAACTTTATAACATGCGAATTAAAATAGTGCACAAAAAATAAACTCGAAGCAATTGCACCAATAATTAATCCTGGAACCATTGCCAGTACAATTTTCCAGATGATTTGCTTTTCTTTTTGATAATCAATAGTTGCAACAACTAAATTAGGAATTGTTATAGCTAATGAAGTAGCTGCAGCAACAGATAGAGACAAATGCTGTGGAATAAAAAGTAGTTTAGTGAGAGTAAAGAAAATAATAGGAAAGATAATGATTCCACCACCAATACCAAACATTCCAGACATAAGGCCTACTATAATACCAGTAAGGATAAAAATTAGATGTATCAATTTATGGTCCTAAAAAACTATTGTCCGATGACAAAGACTACCTCATGCTTATGGATTTCAGGAAGAATAGATAATTCTTTCCATGCCAATATACTTTTACTAATAATTTGCTCATTTGGTGTCATTAGATCAATGGCTAGAGATAATGATAGTTTATTAGAACAATTGTTAATTAGAGTATTTAAAAGCTGCGAATTTCTAAATGGGGTTTCAATAAAAATTTGACTTTGATTATTTTTAATGACTAACTCATTTAATTCTTTTATTCTTTTAATCCGCTCTTGGTTATCAATTGGTAAATATCCATTGAAAGAAAATGATTGCCCATTAAAACCACTTGCCATTAATGCCATTACTATTGAGTTTGGTCCATGAAATGGGACTACTTTAAATTGATTTTGATGGCATAGCTTTACAATTTTTGATCCAGGGTCAGCAATTGCAGGCATACCACAATCAGAAATTAAACCAACATCAAATCCATTAAATAATGGATTGATAAGTTCTGATAAATTTTGATTATGCTTATTTAGTTCACGTATATTCAAATTTTGTAAGGAAGTTGTTAAGTTAAGTGTTTTTAAATGTTGCCTAGCAATTTTGGGCGTTTCAACAATAAAATGAGTTAAATGCTGTATTTGCTTAAGTTCATTTATAGTCAACGTAGAATGCTCTATAGCCGTAGATAGGGTGGTTGGAATTAAAAATAATTTTGCTACCATAAAGTATAATTATAGCCTTAAGTTAATATTTTAGTAAATATATCTTAGCAAGATAAAAAAATAATATAATTAGACCAGATTGTATCATTATTTAATAAATCTTGTTTTTCAAAAAGCTTTTTCAGCATATAGTTAGAAATTATTTTTAAAGATTATCACAGTAGAAAAATTATCAAATCTATTAGATTATTGTGCTTGTTAAATACTCCTTATCTGATTATTTAAATTATCCGAAGACAGTTGCTATATTTCACTAGTAATTGCAAAATACATCGATACAAATATTATCTTTAATCCTATTATTAGATTGTATAGCCTTATTTAATCAAGTTATAATTTACGATAGCATTCTTAAATTAAAAGACGATTTAAATTTATTTGGTTTATTTTTCTCCATATTTTATTGATGGGTTTTCTATAAATTAAATCATTCGGTATGTCCATTTTAATTTAAACGTTAGGTTTTACTTGACAAACAATAATGTTTATAACTATAGTAATGCCAGCTTTACCTGAATTATCAAATACTATTTAGTAATTGGAGCATAAGAATGTACAAATTAGCAGTTGTTGGTAATCCAATTGACCATAGTTTATCTCCAGTTGTTTTTGCTGAATTTGCTAAACAATTTCAACTTAATTTGGAATATATAAAAATTAAGGCATATGAAAAGAATTTTAAAGAAACTATAGTTGAATTTTTTAATAAAGGTGGAATGGCACTAAATATAACTAGCCCTTTTAAGCAGATAGCTTATGAGGTGGCAGATAATGCTACGATGCGAAGCAGATTTACAAAATCAAGTAATTTCTTGTTATTAGATAAAAATCATCATATAAAAGCAGATACTACGGATGGAATTGGGTTAGTTGAAGATTTACATTGCAATAAACACATTGAGCTGTATCAAAAAAATATTTTAATTTTAGGTAGTGGTTTTGTTTTAGACTCGATTTTGCTTGATTTAATTAATGCAAATCCAACAACGATTGATATATTAGCAAGAAACGCTACACGATTTGAATATTTAAAGGCAAAATTTGGCGTTGGCCGTTATGATAGTAACATTGAATATGATGTAGTCTTAAATACTAGTCCAAATGTTGAAGATAACATGCTATTTAAGCAAATTTTTGTACTTAAGAATAATATGGTTTGTTATGATTTAAGTTATAGCGCAACTGGTCAAACTTTATTTTTACAAACTATGTGGCAGGTAAATAATAATATTCAATTATACGATGGTCTTGGTATGTTAGTTGAACAAGCAAAAGTTGCATTTATCAAATTATTTGATAATATTCCTGATACCAAAGTTGTTATAAATTCTATTAGAAGTTAATTTATATGTTGTTAAACTTAATTTGGGCTATTTTAAATGTTATCCTAATTGCTGGTATCAGTAGTATATTTTGTAATGCAGTAGAAAATTTTGGGGAAAAACTTGGAATTTCTGAAGGAGTAACTGGGGCAGTTTTTGCCGCAATTGCAACCGCTTTACCCGAGACTATAATTCCAGTTTTAGCATTAATTACTGAACCAAAGTCACAAGGTGATATTGGTGCAGATATTAGTATTGGTGCAATTTTAGGTGCTCCATTTATGTTATCCACATTAGCGTTATTCATAGTTACCATATCAACACTTAAAAAACGTGGTCTTACTGGGGTTATTAAACCTGAAAGATCTGGGGTTTACCGAGATCTTAAGTTTTTTAGTATTGGTTATATTCTAGTTATTATTGCAGCATTTATACCTCATGGAGATTTATATAGATACTTTTGTTATTTTATAGCAATATTGCTTTTTATAACATACATTTCGTATTTATATTTTACAGTTAAAGCATCAAAAAAGCTAATTGAAATTGGTCATCAGACAGTTGCTAATAATAAGTTATTACTAAGTTCTTTGGGTTTAAAAGATACCATGCCAATTATTTCAATCCAACTCATTTTTTCAATAATTATGTTAATTTTGGTGGCTAAATTTTTTATTATAAATGTTGTAAATTTATCACAAGCATTGAATTTATCAACTTTTTTCATTTCAATTGTTTTGATTCCGATTGCAACTGAAATGCCTGAGAAAATGAATAGTATAATTTGGTTAAAACAAAGAAAAGATACTTTAGCTATTAGTAATATAACTGGAGCAATGGTTTTTCAAGGAACATTATTACCAATTATTGGTATTTTATATACTAATTGGACTATTGCAAATCCAATTCATATGATATCGATTGGTGCAACATTACTAGCTACATTATTATTTTATGTGAAATTAAAGCGTGGCGAATTACATGTGTGGATGTTTATATCCAATATGATAATTTATATTATAAGTATTTTAATTAGTTTTTATTTGAGTTAGAATTTATGCAAAAACAGTTTTATAGAACATCAATTTTATTGGGTGAAGAGAAAATCGATGAATTAGCAACAAAGCATGTGATTATTGCCGGTGTTGGTGGTGTTGGTGGTTTTGTTGTTGAAGCTATTGTAAGAGCAGGAATTGGTAAAATTACGATAATTGATCATGATATTGTTGATATTACTAATATTAATCGTCAATTAATTGCAACTTTGGATAGTGTGGGTAAACCTAAAATTGATTTATTTGTTGAGCGAGTTGCCAGTATTAATCCTGAATGTAAAATAGTTGCCAAACAAGTATTTATTGATGAAAATAACTTAAATGATTTAATTACTCAAGATGTAGATTATGTATTTGATTGTATCGATAGTGTTCCATCAAAAATTGCGCTAATTAGGTATTGTTTAGCTAATAAGATAAAGATTATTTCCAGTATGGGTGCAGGAAACCGTTATGATGTAACTAAGGTTCAAATTGCTGATATTAGTAGGACTAAGAGTTGTGGTTTAGCACGTGTGATGAGACTTGGATTAAAGAAACATCGAATAACTAAAGGTTTAAAAGTTGTTTATTCAGAAGAGCCTGGAAGTTCACCATTGGCACAGGGGAAGGGTTTAAGACCAATTAATGGAACTATTAGTTACTTGCCCGCACTTTTTGGTTTAATGATGTCAGGTTATGTAATTAAATATCTAATTGATAATTCATGAATATTGCTATTGATATAAATAATTTTTATATAATAAGACATATTCAAAGTCTCATTATAATTTTCTTTTTATTATATACAATTTAAAAAATTTAGATGCTGACCAGTTAGGCTTAGTCTGATAACCTAGAATGGTTGATCCTAATATAATTCCTTGAGTAGTTATAAAGTTATTAATAACTTTTGTTTTTTTAATAGTGTTCCGGGTAAGCAATGTAAAACATATTGAGGTGGTGAGCCAAACCCTTGGCACTTGTTAAATCCACATATGGCTGCTTCGTTCCCGACCTGACCAGGTTTTGCGGCTAACAATGCAAGGAGACCCACCATTGTTGTAGTAATTAGAATGGTAGTTTCATGTTCCCAAATGGTAAGCCACCAGTTACGCTTCCCATTTTTGAAGAAGATTGTTCTTCAACTTTACGATTTGCATCATTAATAGCTGCAGCAACTAAGTCTTCAAGCATTTCTTTATCATCCATTAAGCTTGGATCAATAGTAACTTTTTTTACATCATGCTTACCGGTCATAATTAATTTAACTAATCCCGCACCAGATTCTCCAGTTACTTCTAATTTTGCTACTTCTTCTTGAGCTTTTTCTAAATTTTTTTGCATTTCTTGGGCTTTTTTCATTAAGCCTGCCATTTGGCCTTTATCAAACATGAGAGATCCTTTTATGTAATAGGTTTTATACTACCGGGAATGATTTTAGCAGAAAAGTTAGTTAGAATTTCGTTTAATTTTGGGTCATTTGTAATGGATTCTTCTGCAAGTTGTTGTTTTTGTTCTTGTTTTAAGTTGTTAATTTCTTTTAAAGTATTATTCACATTAGAAGAAAACGTTACTGTAATTTGAATATTACGTTCAAAATGTTTACTTAAAGTGTTTTTTAAATTAATTTTTAAAGGGTCACTAAATGATACTTGATAACGTTCATCAATTGTAATACAAAATGAGTCTTGGCTATATGTTTCAAGTTTGGCGTTTTCAACAAATGGAAATAATGTACTACCTAATTGAGGTTTTAATTCCTGAACTAGATTTAACCAGTTACCATCAAAGTTATTCCTCGCTGTATTAGTTTTTTCATCTAGGATAATTTCTTTAGAAACAATTAAATTAGATTCTATAGGTTGATTTTCAATTATGGTTGTGGTTTTTGAATTTTCTACAGGTTTTTCAAAGTCGACTTTAAAATTATTTTGTGTTAATACAACCTGCTTTTTTTCATCAGAACCAATATTAAAAGCAAGCATACGAAGTAATGTCATTATAAAAATTGGATATTTTTCATTAATTTTGGTAATTTGTTCTAAGCCTAAATTAGCAATTTCAAAGTATAACTGGACATCATTAACACTAATTTTTGCTGCATAGTGTGAAGTTTTTTCATCAAATTGAATTGTAGTTAATTGAGTAAGGCTTAGATCACATAGCTTTTGACTTAAGCTATGTAAAATATTTTCTAAATCATGGCCTTCCTTATATATATTTTGTGCTGTATTAACTAGTCTTTGGCTATCAGCATTGCTAATTGCATCAAGTAATTCAAAAAGATAAGTATCATCACTTATGCCTAACATTTGCCTTACAATCATTTCAGTTACAGAGCCATTAGCAAAGGCAATTGCTTGATCTAATAATGATAAGGCATCACGCATACTTCCTTTGGCAACTTTAGCAATTATTTCAATTGCTGGTTTTTCAAACTTTAGATTTTCTAAATTAAGTACTGTTGCTAGGTACTCGGTAATTTCTGGAATAGATAAATTGCATAATTTTAATTGTAGACATCTAGATAAAACTGTAATTGGCACTTTTTGTGGATCAGTTGTAGCTAAAATAAAGATTACATGAGATGGTGGCTCTTCAAGTGTTTTTAGCATGGCATTAAATGCTGATTTAGATAACATGTGTACTTCATCAATAATATATACTTTATATTTGCCACTAGTTGGAGCATATTGCGCATTATCTAGTAATTCGCGAATATTATCCACTCCTGTATTTGATGCTGCATCAATTTCAATTACATCAATAAATCTACCACTATCTATTTGCACGCAATTTGAGCAAGTGCCACATGGCTCTACGCCATTTAGTGCTAAACAGTTTAAAGCTTTTGCTATAATTCGAGCAATTGTTGTTTTACCGACTCCACGCGTTCCTGTTAATAAGTAAGCATGATGTAATCGGTTTGATTCAATAATGTTTTTTAATACAGTTACACTAGTTTGTTGACCAACTAGATCGGCAAATTTTTTTGGACGCCATTTGCGGGCAAGAACAGTATGATTCATAATTTGTTACTCAAAAAAACTGGCAATTTGTGGGATTTTTTTTAATTCTTCGATATTGGTAATTCCATTGCAGCTAGTGATTGCAATTCTACCATAGCCTCGACCACTGTGATTATCTAAATCCATAACCATGCCTAGGATAAATAACTTATTTTTTTTAACTAAATCATTAAAATCTTTCATGGCTAATTCAACTTGTTTTCGCGTATTATTGACTACTGCTTGATGCCATTTGGTTGCATGATCACCAGTTAATTGTGATTTTTCAATGGATAAAGCTAGATGATCAACTTCTCTAACAATACTCGATGGCAATGCACTATAATCTCCCATAGATGCATCAACTGCTCCACATTTTGAATGACCTAAAAAAATCAGTAATTCCGTTTTTAAGATTCGCACGCCATATTCAATACTACCTTGATTTAAAATATATTGGTTTCCAATATTTCTAACAATAAAAAAGTTATTTTCAGGTTTATTGGTAAATGAGGTAGTATGTGCTCTTGAATCACAGCACATAACCAGGGTTGCAATTGGGGTTTGTTCTCCACTAATTTTTTGTCTAAGTTTTGTAGGGCTAGTTGCTACATAATAACGATTAGTTTCATATATTTCATATAAAACTCGCTCAATCTGTTCTTTTCTAAATTTGTGACCCATAACCCCTCCAGTCAAACTGTGCTACAATTGGTCCCTATTTATATGTTAATACTATTCATAAATAGTAAGGGGTATTATATGCGGTCCAATTCAAAAAAAGCAAGTTTGATCAGCAAAATTTTATTATTAAGTTTTATTGTAACTACTATTTATATTGGTAATGTAATTTTTTATCCAGTTGCAATACCTAATCATGAATATCAATTAATTATATCTAAAGACCAATCAATTGCTAATATTGCTTATACTTTGGAAGAACAAAATATTATTAAAAATCATCGTGCTTTAACTTTATTACTTAGATTACTACGTAAAGATAAAAAAGTAACAGCTGGAATGTATATCTTGAAGGATTCAATCTCAGCTTGGTCATTGGTAAAGCGTATCACAAATGGAAAGCCTGATCAGATAAGTATTACAATAGCTGATGGATGGAATATTGTGACACTTCGAAATTATATTAATTCCCTTGATAATATTAAGCATTTATCTATTAATATGTCAGAGTCTGAGTTAAGATCAGCTCTAAATATACATGCATTAAGTTTGGAGGGGCTATTTTATCCATCAACTTATTTTATTGCCCCAGGTCAAACAGATCTTGAAATATATGAAAATGCATATAAGATGATGCAAAATAAAGTTGATGATATTTATAGCCATAAAAATGGATACGCTTCAATTAATAATTCATATCAACTCTTGATTTTGGCAAGCCTTATTGAAAAAGAAACCGGGGATAAAGATGATATGTTCTTAGTGTCCACTGTTTTTAGTAATCGTTTGAGGGTTGGTATGAAGCTTCAAGATGATCCAGCTGTTTTTTATGGATTACATAATAAGATGACAATTACGCGAAAAGATTTTTTAATTGATACACCATATAATACTTATACTCATTTTGGTCTACCACCTACTCCAATTTGTATTCCATCCTTAAATGCTTTAATTGCTGCAAGTCAGCCGGAAAGTAAAACAAATATTTATTATTTTGTTGCGGTTGATGGTAAAACTAAATTTTCAGAAACTTATAAGGAGCATGTATCAAAAGTTAAAAAAATTCTTAAAAATAACTCAAAGCATGACAATAAGTTATTAAATACAAAGAAAGTCCCGTTAGGGCATCCAGTAATGGGGGCAGGTGTTCAGCCTAAGAATATAAATAATTTTGAAGATACAAAATAGCAAGAGAGATTAATAATGAAAAAAGGATTATTTATTTCAGTAGAAGGTATTGATGGCGCAGGTAAATCTAGTCACGTAGAATTTATCCAAGAATGTTTGAAAGAGCGAGGGTTTCAAACTATTATAACACGAGAGCCAGGGGGAACGGAACTTGGAGAAAGAATTCGTGATTTAATTTTACATGAAAATATGCATAGGTTTACTGAATTATTATTACTTTTTGCTTCTCGTCAAGAATTAATTGCAAATGTTATCATTCCCAATTTAGAAAAAGGTGTTTACGTTATTGCTGATAGATTTGTTGAGGCATCAATTGCTTACCAAGGAGCCGGGCGAGGTTTGGGGGTTAATAAAGTAATCCAACTAGCCAACATGCTAGAACCAAATATTACAACTGATTTGACCTTTATATTTGATGCACCATTGGATGTTGCCATGGCAAGAGTATCTAAGAGTCGGAATAAAGATAGAATTGAAAGTGAAGCTAGAGTATTTTTTCAAACTGTCCAAAATGCTTATCATGATATAGCAAAATCTCAACCAGAGCGAGTTATTATAATCAATACGGATCAGGAAAAAATTAAAACACGTGAAACAATATTAAAAAGCTTAGATTTAAAATTAACTAAATGAAAAGTGCGCTAATGAATGAATTAAAACTTTATGATTGGCAATTAGATAATTACACTTATTTGATAAATTTAAATAAGCGTTTACCAGGAGCAATACTTTTAACTGCCGCAAATGGGCTTGGAGCCAAACATTTGATTAAATATTGGTCTAAAGCTCTTTTATGTGAAAATCTAGTTGATGATATGGCATGTAATAATTGTAGCTCATGTATTTTATTTAATGAAGAATCCCATCCAGATTTATTTACAATTAAGCTTGCAGAAGAAAGTAAAAGTATTAGTATTGATGAGGTTAGATCTGCAATTAATTTTGTTTCGCTATCTTCGCATATAGCAAAACGTAAAATTGTAGTTTGTGAAGATTTAAATATTCTAAGTACTAGTGCGGCGAATGCATTATTAAAAATTTTAGAAGAGCCCCCTCAAAATAGTCTATTTATTTTATTAAGTGATAACTTAGGAAAAGTCTTACCAACTATTCGTAGTCGTTGTCATAAATACTCATTAACTATGCCAACTTATGAAATGATACAAAATTATCTAGCACATAATGAGATGGTGAATAGTGAATTTTGGCTTAACTATTATGGGAATTGTCCACTTTTTGAAGTGGAAATAACTGAAAATCAATTAGATTTAATTATTAATACTTTAGTGACACCAAGTATTGACAATATCTTTAATCTTACCCAGGAAGTTGATGGTAAGATAGTAAAATTTGGTTTTATTATTGAATTTTTAAGTAAATGGGTTAGTGATTTAACTAGTCTTAAATTCTCAAACTCATTATGCTATTTTAGACCATATCGAGATAGAATATTGCCATTATTAAATCGTTTTGATGAAAAAAAAGTTTTTTATTTAAATGATAAATTAAGCTTTTTAGCTAATTGGGCTAATCATCCACTAAATTATAAACTTCAAATTGAAAATTTATTATTTCAATATCAGCAACTATTTACTAAATAGGTACACTATATGAAATACTTCAATCAGATTCATCATATAGCAATTATTTGTTCTGATTATCAAAAATCTAAAGATTTCTATACCAAGGTTTTGGGATTAGCAATTATTCATGAGACGTACAGAAAAGACCGTAAATCATACAAATTAGATTTGCAAATTTCAGATAATATGCAAATTGAATTATTTTCTTTTCCAGATTCGATTAAACGACCATCTAGACCTGAGGCCTGTGGATTACGTCATTTGGCTTTTAGAGTTAATGAGATTGATTTGGTGGTTAATTACTTAAAACAACAAAATATTACAGTTGAAGAAGTTAGAATAGATGAAATAACTGGTAAAAAATTTACTTTTTTTATGGATCCAGATGGATTACCATTAGAATTATATGAGGATATATGTCAATAATTACTGTAGATAAAGCTTCACTTGCGTTTGGGCATCACAATTTATTATCAAATATTAGTTTTGGTATTGAAAGAAGCGATAAGATAGGTTTGATTGGGCGAAATGGTTCCGGAAAATCTTCATTATTGAAAGCAATAGCAAATCTAATTAATTTAGATAATGGTAGAATTTACATAGCCGATGAAACAAAAATTGTTTATGTTGCGCAAGAGCCTATTTTAGATCCGAGTCATACTATTTATGATGAGGTATTTATGGGGTTAGGTGAAATTAAGGACAAACTTTATGAATATTATAAATTATTAGATAAATTAGCTCACGAATATTCCGAGGAAATATTTGAACGGCTACATATTGTACAAGAGAGTCTGGAGCATAGTAATGCTTGGCAAGCAAAAGTTTTGGTTGATAGAATTTTATCTGAACTATCATTAAATGGGGAATTATTAATTAAAGATTTGTCAGGTGGTGTAAAAAAGAAAGTAGCAATTGCGAAAGCATTAGTTGCAACCCCTGATGTTATACTTTTTGATGAGCCGACTAATCATTTAGATATTGAGGCAATTTTGTGGTTAGAGGATGTAATTAAAAATTTTAATGGTGCGATATTGTTAATTAGCCATGATCGAGTATTTTTAGATCGAACTATTAATAAAATTCTCGAACTAGATCGTGGTAATTTGAATCAGTATCCTGGAAGTTATGCTAAATATCTAGAAGTAAAAGAACGCCAATTAGCTGATGAGGCAAAAACTAATCATGAGTTTGATAAATTTTTAGCTCAGGAAGAAGTATGGATTCGAAAAGGGGTTGAAGCCAGAAGAACACGCAATGAAGGAAGAGTGAGAAGGTTAGAAGAATTACGTAAAATTAGATCAGAGCGGCGTGATAAGGTTGGGAAAGTAAATTTTAAAGTGGATAGGGGAGAGTTATCCGGTAAGATTGTCGCCGAACTTGAAAAGGTAAATATTTCATTTAATGAAAAAACAATTATTAAGGATTTTTCAACCACTATAATGCGTGGTGATAAAGTTGGTTTAGTTGGGCCAAATGGAATTGGAAAGTCTACATTATTAAAAGTAATTTTAAATGAATTAGTCCCTGATTCTGGGATAGTTAAACTTGGCACAAAGATTGAAGTTGCATATTTTGATCAATTTCGTGAACAATTAGATGAAAATGCAACAATTCAAGATGTGGTAAGCAAGGGGCAAGATTTTGTGGAGATTAATGGCCATAAACTTCATATCGCAACATATTTGGAAGAATTTTTATTTGCGCCAGCAAGGTTTAGATCACAGGTAAAATCTTTATCTGGTGGTGAAAGAAATCGCTTACTTTTAGCCAGGATTTTTTCAAGACCTGCTAATGTCTTAGTATTAGATGAGCCAACTAATGATCTAGATATTGAAACTTTAGAATTATTGGAAGAATTATTGATCAATTATAGTGGTACAGTTTTTCTAGTGAGTCATGATCGCAAATTTTTAGATAATGTAGTTACCCAAACCTATATTTTTCAGGGGAAAGGTCAAGTCTTTGAATTTTTTGGTGGGTATAGTGATTGGATTATGTATAATGAGCAGCATTATTCAAAAATTTCTGATGATGTAGACTCTGTAGTTAAAAGTAATAAAAATAAATATATTAAAAATTCGAAGAAATTATCTTATATGGAAACACAAGAGTTAACTAATTTGCCTCTTGAATTAGAGCGGTTAGAAACTGAGCAAAAAGATCTTCAAGCAAAACTTATGGATGCTGGTTTTTATACAGAAAGTACTGAAATTGTACGTAATGCGCAAATTCGAGTAAATGAACTTGATGAACTGATATTAGTTAAGATGAAACGGTGGGAAGAGTTGGAGCAAAAGCGTTTAGGAGAATAAGAATATGTTAGAAGATATTATGAATAGTGATTT
Organism: uncultured Neisseriaceae bacterium; assembly: GCA_937952895.1. Taxonomy (GTDB): domain Bacteria; phylum Pseudomonadota; class Gammaproteobacteria; order Burkholderiales; family UBA11063; genus Aquella. The sequence continues at coordinate 15,794 of CALFYC010000097.1, forward strand.
AGCATTGATGATTCAAAATACATATTTAGTAAAAATTTTAAGTTTGGCTATTTCGATTTTTATGATTGCAATTATTGCACTTTTAGTGCAATATTTGATTAAATTTATTGTTATTCGTGTGATTAAATTTATAGTTTTAAAAACAAAGCCACTTTTAGTAGATGTAATTGTTAATAATAAAAGCATTTCTCTAATTTCTCATTTAGGCTCAGGGATAATAATTTGGACAGGTAGTCAGCTATTGAGTCAGCAAGGTCAATCATATAGTTTATATGTATCCATGGTTATGTCAAATTTAGCTTTGTTTTATATCTTTATTATTATTGTATTTATTGTTACATTATTAATCAGTTCAGTTGGAACTTATTATGAAAACAAAGTAACATTTGCAAGACAGCACCCAATTTATAGTTATCTAAAAGTAATAAATTTCTTTGTGTGGGTTATTAGTATAGTTTTAATTGTGTCTTTTTTTATTAATAAATCACCATGGGCTTTTTTAACTGGAATTGGTGCGGTATCTGCGTTCTTTTTATTAATTTTTAAAGATACATTATTGGGTATTGTTTCAAGTATCCAGGCTACAGCTTCAGATATTGTGCGAGTCGGTGATACGATTAGTATAGATAAATCTGATTTAGAAGGAACTGTGATTGATATCTCGGTAAATACCGTTAAAATTAGAAGTGGTGATAATACAATATCAACGGTTCCAACTTATATGTTAACTACTGAGATTGTTAAAAATCAGCGTTGGATAAATGAGTTTGGAACTCGACGAATTAAGCGCGCAATTCCCATTGATATTAATAGTATTACTTGGTGTGATGATGAGCTTTTAAATAAGTTAAATAAGTTTAGTTGTCTAGTTGATTATATTAAAGAGCATAAAGATGCTTATATAACAAATTTAGAATTATATCGCGTGTATGTAGAAAATTACTTATTTGAGCACATCGATATAGTTAATTCAAAAAAAATTATGGTGCGCCATTTATATTCTGATGCAAGTGGTCTACCATTAGAAATTTATGCTTATGTAAATAAAGTTGATGTAATTGAATTTGAAAAAGTTCAAGCAGAAATTTTTGAGCACTGTTTTTCATTATTAAGTGATTTTAATTTAAAAATTTTTCAGTTAGTTAAATAAAACTGAATTATTTGGGATTACATTCATGAAAATAAATAATGATGGTGGATTTGGCTGATATTTACGAGTATGCCCGCCTAAAGGAAGTGGCAAGAACCGATATACTTTTACAGTTTATGCTTTAGATATAGACAAATTTTAACTTCCAAAGGATTCCACTTCTCCAATCATTAGATTTATTCTTTATAAGCATATTCTTACAAAATCATTAATTAATGGATATGCTAATAATAAATAGTTATGTTTTTATTGAAAGAATGATTTATTGTATTTGGATGTTTTAAATTTTGCAATATGCCAGAATTTCTTTAGTAAAAATCCCGGGTTAAGAGCACAATTTGGTATAATCATGCAATAATTAACTTAAAAATCAAAAATAGTATGGCTGATTAATTTAAATGGGCTTAATAAGTTTAGTTTGGGAATATATTCTTTATAAATATTAAATGTAAATTTTTTAAAGTGAAGTTGTGGTTAAACCTATGGAAAATGGTAAATTAAAGTTAAAGTTGAGTTTCGGTGTTGTGGTTTGTGTGACTAGTATTTTAACGGCATGTGGTGGTGGCGGTAGTAGTGGTAGTAGCAGTGGCAGTAGCAGCGGGGGAGGTGCGCAAACTTATGGCTCCTTAACTGTAGGTGCTGTAGCACCTTTATCAGTAAAATCTGCAGTAAGTAATTATGTTATTCCTGTTTATAATAATAGTGATTTTCCTGTTATAATAGGGAATAGTATCAGTTCATCAATTACTAATGTTTCATTTGATATAGGGGATTGTTCTGGTAAAACGTTAAATGCCGGTGAAGTTTGTTATGTGACGGCGAGTTATACGGGAGGTGAGGGCGCAGCTGGAGTTCAGCATGCAATTGGTGTTCTTAGTATAGCGAAAAGTGGGAGCGATGGACGTTCGTCTACCATAAATATTGGGTTAGATTATGAAACATTACCAAATAATTATACTGGGATATTTTTAGCTCAATCATTATCTCCTGTTTTATTAAGAGGTGATTCAGCATATACTACGTTATGGCTATTTAATGGTTCTAATGCAGATGTTCCTTTTTTTAATCAAGATTCTCAATTTTCAGCACTACCTACATTAGGTAGTGGTTCTTGGACTCCGATTTCGACTGGTTGTGGAACAACGGTTAAATCTGGTGAGGGTTGCTATGTTACATATAAATATTCAACTAATCAGCAAACAGTTAAGAATGTTTTAAATTCAAATAAAATCAAAATATCTCCCCCTATTGCTTCTGTAAAAATATCAGCAAATCTAACAGGATATAACATATATTCAGATTTAAGTGTGCAGAATTTACCTCAATTGGGATCATCATTAATCTATTTAACACCGATTAATATGTCTGAAGAATCATACCAGGTTTCTATAGTTAATGCTGGTAATTTACCGATTACAAAATTTATGGCAAATATTAGTGGTGAAGGTTTTACTATAGATGATACTAGTTGCCAAGCTGAATTACCATTAGCTCCAGGTAGCGATATTTGTTATCTTAATATTACAAAAAATAATCCAGAAGGTGTGGCTTCTTTAAATGTTGTTTATTCCGATGAAGAAGAATCTCATACAGTCACGGCACCAATAAATTATGGAAATTTATCTTTATTACCTGGCTCATGGGTTATTACTGCACCCCAAGGTGAATCAGTTAAACTCAATGTGGCACTTATTAATAATGGTTCTTTACCGCTTGAATATGCAGGTAATACTCAAAGTGGTTTACAGGACATTAGTATTGATGATAGCGGATGTATTGGTCAAAATGTAGGATCTTGTCCAATTATAATTAGTTATTCCCCAACAAGTGCAGCAGAATCTGGTCATGGTACAATTGTTTTTAGGGCTGGATCACAAAATGTCACGTTTCCAATTAGTTTTAGCTCTTATCCTGGAGGAGCTGCAGATTTAGAGTTCTGCTCTGATAATGCATGTAATAGTCCTATTGTTGCAGATAATATTGCCGCAGCAGTTGGAAAAAGTGCTAGTAAATTGACTTATGTGAAAAATATTGGGCAAAAATCTGCTCCCAATGTATCTTTGTCGATATCTCCTACTGTAAATAATTTATCCATAAAGTCAAACACTTGTTCTGGATCTATAGCTTCTGGTTCTACATGCCAATTTGTTCTAGAATTTAATCCAACTTTAGTTGAAAGTGGACAAACTAATTTAACTTCTAGTTATACTGGTGGCTTATCAACATTGCAAGTAAATTATAGTTCTACTGAATCAACATATGCTAATGTGCTCTATTGTGATGACGCAAGTTGCACTAATCAAATATCTAGTTTGAACTTTAGCGCGGCAGTGCAAGGTAGTCAAAGCCAAACTGTTTATGTTGCAAATAATGGTTCAGAAAGTGCGACTAATGTAACATATGGATTTACGCATTCAATAAATGATATTACGGTTACACAAAATACATGCGGAACCAGTTTATTAAATAATACGCAAGCATGTCAGATAACTATAGCATTTAATCCACAACAAAATGAGAGTGGTAGTTTGAATTTTGCAACTCATTATACAGATTCAACTGGAAGTAAAGAAAGTGATTTAATTGTAAATTATATTTCATCTTCATATCCTTCTAATACAGGGTTTTTATACTATACTGCAGTTTTTGGTATTGAGTCAGATCATGTTGCTATTACTGCCTTTCGAGATACTACTCCATTGGTACTTGAAAGTGATAATAATAAATATAATCCTTTAATAATCTCTAGTTATATTGGTGGAGTTTTAGTTAGTTATTTACTTGATAATGACCCAGTTTATCCAACTTTAAAAGGACATTATAATGAAGATTATGTGATAGGAACTGTATTTTCTCAACTTATGCAAGAATATGGTTCTGGGGTTGAGTCCGATTTTCCAGCTGTGAATAACAATATTGTTAGTCCAACTAGTAGTGTTATGGCCTCAGCTCAAGGTGGGCCATGGCAAATTAATGGATATTTATATAAGCAAATAGGCCCAGATCAAAGCTCTGGATTAATTAATTATGTGGCTTTACAAAAAATTTTGGGATATTCTGTAGATACAACATCTCAAAATGCTACTCCACCTATTTTCAATAATTTATATTATGGGCCAATTATTGTGGCGTATGAATTAGAACAGTATTTTGCGGGGCAGCTGATATCTACAGCTGGTGCTGGATCTACTCCTCCAGTTACCGGTGCTTGCTTGACAAATTTAAGCTCTCAAGATCCAGAGAATAGCCCTTTTGATGTGTTAATGAAGACTATATATAACGCAGGTCAAACTTCTCCATATTCAACTACTATTGAGTCGGCTTGTACTAATAATACTCCATCTGAATTTTCAGAAAGTTTTAATACTTACAAAGCAGCAACAAGACTAGCTAATGATTCATTTGCATGGTATCCATTCCAAACTAGATTTTATAATGATGAATTATATAATAATGTGGACCGTAGTTTAGTTCTTTCACCTGCTGTGGAATCTAGTGGATTAAATAATAATCATGTATACTTTACTTTGGGTCAGGTTGCGCCTATTTTTGCATCAGCATTTGAAAGTTTAGGCTATATGACAGATCAATACGATTCAGCTACCTTCCATTATATTACTTATGCAACTGCACTTAATGCCTTTAATCAAAGTATGAGTGAATCACACTTTACAAATCGTCAAATAATCGATTTGGGGAATAAGAGTCAAAGATTTCAATTTTATAGTATAGTTAGAACGGCAATCCAAAATGTGGTTAGTCAAACTAATGCTAATTTACTTATGACTACTTCATCTGATATAGGTGTTTGTCCAGGTACACTAGGAAGAGAGTCAATTCAATGTTTTAACGGCTATGAGAGTGCCTCATATACGGTTGGTAATTTAGTATCTTTTCCTGTAGCTGTAGGCGAAAGTAAAGTTCAAGATATTTTTCAATGCTTACAGAATGGCTGGTGTAATCAAAGTGCTTATGATCCTCGTGTAAGTGGGGTTGGCTATGGGGCTTGGAAAGTTTATACTTTAGATAAACAATGTACAAATCCATGTGGATCCTCACGATAATATATCATTTTTATTGATAAATATACAGGGCGCTTACTATTAAGCGCCTTTTAATATTTATTAGTATTTTGATTCAAATATATTTAAATGTTTTATTCACTTAGTTTTACCTACGGAATAATTAATATTTGCTCTTCAACCAATGTTTTTGGGACTTTGCTATTAAAACCATGTTGTATTGCTAGTGCAATTAATTTTTCACTATTGGGGTTATTTAGGCTAAATTTGTTATAAATTCGATCACTAATTATTTTTGCAACTGTGCTTCTCGTGATACCAAGGATTTTTGCAATTTGATATTGGGATATTCCATGGCTTAACAAATATAAAATTTCAAATTCTCGAGATGATAGTGTTTCAATTATTTTGTTATCAAGTTTGCTTTTTGATTTCAAGTCAGTTAATAGAAGATTAATTAAGTTTGATTCAAGCAAAGGTAATTTACATGCCAATATAGCAACTACTTTATTTTTATCATCAATAATAGGTTCAAATTTTTGCAATACTAATTCATGATGATTTTTAAATGGAGGTTCTTTTTGACCACCAATCGTTAAAAATTTTATAGTTTGTTTTGTTTTAATAACTGATGTAAATAATTGATTTATTAATTCAACCATTTTCGGTGTTCCATGATTCAGCTGTAATAAAGTTTTACCTTTAATATCGTTATTTTCATTAAATTCTAGATGTTTAAGAACTAGATGTGCTGCAAGGATAATTTCGCCATTAGTATTATATAGTATGAAGTGATCATCTTTTTGGGCTTGTACTTCATAGTATGGAATAACGATACCAAGTAAAAAATTATTTTTTTTCATTATGTCATCCAAATAGATGGTTAATAAACATCAAAATTGTAACATATAATAATGTAAATACATAAGTACAATGGTTTAAATTTTAAAATGAATATGGAAGGTAATAAAAAATAATGAATAAAATTACAAAAATGTTTTTACTTGTCGTAATATTTATCATGGCATCAGGACAGATATCTACAGATATTTATGTGCCATCATTTCCGTCAATTGCGCATTATTTTAAAGTGCCAATTTCTATGGTGCAAATTTCAATTGTTATTTATACCATAGGGTTTAGTATTGGAGTATTACTATACGGTCCACTATCAGATAAATATGGTCGTAAAAAAATGTTACTAATTGGCTTCTGTATTTCTCTTTTGGGGAGTTTGATTTGTGCTACGGCATGGTCAATAAAGATTTTATGTATAGGACGTTTAATTCAAGGTTTTGGATTTAGTGCTGGAAATATTATACGTGCAATTATTCGTGATTTAGTTGATGATATGACCCAATTAGCCAAACTTGGATCAATTTTGGGTGTTTTATATGCATTCTTTATGGCTATAGCTCCAATTATTGGAGGTTATATTGAAGAATATGCATTTTGGCAGCTAAGTTTTATTATATTGGCATTATTTGTACTTTTGTTAATTTACTACTGTGGATACCAACTTCAAGAAACTAATAATAGTAAAGTAAATATAAGTATAAATAAAGTATTTTTACTATATCTTCACATAATCCAAAATAAGCAGTTTTTACTTTATACATTGATTGCTGCATTATCATTGGCTGGAATAACTGGGTATATAGCAATTTCATCTTTTTTATTAGAAGTGCAACTTAAAATGTTGCCAACCTGGTTTGGTTATTCCTATCTTTTGGTTTCTATAATGCTATTAGTGGGAAACTTTATAAATGTGCGTTTAGTTCATAAATATGGTGTTAATAATATGATTAAATTAGGTCTGGTTTGGTTTATTTTGTCTGGCTTATTTTTATTAGTAACAGGGCTAAATAATATAATAAATGTTCCTATCATATTATTGGGTGCAAGTAATTATTTTCTTGCATCTTGTTTGATTTTTGGGAATACGAGTGCAGGTGCTTTAGCTATATTTAAAGATAAAGCTGGAACTGCTAGTTCATTATATTCCTCGATTCAAACTATAGGTGCTGTTGTTGGTAGTTTTATAATGTCAGGAATAAAATATTATAATCAAGCTTTATTAGGTGGTTTATTTATAATGTCTGGTATTTTAGGGTTAATCCTAATATTATTTTGTATCCAATGTAAGAGAAGTAATTAATAATAAATAGATATTTCTAAAGAATTTTTGAGTAAACAATTATCAAATTTATTTTATTGTCATACAGTAGTAATCTGCAAATTTTAACAATAAAAATTATTAGAATAATTAAGGGAAATTTATATCATTATTTATAATAGCTAGGTTTAAAGTCATTTAACAACTTTTAATTAATCCTTGCCCAAAATATATATCCTGTTTAGCTTATTCTTCAAAAACAGAGTATACTGGGTTATATTTTCCAGCCGTCCATGATTCTAAATTTCCTGTAATATCTGACCTATGCTGCTATTCTTAGGAAGCTCACAAGGGCTGAAATTTTGGGCATCCATATGATTATTATTAATGACCATATTGAAGAACTATATTATAGTTTTTATGGTTTAATTTGTTATATAAGCATGACCATGATATTATATTGATCATATGTAATGAAGTTTTAGGTAGATAACAATATTATGCTGGATATTATTGGTTATCTAATATCCAGCGTATCAATTAATTACTTTTAGATGCGCGTTTGCGATCTGTCTCATTTAAATGACGCTTACGAATTCGAATACTTTTAGGTGTTATTTCTACTAATTCATCATCATCAATAAATTCAATCGCACTTTCTAACGTCAATTTAATTGGTGTAGTTAAACGTACTGCTTCATCTGTACCTGAAGCTCTGATATTAGTTAATTGTTTACCTTTTACTGGGTTTACTACTAAATCATTATCACGACTATGAACACCAATAATCATACCTTCATATAGTTTATCGCCAGGAGATACAAACATACGCCCACGATCTTCTAATTTCCAAAGCGCATATGCAACAGCTTCACCATTTTCTTGAGAGATTAATACGCCATTTCTACGTCCTGGAATATCTGGTTTGACAGGACCGTAACCGTCAAATAAATGTGACATTAATCCTGTTCCTCGAGTTAGAGTTAGAAATTCACCTTGAAAACCAATCAATCCTCGTGCAGTGATACGATATTCCAAGCGACTTCTACCATTACTATCTGAAGACATATCAATTAATTCACCACGACGTCGACCTAATTCTTCCATAACCGCACCTTGATGCTCTTCTTCAATATCTACAGTTAATTGTTCATACGGTTCAGATTTTTCACCATCAATCATTTTCATAACAACGTGAGGTTTAGCTGCAGCTAATTCAAAACCTTCTCGACGCATATTTTCTAGTAGAATCGTTAAATGAAGCTCACCACGTCCGGATACTAAGAATATATCTGCATTCTCGGTATCATCTACTCTTAGTGCCACATTTGTTAATAATTCTTTATTTAAACGATCACGAATTTGGCGACTAGTTACAAATTTACCTTCAGTTCCGGCTAAAGGTGATGTGTTAACCTGGAAATTCATACTTAATGTAGGTTCATCAATAGCCAACATTGGTAGTGGATCTGGTTGATTTACATCACAAATTGTATAACCAATTCCAATATCTTCAATCCCATTAATTAATACTATGTCTCCAGCTGAAGCTTCATTAACATTAACTCTTTCTAAGCCTTCAAATACTTGGATTTGGTTAACTTTTGTAGTTTTTTTATTACCATCAGGTCCAACTGCTACAACTACCTGTTGGCCAGGCCTAATTGTGCCACGACGAATACGGCCAATTCCAATTCTACCTACAAATGATGAATAATCAAGTGCTGAAATTTGTAATTGAAGTGATCCTTCAATGTCTGTAACTGGAGATGGTACGTGTTTTAAAATAGTTTCAAATAATGCATCCATATTGTCAGTTTTATTCTCTGCATTAAGTGTAGCAAATCCTTGTAAAGCTGATGCATATACAATTGGAAAATCTAATTGCTCTTCAGTTGCACCTAATTTATCGAATAAATCAAAAGTTTGATTTATTACCCATTCTTGACGTGAGCCTGGACGGTCAATTTTATTCACTACTACAATTGGTTTTAAACCAAGAGCTAAAGCTTTTTTTGTTACAAAACGTGTTTGTGGCATAGGACCTTCAACGGCATCTACTAAAAGTAACACTCCATCAACCATTCCTAATACTCGTTCAACTTCTCCACCAAAATCCGCATGCCCAGGAGTATCTACAATGTTAATACGAGTATCTTTATATTTTAATGAGACATTTTTCGCTAAGATAGTAATACCACGTTCTTTTTCTAGGTCATTACTATCCATTACTCGTTCAACTACCTGTTGATGAGATGAAAATGTTCCTGATTGTTGAAGTAGTTTATCTACTAAAGTGGTTTTACCATGGTCAACGTGGGCAATAATTGCTATATTACGTAAATTTTTCATTTTAAGATTTCTTTCGACTAAACATTTTACAAATTAATCCGATTACTATTATTCCAATTGCATATTTGATTAAATTAAAATCAGTCATGCGAATAGACCAAATCATAAATCCACATGCAATTGATGCAATAAAGTAATATTTACTATTTATTCGATGTCGTTTTCCAATTACCATTAAAGATATCGTTGAATAAATATACGGTAATAAGTAAAGTAGTACTGACATTGAAATAATTTTATTAAATTGCTCTTGTGCTGTTGGCGATGCCGTTATTATAACAATAAGACTCATAAATATAGCTAAAGTTATAAGACCAACACTGGGCATATCTTTTTTATTAATCTTAGCAAACATTTTAGGGAATAATCCTTCACTTGCTGCTAATTGAGCTGTTTGTCCGGTTACTAAACACCATCCACCCATGGCACCAATGCAATCTAATGTGGCAATAATTGAAACAATTATACCAATTTTTTGTGAATGGAACATTATTTTTAGAACATCGGCAAGTGGTGAATTTGACTTACTTAACATATCTGCTGGAATAATCCCAAGCATAACTATATAAATTGAGATATATACTATAGCCGCTATTATAACTCCAAGAATTGTTGCAAGTGGAACATTTCGAATAGGATTTTTTACTAGTCTTGCAGATACGCAGGCTGACTCAACACCAATAAATGCCCACATAATGGTATTAAATGAGTTATTAATTACACTAGTAGCATTAGCATGTGTTGGATTATAGCCATTTAGAAAAATACCTTTATCAAACCAAAACCATCCACCAAATGCTACAAATAAAATAGGAAATAGAGCAATAATAAAACTAATTGATTGAAAGCGATTGATAAATTTTGTTCCAAGAATATTAAGACCGGTAAAAAACCAAATAATAATAACTTGAATGATTATGCTATCAGTTGTAGTAATGGTCCATGGAACGATGTTTTGTAGATATCCAATTACAATTGCGGGCATACTAACTAATGCAATCCAATTTCCAATTGAATAAATAAAGTTAGTATGAAAGCCCATGGCATCACCTAGAGCTTTTTTAGCATATGAGTATGGCCCTGCTCCTCCTGGAATAACTAGTGATAGCTTAGCCATTACCAAAGCAAAAGCTAAAACACCAATTAAAGTTATGAGCCAAGCAATAATAGTCATACCACCATTTTGTGCAAGGCTCGCAGGTAACATATAAATACCAGAACCTAACATATTACTTGTAACCAATAAGGTAATATTAAATAAGCCGATACTAGCAGAAATTTGATTGTTTTTTACCATTGTTTAAATTATTTCCATTTTCAACCTAACATGACTATATAAATAATTTAATAAATCATGAGGCTATTTTTAAATAAAGGGTGTATTTTACCAGATTTATAGTATTTAGAATTAATTAAATCAGTTGGTTAATTTATTTTTAAGCAAATAATCCTAGTAGATATTGAAAGTAGGTATGATAACTTTTTATTTTTATTCTAAATACGAGGTATAATCATGTTTTGTCATTTGATAGAGGCAAACATTGTGGTTAACAAACAATATTATAAGTTGATTTTTCTAATTATAATTGGAGGAGTTACCTTTGGATACAATATTAGTTCGCTTGCAAGTACTTTACCTAAAATTAAACTTCAATTTAATATTTCTGAACAACTAATTTCATTTATTGTTGGATTGGTATTTGCTGGAACCATGTGTGCGAAATTCTTTTTTACAATTTTAAATGATGCTTATGGTAGACGTAAAACCTTAATAATTTCTTGTGTGATTTTCTTATTAGGGACGTTAAGCTTTATTTTATCTACTTCTTCAACATACATTGTAGTAGGGCGTTTATTACAAGGAGTTGGTGGTGGTCTTTTAATGGCCACTACTTCAATTTATATTGTTGAAATTGCGAATGATAAATCCCGTGGGAAATTAACTGCATTATATCAATTAAGTTTTACTGTAGGATTATTGCTAGCCAATATTGTTGGCTTATTTATGTACGGGATTGCCTGGAAAATTATCTTCGTCTGCTTATTTGTCCTTACTTTAATATTTCTTATGACTATATATAATCTACCGTGTTCTCCTCGATGGCTATTTCGTAAAGGATTTTTAGATGAGGCAAAAGCTTCACTAGCTTTAAATCATAGTTCAGATGAAGCGGCAGCATTGATTAAGTATTGGCAAAATTCAAATACCTTATCTCAACCTGGAAATATTTTTCAGATGAAATATTTAAAAGTAATGCTACTAGTAATAAGTGTGACTTTTTTAAATCAATTGACTGGAATAAATGCAATTTTACAAACTAGTACTATTTTAATGAAACATGTTGGCTCATCAATTAATTCTGCATTGATTGGAAGTGTAGGGATAACTGCTATTAATGTAGTTGGTACAATCATTGGCCTACAACTTATTGATAAATTTAAACGTAATTTATTACTTGGTTATTGTGGTTTAATAATTGCCTGTGCTCATTTAATAATTGCATTAGATTTTTTCTTGAATATTAATTCACCAGTAGTTTTATTCGGTGGCTTAATGTTATTTATTTTAGCTTATTCTATTGGTCCTGGAATTATAATTTGGTTAGTCTTTTCGGAGTATCTACCAATGCCTGTTAGAAGTCAGGGGGTTGCTATCACAGGATTTTTGAATTCTTTTGCTGGATTTATGATTTCTTCTTCATTCCTTAATTTAATTAAACAATATGGAATTTCATGGATGTTTTTATTTTGTTCTTTATGTAGCGTTATATTTGGTTTAATTCCGATTCTATTTTTACCCGATACTAATGGTAAGAATCTAGAACAATTTGATGAACTATTTAAATCGACTAAGTAAATGAATTTGGATTATTTGAATAAGCTTACGAATTTAGCAATAAATGAGCATGCATTTCCAGGTGGAGTATTAGTAAGTGGAAGTTCGAAAAATCCCCTTGAAATTACATTTAATTTTGGTCATCATACATATGATAAAAATAGTCCTTTAGTTGCAATTGATCATTATTTTGATCTGGCTTCTTTAACTAAAGTTGTAGCAACCACTCCTTCAATTATGCAATTAATTAGTCAAAATGAACTTTTGCTTAATGACAAAATCAGTAAATTTTTATCACCGTCATGGTTTTTAGATAATCAGTTAAAACAAGATATTGAAATTATTGATTTGCTTGCTCATTGTAGTGGGTTTGCCCCATGTGTTGATGCTAAATTAATTTTAGATTCAAATTTAGACCTAGATGCAAGATGGAGTATTATTAAACAGATGCCATTAGCTTATGTAAAACGTTCAAAAACAGTCTATTCAGATATTGGTTTTATTATATTGGGTAGGATTATTGAAATAATAAGTAAGGTTCGTTTAGATGAATTTGCCAAAGAACATATTTTTAATCCACTTGGAATGAAAGGAACCACATATAATCCTTCGTATTTAATATCCGAAACTATCCCAACTGAATTCACCGTTGATGGCAAGTTATTACAGGGTGTCGTACATGATGAGTGTTGTAGAGCAATTGGTGGTATATCTGGGCACGCTGGACTATTTTCTTCAGTAATTGATTTAGCAAAATATGCTCAAACTTGGCTTAATTCTGATTTATCTAGTAACTTAGGTTGGGGAACATCAGATTTGATGGATCAGTTTAAGCAAAAAGCAAATCTAGCCCCATTTAGCACCAGAGCATTAGGCTGGAATACTGTTTCAATAGAGAACTATAATTATACGATTAATGAACAATATTCTGCGGGTAATTATATTGAAGATTCTGGATTTGGTCATACTGGTTTTGTTGGTAATTCAATCTGGATAAGTCCCAGGTATGATCGATTTGTAATCTTATTAACGAACCAGGTATATCCAAAACGTAGTGAAGTAAGTCTTGAAATTAAACAATATTGGCGCAATAAATTAACTAATGCGATTTGGGAAATTTTAGGCTATACTAAGCTAAATAACTTACCCATTTTAAATAAAAGGAAATAATTTATTTTAATGCTTAGTAATAACTACAATTAGATATAAAGTATAATATATTCATAAAAAAGATCCATTTGTTATTTATCAAAGATAAATAACTTGGTATTAATTGAAGGGGCAACTATGAAAGTTCTAAAGTTTGGTGGCACATCAGTAGGTTCAAAAGATTCATTAGCTAATGTATTAAGTATTATTCAACAAAATTTAACTTCTCATGAAAAAATTCTTGTTGTTTGTTCAGCCATGTCAGGGGTTACAAATAAATTATTAGATGCCGGAATTCTTGCGGCTAATGGCGATTCTACTTATAAAAAATTGATTAAAGATATTCAAGTTAAACATATTAAATTAATTAAAGCACTAATAAAAACATCTTCTCAAGATCATGTAACAAAGCAAATTGATTATTTATTTAAAGAGCTGGATAATGTTTTAAAGGGGGTATTCTTATTAAAAGAAATATCTAAGCGTTCATCTGATTTGGTATTAAGTTTTGGTGAATTATTATCTTGCTCAATTATTACGCAATATATTCTGCAGCAGAATATTAAAGCTAAATTTATTGATACACGAAATTTAATTATTACTGATGCAAGCTTTGGAAATGCAAAGGTTGATTTTGAGGAGTCTGAGAAGAATATTAGTAAATTATTTAAAAATCTGGATTATGTGCCAATTATCACTGGGTTTATTGCATCGACCATAACAGGGGATACAACCACCTTAGGGCGTGGAGGGTCAGATTATACTGCATCAATTGTTGCTGCTGGTGTTAATGCTGATGTGATTGAAATTTGGACTGATGTAGATGGTATAATGACTGCAGATCCTAAATATGTAAAAAAAGCTTTTACAATTCCGAATATAAATTATCAAGAAGCTATTGAATTATCTCATTTTGGGGCTAAAATTATTTATTCACCAACCCTTTATCCAGCATTTAGAAAGCATATCCCACTATGGGTAAAGAATACTTTTAATATCAACCATCTGGGAACTTTGGTAAGTGAGCAATCGTTAGCTAGTAATTATTTGATTAAAGGTATCTCATCAATTAATTCAGTTGCAATGTTAACAGTTCAAGGACAAGGTTTGGTTGGATTAACTGGATTTTTAGGTAGGCTATTTAATGCTATTGCTAGAAAAAATGTTAATGTAATTTTAACTACCCAAGGTTCATCTGAATATTCAGTTTGTGTGGTTGTTGCATTAGATGATGCAGATAAGGCAGCATTAGCGGTAAATCAAGAATTTGAATTTGAGATTAAAGTCGGTAGAATTGACCCAGTTTATGCCAAAACTGATTTTTCTGTAATATCTATTATTGGTGAGGGGATGCGCAAACACTCTGGGCTTGCTGGTAAGTTTTTTGCTGCTTTAGGTAGAAATGGTATTAATATTATTGTTATTGCACAAGGATCATCGGAGTTAAATATTTCTACAGTGATTGAACACAGACAATTACATAAGGCATTAAATGTAGCTCATGAGGCACTTTTTGATGCAGATTTGCGGACCCTCAATCTATTTATGGTGGGTACAGGATTAATTGGGAGCACTCTATTAAAACAAATTTTACAAACTTCTCATCATTTGCTTGAAGAAAATCATTTAAAAATTAATTTAATTGGTCTTGCAAATAGTAAAAAAATGATAATTAATGAAAATGAAATCAATTTGAACACATGGAAAGATAAGCTATTTGCAAGTGATACGAAAGTTGAATTAACAAAATTAGTTAATAAAATGAAGGAGTTAAATTTACCCAATACTGTTTTTATTGATTGTACTGGTAATAAAGAAATAGTTCGTCATTATGCTAATATTTTAGAATCACACATTTCGATTGTAACACCAAATAAAATTGCTAATTCAAGTAGTTATGAAGATTATTTAGCATTAAAACGTTTATCTTTGAAGCATGGTAGTAAATTTATGTATGAAACTAATGTAGGGGCTGGATTACCAGTCATTAATACTTTACAAAATCTAAAATTATCTGGTGATCGAATTCTTCGAATTGAAGGGGTATTATCTGGGACATTATCCTATATTTTTAATAATTTTAAGGGTGATAAAAAATTTAGCCAAATAGTAAAAGATGCTAAAGAAAAAGGTTATACAGAACCAGATCCGCGAGATGATTTAAATGGAACGGACGTTGCAAGAAAAATTTTAATATTGGCTCGTGAAGTTGGTGCTAAGATTGAATTATCTGATATTAGCAAAGAAAATATTCTGCCGCCTAGTTGTATTAAAGCAAAAACAGTGGCAGATTTCTTTGTTGAATTAGAAAAACATAATGATTTATTTGAAAAGAAAAAAAAGCAAGCAGAGCGTGAGAATAAAGTATTACGTTTTATTGCTAGATATGAGGATGGAGTTGCTTCAATTAGTTTAGCTATGGTTGATGATTCACATCCGTTTTACTCATTATCTGGAAGTGATAATATCATATCATTTACAACCGATCGTTATAAAGAGCGTCCTTTAGTGATTAAAGGTCCTGGTGCTGGTGCTGAAGTAACAGCATCCGGGCTATTTGCTGAAATTATTGCAATTAGTAGTTATTTAAAAAGTTAAGAGATAATTATGACTAAACAAATAAAAGTATATGCACCTGCTACTGTTGCAAATGTTACTTGTGGTTTTGATATACTAGGTTTTGCCATTGATAGTTTAGGTGATGAGGTGGAACTTAAATTAAGTTCTACACCTGGGGTTAGAATTGTTTCTATAACTGGTGATAATGGTAGATTACCACTAATTGCTAAAGATAATACTACAGGTGGCGCAATAATCAGTATGCTTAAGTTTCTTAATTCTAATCAAGGTATTGAAATTACTTTACATAAAAAAATGCCATTGGGAAGTGGTCTTGGCTCAAGCGCAGCTAGTGCAGTTGCTGGTGTAGTGGCACTTAACTATTTATTAGGCACTAATCTAACTAAACAAGAATTAGTAACTTTTGCCTTAGACGGTGAGAAAATAGCATCTGGTGCAATTCATGCAGATAATGTGGCGCCAGGTATTTTAGGTGGTTTTACTTTGGTTAGAGGATATGATCCACTAGACATAGTATCAATTCCAACACCTTCGGATTTATACTGCAGCATTATTCATCCAGATATTGAAATAAATACAAAAGAGGCTCGTAAAATTTTAAGTCCCACGATAAAACTCACAGATGCGATAACCCAATGGGGAAATGTTGCCGGATTAGTCACAGGATTAATTACTTCTGATTATGGGTTAATAAGTCGCTCAATGCAAGATGTTGTTATTGAACCATGTCGGGCAAAACTTATCCCTGGGTTTTATGCAATGAAAGAAATAGCCCTTTCAAATGGAGCTTTAGGAGCTGGAATTTCAGGTTCTGGTCCATCACTTTTTGCGCTTAGTCGAGACAGATTTAGTGCTGAAAAAATTGCAATTGCGATGAAGGATGCATGCTTTAATTTTGCAAATCTAACCAGTCAAATATATGTATCAAAAATTAATTTAGATGGCGCAACAGTTATTGATTAAATGGAGCAATAATGCAATTATATAGTACCAAAAATAAAAATTTAAAAGTTAATTTAGAAGAGGCTGTTTTTAAAGGTTTACCTCCAGATAATGGTTTATATTTACCAATAACCATTCCTAAATTAGATGGTAATTTTTTTAAACAAATACACAGTTACTCATTAAATGAAATAGCTTTTATTGTATCTACAGCTTTAATTGGTGATGAAATATCCAAAAGTGATCTAAAAAAGATTATAGATAAAGCCATTAATTTTACTGCACCATTAGTTAATGTTCATGACAATATTTATGCATTAGAATTATTTCATGGTCCATCACTTGCGTTTAAAGATTTTGGTGCACGTTTTATGGCATCATTGATGGAATATTATTTAAGTCGTAGAAATAAAGCCAATATTAATATTCTAGTAGCAACTTCAGGTGATACTGGGAGTGCTGTTGCTAATGGTTTTTTAGATATGGAAAATATTCAGGTAACTATTTTATATCCAAGCAATAAAGTAAGTGAAATTCAAGAAAAGCAATTAACCACGTTGGGGCGTAATATTACAGCATTGGAAGTTGACGGGACTTTTGATGATTGTCAGAAAATGGTAAAAAATGCATTTTTAGATAAAGAGTTATGTGAGAAGCTTACTTTAAGTTCTGCCAATTCGATTAACATTAGTCGCTTAATTCCACAATCGTTTTATTATTTTTATGCATATGCTCAATTGCATAACCAACCAATTATTTTTTCGGTTCCGTGTGGAAATTTAGGTAATCTATGTGGAGGTTTAATTGCTAAAAAAATGGGGCTTCCTATTTCTAAATTTATAGCAAGCACTAATATCAATGATGTGTTTCCTAAATATCTTCAATCTGGAGTATTTGAGCCTCGTATATCACTGCAAACTATAGCAAATGCGATGGATGTTGGAAACCCAAGTAATATAATGCGTTTAAGTGAATTTTATTCGAATGATATTAATGGAATAAGAAAAGATATTCTAGGTAAAAGTTATACAGATAGTCAAATAAAAAATATTTTAGATAAAGTATATGAAGAGCACGGTTATATTTTAGATCCACATGGTGCTGTTGGTTATTTGGGGTTAAATGATTATTTAAATTGTATAAAAGAGAGTCAGTTTGATTCAGCGTTTAAGAGTGATGAATTTGCTGGTGTATTTTTAGAAACAGCACATCCTGCAAAATTTTATGAAGATGTTGAAGATGCTATAGGTTTTAAAATTGTAATGCCAGATAGTTTAGTCAAAGCAATGAAAAAAGAAAAACAAAGCATTAAAATTAAAGCTGACTTTAATGAATTAAAAGCATTTTTATTA
>CALFYC010000098.1 GCA_937952895.1 uncultured Neisseriaceae bacterium
TTCAATTATATGGCGGGCTTTTTCTGCTCCATCTTTTGAAATACAAGCAATTGTAACCACACCTTCATCTGTAATATCAATTGTTGCACCAGTATCAGCAATAATTGATTTAATAACTGAACCACCCTTACCAATAACATCTTTAATTTTTTCTGGATTGATTTGCATTGTATATAGTCTTGGAACTCGATCTGATAATACTTTTGGATATGGTAGAGATTCTTTCATTAAACCTAAAATATGTAATCTACCTTCTCTTGCTTGTTGAAGAGCCACATGCATAATTGGTCTAGTAATGCCCTCAATTTTGATATCCATTTGCAAAGCTGTAACGCCTTTTTCAGTCCCTGCAACTTTAAAATCCATATCACCAAGATGATCTTCATCACCTAAAATATCAGTTAAAACTGCAAATTTATTTCCATCTAAAATTAACCCCATCGCAACTCCAGCAACGTGATCTTTTAAAGGCACACCTGCATCCATCATACATAGACAACCACCACATACTGTTGCCATTGATGAAGAGCCATTTGATTCTAAAATTTCAGATACAACACGAATGCTATATGGAAACAATTCAGGGGTTGGTAATACTGCTTTTAAAGCTCTTTTTGCTAAATTTCCATGACCAACCTCACGACGTTTTGGAGGTCCAATACGACCAGTTTCACCTGTTGAAAATGGAGGAAAATTATAATGCAGCATAAAGCGTTCAGAATACGTGCCCGCAATCGCATCAATTGTTTGCTCATCCATTTTAGTTCCTAGTGTAACTGTCGCAAGAGCTTGAGTTTCACCACGTGTAAATAAAGCTGAACCATGAGTTCTTGGTAATACATTATTCATAATATTAATTGGACGAACTGTTTTAGTATCACGGCCATCAATTCTAGGTTCACCACGTAAAATTTTACTACGAACAATATTAGATTCCAAATCTTTAAAATATTGATTCACTTTATTAACAAATAAAGTGTCACTGTCCTCACTTATTAAAGCTTCAACTACTTTAGCCTTAATTTCATCGATTTTAGTATAGCGAGCCTGCTTTTGACGCAAATTATAAGCTTGAACCAATTCTTCCTCAGCTATACCTTTAATTTTTGCTAATAATTCTTCATCCTTAATGGGAGCTGACCATTCCCATACTACCGGATTTACTTCACGTACAAATTCCTCAATTGCAGTAATTGCGGCCTGTAATTGATCATGACCAAACGTAACAGCATTTAGCATTATATCTTCCGGTAATTCACGGGCTTCACTCTCAACCATTAATACAGCTTGCTTAGTTCCAGCCACTACTAAATCTAACTCTGAAGTTTCTTGTTCGGCTTTAGTTGGGTTTAATACAAATTGATTGTTAATATAGCCAACCCTTGCCGCACCAATCGGACCTTTAAATGGAACACCTGCTAAACATAATGCAGCTGATGCGCCGAGAACTGCTGGAATATCAGAAGATAATTCAGGATTACATGAAATTACTTGAGCCACTAGATGAATTTCATGATAAAAACCCTCAGGAAATAATGGTCGAATTGGTCGATCAATTAATCTAGCAATCAATACTTCGTGATCCCCAGGTTTAGTTTCACGCTTAAAATATCCACCAGGGATCTTACCTACAGCATAATTTTTTTCAAAATAATCAACAGTTAATGGGAAAAAATCTTGCCCTTCTTTGATATTTTTATTTGCAACTACGGTTACTAATACTACAGTTTCATCTACAGTAACTAAAACACTTGATGTTGCTTGGCGTGCCATCACACCAGTTTCTAGGGTAACAGAATGTTGACCATATTGAAATGTTTTACTTATTTTATTAAACACTTAACTTTCCTTAAAATAATAGCGGATAATTTAAAGAAGCTATTTGTTGATCTCATAAAAACCATCAAATAGCTTCCTTTAGATCTTTAATTACCCATATTTAAAATGAAAATGGTGGTAAATTAATTACCACCATTATTAATTATTTACGTAAACCTAACTCTTTGATGAGCTCAGAATACTTAGAGATATCAGTTCTTTTTAAATAATCTAACAATCTTCTACGTTGAGAAACTAATTTTAAAAGTCCACGACGCGAATGGTGATCTTTCGCATGTACTTTAAAATGTTCAGTTAAATCATTGATTCGTGCAGTTAACAAAGCAATTTGCACTTCACTTGAACCGGTATCACGACTATCACGTTGAAATTTTTTAACAATTTCAGCACGTTGCACTACAGAAACAGCCATATTAATAATCCTTTAACATATGACAAAGACAAGCATAACTAAGTATGAGGTCAAAGCCTTAAACCTGGTTATACTCCTAAACTCGAATTAACGAGAGGTAGATTATCGCATAATGCTACACAACTTAGCAACAAAACATTTAACCTTTCAAATTCAAATAAATTTAGTTAAAGGATTAATCTTTAGGAAA
The DNA here is from genome assembly GCA_937952895.1 of uncultured Neisseriaceae bacterium. GTDB lineage: Bacteria > Pseudomonadota > Gammaproteobacteria > Burkholderiales > UBA11063 > Aquella. The sequence goes on from CALFYC010000098.1 coordinate 2,442, forward strand.
TAAAGATTACATATTCTTTTTATCTAGGTCTTTTAAAAATCTTAATCTCTCTACAATTTTCGCCTCCAAACCTTGATTGGTCGGCACATAAAATTGCTGTTTTACAAAGTCAGATGGCCAATATGATTCATTAGGCACATAATGATTTGGATAGTTATGCGCATATTTATATTCTTTGGCATAACCTAAATCTTGCATAAGTTTTGTTGGAGCATTACATAAATGCGGCGGCACTTCACGTGAAATATCTTTTGCCACAAACTCTCTAACATTATTATAAGCCAATTCGACACTATTACTTTTAGGTGCAACAGCCAAATAAATCAAACAATTAGCTAACGCCAACTCTCCCTCCGGAGATCCCAACCTTTCATATGTCTGAATTGCATTAATTGCTATATTCGCTGCATTAATATCAGCAAGACCAATGTCCTCCCAAGCCATTCGAAGTAATCTTCTAGCTAAATATAATGGATCTATTCCTCCATCTATCATTCGACTGAACCAATAGAGTGTGGCATCAGGATCTGAGCCACGTACTGATTTATGTAATGCTGAAATTTGATTATAAAACTGTTCGCCACCTTTATCAAAACGTCTAAAACTATTCGGAATAATTTGCTTTAATTGTTCTAAGCCAATTACATTTAATCGGCTATTAAAAATGACTTCCATTATATTTAAAAGTTTTCTAGCATCACCATCTGCTAAATCAACAATACTAATTTTTACATCATCTGTTATTTTAATACCAGTTTTAAACTTATCAAGCGCCAAATTAACCAAATCTAACAAATCTTCAGAACTAATTGGCTTTAACACATAAACTTGTAGACGTGATAATAAAGCATTATTAATTTCAAACGATGGATTTTCAGTTGTTGCACCAATTAAAACAATTGTTCCATCTTCTAAATGATGTAAAAATGCATCTTGCTGTGCTTTATTAAAGCGATGGATTTCATCGACAAAAATAACCATTGGACCTTTACTAAACATATTTAGCCGATTTTGTTCTGCTTTTTCTAGAGCATATTTAATATCTTTAACACCACTAAATACTGCAGATATCTTTACGGATTCACACTGCCACTTATTAATTAAAATATTTGCAATAGTTGTTTTACCAACACCTGGAGGACCCCATAAAATCATTGATTGAGGAACACTATTTGCCATTTGGAAAATCGGCATTCCATTTCCTACTAAATGTTTTTGCCCAATGATATCTTCAATTCTAGTTGGACGCAAAATCTCTGCTAACGGTTGATACATAATATCTTTATATAAAATTGATTTTTTTAAAATTTGGCTATTTTGTCCACTTACTTGCATATATTGGCAAAATCAACCACTCCATTATTTATACCGAATTTATTTATACTTGATTTTTCGATCAGAAGCTGTTCTTGACTAATATCAATAGCTAAAACCATTCTAGTTTTAACAACTAATTTAATCGAAGAGCAACCTCCTAGGTCATCCCCAAAGCCTAGATCCAAAATATACTTACCATCCATATTTGGTAAATAAGCATTAACAAATCTTTCCTTAGATAAGTTACATAATCCATTTTGAATTTTTAGCCCTAATTCATCAGCATATCCGACTGAAAGGTCGTACTTATTTTTCACTTTAATTCATACATCATAATTTATCAATATAATAGTATCTAACTATTTTATTCAATGTTTTATAATACCCTTCACGCTCAATTTTCATTCCCAATTTTTCGGAAATATGGCAAGCTACAGTATTAAGTGGATCTATTGTAGAATAAACTCTTTGTACACCAAAATTTTCAAAAGCATGTTTAATTAAGCCACGCCTAATTTCCAAACCAAAACCTTGGCACCAAAATTGAGGCATTAATAATGTTATAGTTTCAACATATGGACTTTTTTCATCAAGATCTAATTTGATTAAACCAGATCTACCAATAATTTGGCCAGACTGTTTCTCAAATGCAGCCCCTTGCGAAAAACCATGCTTTTGATAGTGCTTATACATTAAATCAAGAGACCATTTAATTTTTTCATCAGTGCGCGGGCCACCAAAAAACCTCATTAAATCTGGGTCTTTTTGCTGATTTGCTAGAACTTCTAAATATTCCTCACTAAAATGTCTCACAATTAATCTTGGCGTTTCTATTAAAATATCTTTATTTGCAATATTTACCATAATGATATTCCTTGTAATCAGATAATCTAAATACTATTTAATAAATAACCAAGTCCAGAATTTCTTGGCGCTAAATTATTTATTGTAAATTTTAAAGTATCTAAATTCGCACAAATTAAAACTCCAAATTTTGCACGAGTAACCGCAGTATAGAGTAATTCACAAGATAATAAATAATTATTATAGGTAGTCTTAGAATCTGGCAAAACCACCATAACACGCTCAAACTCTGAACCTTGTGACTTATGAATAGTTATGGCATAGGCCAGTTTATATGAAGGTAAAACTTCTGGAATAAACTCACTACCATTTTCAAATATGATAACCGGCTTAGAATTAACTAATAAACATACCCCTACATCCCCATTATTTAATCCCAGAGTATAATCATTTTCTAAAATAATTATACTTCTTCCGTTATACCATTTACTAGATGATGTAAAATATTCTCTTGCATATTCATCAATTTGTTGATTTAAATTATTAGCGCCTAAAATTCCGTCATTAGTGATACATAATATCACCAATTTACGTAATAAAGTAAAAAGTTCACCCTTATCAAAATTATCATTAATTAATAATTGCTCAATTGATGTAAAATATGAGCAAAACCCATCCTCATGTTTAAATAAATAATTTGCGATTTGGCTATAATTAGGCTTGATTAACCCCAACTCACTATACTCGTTTAAATTAGCTACAACTTGCTTAATATCCTGATTCAGTATATTATTAGCTAAATCTTGAACTGACATCTGGTTTCTATTACTTATCAATAATTGATTTACAATATTACTTGAAAATAAATCCAGATTATTTCCTTTATAATAATCCACCAATGAAGCAAAAACATACCCTTCTTCTACTGAGGATAATTGATTTTTATCCCCTAATAAAACTAAATGTTTTAATTGGTTGATATCTAACGCCATACAAAGTTTATAAAATAATGGCAAACTTACCATCGAGGATTCATCAACAATTAGCACTTCAGTTTTTAATAAATTATTTTTATTATGTTTAAAATAAATACTATCTCTTTGATAACCCAAAAGTCTATGGATTGTTACACAATCAATTTTCAACCAATCTTCTAAAATAGACATATCTAGCCATTTTTTCAACTGAGTGATTCCACTTATGATTGATTCTTTAATTCTTGAAGCCGCTCGCCCAGTTGGTGCACAAATATTTAAAACTATTTTATTCTTATAACATTTGGATAATACCCATAGTAATAATATTACTGTTGTAGTTTTACCAGTTCCAGGACCACCGGTTATAATACTAAATTTGTGTAATGCTGATGACTTAATTGCAAAAATTTGATCTTGATTGGGGAACCCTGAATTACTTAATAAAGATAACTCTGCTGTAACTTGCTCAATTGTTAATAAATCTAGGGTACTTTTATTATCAACTAATTTAATAAATCTAGCAATCTGGTATTCGTAACATAGATGTCTTGCTACATATAATACTAACGTATTGGGATTATCGTCATCAATCATTAAAATAAGAGGTTTGCTCTCATGTAAATAACTTCCAAGCTTATATTTACTAACTAAACCACTTCGATTAAGAATATCTTCAATTAACTTTATTGATATATTTGGTTTAAAATCTATTTTATATTGTTTCGCTAATTCATAAATTTGGTCTAAAAAAATACAACTATTCCCTTTATCTAAATGAAGAAATAATAATTGCACGATTAAAGTTAGAACATTCCTGTCATCCCCGATCATATCTGGATTAGAAAGATCTATTAAATGAGACACTAATGGATTATTCATTATTTTATTATTCATCGTAATAAACCATCTAATTTCGCAACTATTTCCTGGCAGTTTTTATCAATATAGATTCCCCCTGGGGATGCATTTTCTACGAAAACTCCTCTAATATAATAATATACGGCCCCACCAATTAAACTACTTGCATCAGAAATATTTAAACATTGCTCCAAATGACGTTTTATAGCAACTAAATATAACAAATACTGTAAATAGTAATGATGATGTGCATTAGCTTGAATTAAAGGATTATCTTTATCGAACACATCAAAAGTTGAGTTATAGCTATTTAAAATGTTTGTTTTATAATCCAAAATATAGTATTTACCATTGTGTTCAAAAAATAAATCAATAAATCCATTTAAAAAACCAGGATTAATTTGAGTTAAGCGTTTAGAAGCAGCAACATATGGGTGATCAGCCCCATAATAAGTATCTAACAGTTGCGAGAATTCATTCATAATATCTAAACTTCTATTAATATTAAGATTAAAAGCAAGCTCTGGTAAAGCATTTTCTAATGTTGCCAGTTTTAGTCCATCAATAGTAATTGGATAATTAAAAACCTCATCAATTACTTTAAATAAATCATCTTTATACTTTATATCTATATTATTTACCAATAAGTAATTTCCTATCTCATCATAACTAATTGGATACATTTCACATAAATTATGAAATAAAACTCCAAAATTAGCACCAGATAAATCATTCAATACATTGTATTTATAGTTAATTGGTTCTATTATTAGCTCTTGATCTGGAACGTAATCTATCATTCTATCACTAAATATATCTTGTTCTAATTTGATAATTCCAGAATAGCTTTGTCTAGTATAACCTGGATTTAACTTAAACTCAGAATCTAAGGTTAGCGTGGATATACTATTAGATAGCTTATCATTTTGTTTTTCAACCAATTTAAGCTTATTTAAATGGGCTTTCAAAATATTATCTCTTTTGTATACAACTACTCCAGGTAATAAGGCAGGATTTTTAATTGCTATATGCGGATTATTAAATAATTCATGATAGTAAAATAAACCATGTTTATTCGAACGAATATCATTACGCTCATAACCAAATAATTCTACAATTTTATCTGGAAAATATAAAGAATTATATTTTTGTGGATGTGTGCGAGTTAGTGTTGGGGCCTTCAAATAAATATACACTCTTGATTTTGCACGGGTAATTGCCACATAATTCAGTCTATGAATTTCTTGATTATCACGTTTAATAATCTTTTCTGCCACATCCTCATCATTAATTAACTTAGCGACCATTAATCCAGATTCATCACGATATTTAGCAAAAAATGGCATCGTATATTGAGGATCTAGGCGACTATTTTTAACCGCATCACGTTTAAAATATGGACAAAATAGTATATCATACTCAAGGCCTTTGGCTTTATGCTGCGTCGTAATAATCAACTGTTCTTCATCATTGTCTAAACGCACCATTTCTTCATTATCATCATTTAAATCTGCATCGCTACTATTTAATACATTGTTTATTTTAGCTCTTAACCAATATAAAACCTCCATTGCATCATTTATACCATCTGTATGTTTATTAATCAATTCAGCTAATTGTAATAAATTAGAAATTTCACGGCGAGTAATACCAGAATTGGTTTGGATTAATCTTAAATCATCAATTAGTTTATAAATTAAAGAAAATATGCCATTTTGATCAAGGAGTTGCTTATAACTAAAAAATATCTGAATAATATTATCAAGATTATTTTTATCACTATCTGCGAGAATAAGTTGATTTAATGGGAAATTAAAAATCTTGGTTGCTATTGCCTTAATTAATAAGCGTCGATCAGATAAGTCCACGATTGCTTCTAAAATTAATAATAAATCTCGTGCAGTACTAGTTGCAAAAATATTACCAATTTTTAACTCACAAGCTTTTATACCAAATTTATTTAGATGCTTAACTAAGATACCAGCTTCACGATTTTTATTTACTAAAATTGCCATCTTGCTAATTAGTTTCGGATCACTGTTTAATAAAGCTAAAATCTCTAAGGTTAGATTATTAAGAAGATTTTCTTCTTTTTCTGGCGCATTAGATCCCGTAATTGCTATAATTTGGACTTTTTCATCATAAAAATCATTTACAACCCCCAAATTAAGACAACTATCTTTAATGGCTAATTTATTTGGAATTTCGACTAATGAATCAAGATTTACTTTGGGTATTACATCATGATAGTCAATCCCAGGTCCAAAACATTCATGATTAATATTCATATCAAATAATCGATTAATAAAATTCATAATATCTGGATGTGAACGCCTATTTTCAACTAAATTTAAACTACTTTTAATTAATTTGCGCGCTTCAAGGTATACATCAATATCTGCACCTCGAAAACGATAGATCGCTTGCTTTGGATCTCCAACCACAACCATAGATCCTTTGGGTTTATTTTGATGAATACCATAAATATTACTAAAGATTTGCCATTGTAAAAAATCAGTATCTTGAAATTCATCAATAAATGCGATTGGATAATCATGATTTAATCGATTTCTTAGTGAGCTATTACATGATACTTTATCTGCTAAAATTTGAATTAATTCATCATAACTAATAGCAGTAGAGGTTGATTGTGATTTATTAAAATAATCAGCTAAATATAAAGATATCGCACTTAAAACATGTGTTTTTACAATTAAAACATCTTCTTTTGTATTAATATCATTAATTAAACCCGTTAAATCTGGCTTATATTTAACTTCATAGCGTAATTTAAATGTTCCATTATTAATCCATATTAAATCTTTAGGAATTTTTATTAAAATACTTTGAATTAAATCAAGCCTGTAATTTGTTATAAATAAAGAATTCAGATTTTGCAATACTTTATCGATTGAGTTTCTAAAGCTTGGATTATTAATAATTTTTTCTCGTAAAAAATTGCGAACTCCAGTTTCAAAAATATAACTCTTATCACTGACTAATTTAAATGGTTGATTAACCCCACATTCAATTTGATAATCATGGATTACTTTATTACAAAATCCATGAATAGTATAAATTGATGCATGATCAAAATTTTGTAAGCTTCGACTAAGAATTATAATATCTTTTTCAAAATTATCCTTACGCTTCAATAAAAAACTATTTATAAAAACATCATTCGTTATATAGCTTTGAATATTTACATCACGAAGTTTAAGCATAAGCTCTATAGTTGATAGAATTTGCTCAGAAATTCTTAGTTTAAGCTCACGAGTTGCCGCAGTAGTAAAAGTTACTACTAAAATATTTTGTAGTGCTATATCTTGCTTTTCAAGTAACGCTTTAATAAATAATCGCTCAATAGTCCAAGTCTTGCCAGTTCCTGCACTAGCTTCAACTACATAGCTTTGATCTAATTTTTCAAAACTAATTTCTTCAACTGGATGTAAACGAGTCATGTAGTTACCACTTCATTAAATTGAATATCTTTAAGCAATTGACCAATCTTTACTAGTAAATTACGGTTCTCGCTAAGATTAAAATAATCTTTAGCAATGTCTGAAAATACAGGATCTTCAAGCAAATCAGTTAGACCTTTATTCTCAAATGTATTTTCATAGATTTTACGCATTTTAATTAATCGCTCAGATTCTTTTGCCACCAAATATTCTTCTAAAGCAGCCTTATGAATTAAAATTGGATGAGTTAAGCTATATAGATAGAAACGTAAAACTCTAGCCCATAAATCCAAAATATCTATTGTATGATTTAAATTTACTTGATAATTTTTTACCATCATATCATGGCTCATAATCCTAAGAGTCACTCCAGTGATTTTTACTATTTGTCCATTTATATCCTTAAATTGTGAAACATTAATTAATAGAAAATAAATTAATGCCTTAACTCGTAAATCAAGATTGATTTTATACTCTTCATTATTGATATGTAAATTATGAAAAGCATTGGCTACAACTAGCTGATCTTGATCAACCAATAATTCATCACGAATCGTTAAATGCAAATTTGGAATATCAACAGTAAAAAATACTTTTCTATTGCCCATAATTTGAGAATAGGCTTTATATAAGTTTAAAGAATAATTTAATTGGTAGTCACCAATGTGATCATATCCAATAATTCCAGCGGTATGTAAATAAGTAGCTAGCTTGCCTTGTTTAAATAACAAATCTAATTGATTTATTTCATCTAATTTAATAAATTCTTTATATAATTTTTTTAATAATTCACGAGAAATTACTTCAATACCCTCATGATCATAAAACTCTAATGGATCTAGGTATAAATCTAACTTTAAAGTTTTATAAAGATTAACATTGGTATATAAAAAAGTATTTATTAAATGTTTTAGTTTTAATTCTATAATCTGTTGATCTGAAACAACCTGAGTAATTGGAATATCAACCGCAAAATTCCAACGTAAATTAGGCACATTTTCAGTAATAAGATTCACAGCCCTACCCCAAAATGCAGAATAATTATTCGTTTGATTGTTATAAAATGGATGTAATGGGTGCAACTGTGTAATTTGATCTAAAATATCACCATTTGCAATACTTTCTTTAATAGTATTTTGTAATAGTCCAACTAATGGTGATGGTTTAATTTCACTATTATCCTTTTCACTTCGTCCAATATAGCTTATAAATAAGAAATCTTTAGCTGATAATATAGTATCTAAAAACAATTGTTTATCCTCTAAATTTAAATTGCGATCAGCTAAGGACCAATTATTAGACAGAATGCTTAATTTATTATAACTATACAATCGCGGAAATTCATTCCAATTCATGCCAAGAATATAAATAACTTTATAAGGGATGTGATGCACTGCCTGCATTGATGCACAAGTTATTTTACTCGTGAACAATACCTTTGTATTAAAATTTGATAAATAATCATCAATGAGAGCATTTAAAATCATTAGATTAATTCTATTAGCTATGTTGATACCATTTAAAGTTCCAATAAATTTATCTAATTCAAGCTGCATCTTGTGATCAGTAAAAAGTGAGGCTTTAAATTCTTCAAAAATAGACTTTAATTCTTCAAGACTAAATAAATTATATTCTAAAGCTGACTTATAAACTAAAGTGCGAATTTTACAAATTAACTCAATAATAATTATTACCTTGTTAATCAGGCTTATATGACTGTTTTCAAGATTATCATACGGAACATATACCTGGTTATTAAAGGTATAAATTGGCAAATCATGATTAAGTTCATTAATCTCTTTAGGCAAACAAACTCCAAGTATTAAGTTTTTAATAAAGCGCCCAAAACAGTTAATATCAAAATCTTTATATTCAAATCGACTATAATCAGTTTTATCATAACCAAATCGCACCTGATTGTGCCAAAGCCAAGTTTTTACCATATAAATATTTTCTGCAGTTAACTCCATACCCTTAATAATTGCTGATTGACTTAAAATTTCAATAAAGTAACTAACTGGAATTTCAAATGGTATGTTGAGTATAAACTTAATTGCATCAATTACTTCAGTATTTCGTTTGGGCTTATTCCCTGTAATAATAATAGGTAACTTTATACTATCACCATCTTTATTTACAGCATATTCATTCAAAAATACAGCATTTAGATAACTAGAATAATCATCGATATTTGGTGCTGTTACCAAAATATCATTTAATTTAAGATTGGGATTTTCGGAAATTAATTTTAATAATTCATTAAATAATACTTGAACCTCACGCATTTTATTATAACAAATATTAAATTTTAATCCACTTACATTATTTATTGCCAAAGGTTCTGTATAATATTGATTGTTTAAATCAAACCAATATTTAGAATCAATTCGATATTTAATCTGATAAATATCATTTTGAATTAATTGGAGTAAATCTAATTTATTTTCAGGAATTAATGGTGGATTTTCAATAATTTCATCATTATAGATCTCATTAGCTAATAATAACTCAATAAACTCTCTTGAAAAATTTGCCAAATTAGCAACTAATGGGTTACCGCTTATTAAATATAAATCAGATATGGATAAATTAGGCTCTCGTAATACTTTTTGTTGTAATTTAGCTTTTGTTGTATCACTTAATAAATCACCATAATATTCATTTGAAATAGTAATATAGTACCAATTTATCTGCGCAAATTTAGCTAGCTGTTTTAAAATGTTTAATTGTGATGGATAAATACTTGTTAATCCAAACACGTATATTTGCTTTGATATATTGGATAAATTACGTTCCTTTAAAAAAAATTTATAAATATCTAAATAGCTTTTAGATAAACTAATTTTTTGAATAAAATGATCCCACAAAGATTTTTGCCATTTAGGCATCAATTTAAATATAGACAAATTTAAAATTTCGTCAGTTCTTAAATAAATGTATTCATTAAAAATTTGTTCTAATTGAGCTGCCAACTGAAATGCTCTATAATAATCCAGATTACTATTGACAAATAAATAACTCTTAATTTCATCAAATATATTATCTGAAAAATTTATTGAACAAAGATAATCAAATAAAATAAATTTAGTTTCTTGAAATGCAAATAGCTTTGCTTGTGGATTATTTTTCATATAAAGATTTTGAATAAATTCACTAAGAAGAATAAATTTAATATTACTAGCTATACCAAATTTTAGAGTAATTTGATCATTTAACCAATTTGCCATTGTCAAACTAGGCACTATAACTAACATTGGCTCAAATATATCCCGGAAATGAATTTCGGCCAAAAATAGCTCCAAAATACCAATATTAGGAAATTGTCCCGAAATCTTTGTACTTTGGATAAAATTTATATTTTGCATCTTAATATTCTATATTCTCATTACGACAAACGTTTAAGCCTAATAACTCAAACAGCTAAATTTATAGCTTGTCTTTAACTTTATTCCACATATTATAATTGTTATGCACAAAGTTATCCACAATAAATGTGAGTAAGTTAAAAATCTTTATGAATTACGCTATGTTACAAACAGAGATACTATCCTGAATAAAGGATTTTAGCATGCAGGAAGTTTTATGTTTTTTACTTTTAGATTTATTTAATCTTCAATTATAAAATGAATAATATAAGTCATGTTATAATAAGTTACCGCATTTAAGGAGAAAGAATCATGATTGAAACTTTAGCTCTTAATCAAAACTGGGCAAAATTAACACCATGGCTTGGAATTATCTCAACAATTTTATTATTTAGTTATACAAATATTCATGAACCAATTTTCTGGGCGTTGGTTAATATTCCATTTTATTTATTCCATCAAACTGAAGAACACTATATTCCAGGAGGATTTAAAAATTTTGTAAATAGAAAAATCTTAAAATTACCAGAAAATCAAGAATCTTTAACTGATATAAAAATTTTTTGGGTCAATATTCTATTAGTATGGTTAGCCTTTGCAATATTTGGAGCTCTATCATTTATAAATATTGGATTTGGCTTAGTTTTAATTGCCTTTAGTGCTATAAATTGTTTCCTTCATATTATTCAAGTTATTCATTATCGGGCTTGGAACCCTGGTTCATTTATTGCTAGTTTTCAATTTATAGGATGTATTTATGCCGGTTATTTTATTACCAAAAGCGACAGCTTAACTAATCCAATATCTTGGTGGATTGGTGTTATTATATTTTCAGTAGTTTCACATATTATAATGATAAAAAAAGTTAAACAGTAACAGAAAGTAAACTTATATTTAAATCTTATAGTAAAATAAAACCCTAGAATTTATCTTTTGTTTATTGTATCTAAGTGAAATTGTAATTATTATGAATGATAACCGACCAGACCCGCAACAATTATTAGACAAAATCAACCAACAGGAAAGTAAGAAATCCCAAGGCAAATTAAAAATTTTTTTAGGAGCAGCAGCTGGAGTTGGTAAAACTTATGCAATGTTAAAAGCCGCAAGCTTACTTCAAAAAGACAATATTGATGTGGTAATAGGCTATATTGAAACCCATAATCGAAAAGAAACCACCGAAGTAGTTCCTTCCAATATTGAGTTTATTTCTCCTGCGATTATTGAATATAAGAACAATAAATATAAAGAATTTGATTTAGATGCAGCTCTTAAACGCCATCCTGAAGTAATTATCGTTGATGAATTAGCTCATACTAATAATGGCACAAGAAATAAAAAGCGTTATCAAGATATCTTAGAATTATTAAATGCTGGAATTGATGTCTATACAGCAATTAATATTCAACATATCGAGTCATTAAATAATATTGTTGAGCAGATAACTGGAATTCCAGTTGCAGAAACAGTTCCAGATCACATTATTGAAGATGCAGATGAAATCGTATTAATTGATTTACCCCCAGATGAACTAATCGAACGTTTAAATGAAGGTAAAATTTATTCTCCCGAACGAGCAAAACAAGCTTTACGAAATTTTTTTCGTAAAGGAAATTTAACAGCACTTCGTGAACTAGCACTTAGAAAAACGGCTCAAAAAGTTGATCAACAAGTCCAAGAATATCGCTATGAACAAGACATTAAAGAAGTTTGGCCAAGTAACGATAAATTACTGGTTGTGATTGAGCCTGGGTACTCTTCGGAAAAGATTATTCGCAGTGCTAAAAATGTCATCGATAAAGGATATAATATTTGGTATGCTGGATATTTTGAAAATTCAGAATTTAAATCTCGTTCCCTAAGAGATCGCCAAAAAGTACTTGACCTACTAGATTTAGCAAAACAACTAGGTGCTATCCCTGTAAAATTATACGGTCCAGACCCAGCTTCTGCAATAATTGAATTTCTTAAAGATAATAATATTAATACTGTTATGCTAGCTCAATACCGCCTATCTTTATATTATAGATTATTTGGTAGTAGTCTATCAGAACAAATTGTACAAAGTATTCCCGAAATAAATCTTCTTTTAGTAAATGAAGACTCAATCCCTAAAGTACAATTTAATAATCAAGGTAAAATTAAAAAGAAATTTGATTGGGGGAAAACCACTAAGAAATTTTTTTCATTTTTAATATTCTTTGCCTTATTTGGTATTGCAATTCAGCCTTTATCTAATTTATTTAATAATACTAATATTGCAATGCTATATCTTTTCGTTCTAATTTTAGTTAGTAAAGGACGTGGTGTAGTATCTGCAATTATTGTTGCAATTATGTCTGCCGCATCATATAATTTTTATTTTATTACCCCAAAATTTCAATTAGTGTTTAACGATGCACAGTATGTAATCACCTTTATTATTATGGCTAGTATTGGCATTGTTGCAAGTGTTACTAATGGAAATCTGCGCTATCAAATCTCACAGCTTAATAAAGAAAAATACAAAAATGATACTTTATTTACACTTTGTAAAGAATTATCAAATGTAATGATTGAAGCTCAAGCAATTGAAATATTAAGTAAATATCTAGAACTAATTTTAAATGCGAAATATATGTTATTAACTCCAGATATGGATGAGAGACTACAAATTAAAATCAGTAAAATTGACTCCGCTGAATTTGATATCAATATTGCTAATTGGGTATTTACTAATAATCAATCCGCAGGTATAAATACGGATACTTTTGCAATAAGCAAATTATTTTATGTGCCAATTGCATCAACGGTACGTGGTCGTGGAGTATTAGTTTTAGAGCCATTAGATGAAATTAATTTCTTTTTACCCGAAACACAGCTATTACTAGAACGAGTTGCTTCACTTATTGCCTCAACTTTAGAGCGAATTCATTTTACTCAAATTGCAATTGAAACAAAAGTAGCATTAGCAAAAAATAGTGTAGCTCAAAATTAATGACCATTGATCTGTTAATTATAATAGATATCAGATTTTAAGTTTAAAGAATTAAGTTGGAAACAGTAAAGATATAAGTAAAATAAACCTATAGCATGTTTAGCTATAGGTTTATTTTCTTTGATAATGAATTATTTAAATAGCATAAAATGTTCAGCAATTGGACCTAATGCTAAGGCTGGAATGTAAGTTAGTGCTCCAACAATTATAATTACGCCAAGTAAAATACAAACAAATAGAAAACCACTAGTTGGCATGGTTCCAGAAGTTACTGGAATTTTCTTTTTGCTAATTATGCTACCTGCAATTGCTAATATTGGAATAATCACACCAAATCGGCCAATAAACATGGCAATAGCTAACGCCACATTATAATATGCCGAATTTGCATTTAAGCCAGAAAATGCACTTCCATTGTTATTAGCTGCAGAACTAAAAGCATAAAGAACTTCAGATAATCCATGTGCAGATGGATTACCAATCCCTGCCAATCCTGCAGGAATTACCAATGAAATGGCAGATCCTAATAGTATAATTAATGGAACAATTAAAATAGCCAATGCAACCATTTTCATTTCAAAGCTTTCAATTTTTTTACCCAAATATTCCGGAGTTCTCCCAATCATTAATCCGGCAATAAATACTGATAGTATTACAAAAATTAAAATTGTATATAAGCCACTACCGACTCCACCAAAAGCAACTTCAGATAATTGAATTAAAAATAATGGAATAAATCCGCCAAGAGGCATTAATGAATCATGCATATTATTCACAGCACCGCATGAAACAGAAGTGGTTATACTGGTAAATAAGCTTGATCCAAAGATGCCAAATCTGGCTTCTTTTCCTTCCATGTTACCACCACTTTGTAAACTACTCATCATTTGATCAATATTAAATTTATTAAAGAGTGGATTACCCTTAAACTCAATAAGCATTAACATAACAGTAAACGCAATAAATATAATACTCATGGTAATATAAATGGTCCAGGCTTGCTTTTGATCATTCACCATAAAACCAAAAGTAAAACATAAAGCCCCTGGAATAATAATTATAGCCAACATTAAAACTAAATTACTTAAACTGTTCGGATTTGCATAGGGATGAGACGCATTAACATTAAAAAAACCACCCCCATTTGTCCCTAACATTGCAATTGCTTCTTGTGATGCCACAGGGCCCATTGGAATTGACTGAAAATTAACGATTTTTGTTTCCACCTTATTATTAACTGTTTCATGGATAGTTTGTGGGTCAACTACTTGAGATTTAACATACTGGTTAAAATTTTGTGGAACTCCTAATGCAACCAATGTAATTGATATAATTAATGATAATGGAATCAGAATATATAACGCTGACTTCACTAAATCTTTCCAAAAATTGCCGATAGTTTTTGCTTCAGTGAGTACAAAGCTACGAATAAAAGCAATCAAAACCGCAATACCAGTTGCCGCTGACACGAAATTTTGAACCGCCAACCCAATAGTTTGAGTAAAATAGCTCATCGTTGTTTCACCAGCATATGCTTGCCAATTAGTATTACTTACATAACTAACAGCTGTATTCAATGCCAAATCCCAAGACAGTTTACCCAACCCTTGAGGATTAAACGGTAAAAACCCTTGGAGAATTTGGATAAAAAATAATAAAATCACACCCAAAATACTAAACAGCATTATTGCCAGAGCATATTCTTGCCACGACATATCACGCTTTGAATTTGCTCCAATTATTTTATAAATAGGCTTTTCTAACCAAGCAAAATAATTAATCTTTTCATTAAATACATTAGCAATATATAAACCTAATGGAATTGATAATAATGTGAATGTTAAAAAAAATAAAATTAAATCAATATAGCCGATACTCATAACTCACCTATCCTAAAATTTTTCTGGATTAAATAATGCAATGATTAGATATACAAATATCAACAATGCAACAATTCCGGCAATTATATAAATTATATTCATGTTATTTTTCCTCAATTTCTTTTTGATCTAAAGCCAAATTAACTAGTAATACATTTACGGTATGCTCGCCCCAAATTCCAAATAATGGCTCATTTGCAATTTGGTCCACAATTACCTTTACCGCATCATTGCTTATATTTCTTGCTTTAGCAATACGTGGTATTTGATAGTAAGCAGATGCCAAGCTAATTTCAGGATCCAGACCACTTGCGGATGCCGTAACTAAATCAACAGGGATAGCTATCCCTTTATTTATTGATTCCAATATAGCCACTCGATCATGTATTCCAGATAATAGCGCTGGATTTAACGGTCCTAAGTTAGACCCACTTGAAGCTAACGGATTATAGGCAAAATCACTAGTAGATGAAGGTCTTCCCCAAAGATATTTATCAGATGAAAAATTTTGTCCAATTAATTCAGAGCCAACTATTTCACCTTTAACTTTAATTAAACTACCATTTGCCTTATAATTAAAGCAAAATTGTCCAATTAGAGTTGTAATTACAGGATAAATTACTCCTGTAATTACTGTTAACAGCAGTAACGCTAAAAATGATTCTTTTAATTGTTTCATGACTTTTCCTACGCAAAATGTAAAAAATGTAAAATCATATCAATTAATTTGATTCCAATAAATGGAACAATTACTCCACCTACACCATAAATTAAAAAATTACGTCGAAGTAAAATATTTGCCGATAGCGCTTGGAATTTAACACCTTTTAGTGCCAAAGGAATCAAAGCAATGATAATCAATGCATTAAAAATAACTGCAGATAAAATTGCGGATGCTGGAGTTGCTAAATGCATTACATTTAATTGATTTAAAACTGGATAAGTTGAAGCAAAGGTCGCTGGAATAATTGCAAAATATTTAGCTATATCATTAGCAATACTAAAAGTGGTTAACGCTCCACGAGTCATTAACATCTGCTTCCCAATCTCTACAATTTGAATTAATTTAGTTGGCGATGAATCAAGATCAACCATATTCGCCGCTTCTTTTGCAGCCTGAGTTCCACTATTCATAGCAACAGCAACATCTGCTTGAGCCAGAGCTGGCGCATCATTAGTTCCATCACCCGTCATGGCAACCAAATGCCCTTCTTGTTGATAATTTTTAATCATTGAGAGTTTATTTTCTGGGGTTGCTTCAGCTAAATAGTTATCAACACCAGCTTCAGCAGCAATAGATGCAGCAGTTAACTTATTATCACCAGTGATCATAACTGTTTTAATACCCATGCGTCTTAATTCAGAAAACTTTTCTTTGATACCTTCTTTAATAATATCTTTAAGTTCAATCACACCTAATATTTTATTATTTTTCGCAACAACTAATGGCGTTGATCCCCTTGAAGCCACAACTTCTACAATTTTGTCCACATCTTCTGGGTACTGATTTCCAGATTGAATAACTAAATTCTTAATAGTATCTGCCGCACCTTTTCGAATTTGATTTTGCTCAAAATCAACTCCAGACATACGCGTTTGTGCAGAAAATGGAATAAAATTCATACTTGAGATATCAACTAAAGATTGAGAGAACCCATAACTTTGCGCAAGAAGAACAATGCTTTTCCCTTCAGGAGTTTCATCTGTTAAAGAAGAATAAAAAGCGCTTTCAGCGACTTCTTTTGCTTCAACACCATTTACCGGATAAAATTGACTAGCTTGACGATTACCATAAGTAATTGTACCAGTTTTATCTAATAATAATACACTTACATCACCTGAAGCCTCAATTGCACGTCCTGAAGTAGCAATAACATTTGCTAATAACATGCGTCCCATTCCAGCAACACCAATGGCGGATAACAATCCACCAATTGTAGTGGGAATTAAGCACACTAATAAAGCAATTAAAATTGTTAAGGTAACAGGGGTTCCACTATTATTTGCATTTACACTATAAATAGACATAGGTAATAAAGTAACTATTACTAATAAAAATATTATGGTTAATGCTGTTAATAATATAGATAAAGCTATTTCATTTGGCGTTTTTTGACGCTTAGCACCTTCAACCATAGCAATCATTCGATCTAGGAAGCTTTCTCCAGGATTAGCGGTTGCTTTTACAATTAACCAATCCGATAATACTTTAGTTCCTCCAGTAACTGAACAAAAATCACCACCAGATTCTCGAATAACTGGAGCAGATTCACCCGTAATGGCACTTTCATCAACAGAGGCGCAACCTTCGATGATTTCTCCATCACATGGAATTATCTCACCTTCTTCAATTAATACAATATCACCAAAGCGTATACTAGTACTTGAAATATTAGTTATAGCTGCATTTTTATTTGCTTCAGCTAATTTCTTTGCCAAGACATCTTTCTTTGCACTTTTTAAACTTTCCGCTTGAGCTTTTGAACGACCTTCAGCTACACTTTCCGCAAAATTCGCAAATAATAAAGTAAACCAAAGCCATATAGTAATATTTAAAATAAAACTAGAGCTTCCTCCAGCATCATGCCCAGTTGCTGAATATATGGTTAATAAAGTAGTCAAAATACTACCAATATATACCACAAACATGACTGGATTTTTGGCCTGTGCTGCTGGATTTAGTTTTTTAATACTGTCTAAAATGGCTGGAACAAGCGTTTTTTTATCAATAAAAAAAGTTTTCTTTGCTTTCATATCCTATCTTACCAAATAAAATTAAATAAACATAGATAAATTTTTATACCATTACTAGTTGTAACAAAAGTTCATATGAACTTCCCAACTTCGCTTTTGGTTTATTAATTAAAGAATGAGACTTTAAGTCTCATGAGAGTGAAACACACATAAGTAATAGACTATTGAATCTAGACAAGATTTTATATTACAAATCTTCATATAAAATATATTGCAAAGCAATATTCCATAAATAATGAGAACTGGATTCTAGCATAATCAAGCCATTTCGTCAAGTTTGCATGCCATCTTTGGTAACCTTAAATCTAAAACTTTAGGTATAATTTATCTGGTTTAAGAAGTAATTATAAATGCTAGAATGCCATATTGAAATTAATAATCTTTTGATTTAAAGAAGGAGTCGTAATGCTAGCATGGTCGGTAATCTTTTTTATTTTAGCAATAATTGCTGGAATACTTGGTTTTGGTGGGATACAGTTTGCTGCAATTTCAATTGCCAAAATATTATTTTTTATTTTTTTAATTTCATTTATAATAAGTTTTATTTTTCATATTAAGCGTAAATAAAGACCGGACTTATTAACTAATAATTCTAATTGTCTTATTAAGTTCATTGATAAAGATTTTTTATCTAAATATTGATATAACGAATCATTCATTGTAATTTCTCTATCTCAATGCTTATTTCGTTATTTGAGATTTTTATCTGTGTATTTTTTATTTAATTCGATATTTATGTGATATCCAGTTAAGTAAATTTACTGTAATAAATATCATAATAATAATTATATAGTTAAAATAATGTATTCCTAAAACCAACGTTGGTAAAAATATTTTTTCCAGAAAGAAACATAAAACAGGCGTAACACCTATTATAATGCTAGTTAGATTTGGGCCAATATTAGTTATTGATATTTGACTAAAATACAATGGAATTATTAAAACGGTAAACCCAAGTATGACTAATTTAAATATAGCTCCAAAACTAATTTCTATATGTTGATCTAGAAAAAACATAGAAGATAGAGTAAGTATTAAGAGTAACCAAAATCTTATGGACAATACTTGTGATGCTGATAAATCATATTTTTTATAAATTTTATAAGAAAATTTAGTATAAATATATCCAAAAATCCCTGTAATAATAGAAGAAGCGATACCAATTGCTTTATAACTGTCTAAATTATAGTTTATAAACTGTATATAATAATTGGTCAATAGTATTAATGTTGCTAAAAAACCAAAAAGTGAGGTATATGATTTTTTTTCAATAAACATAAATAAGTAACCTATAGTGCTAACTATAACCATAAAAGTAAAAACTTGAAATACAGGCAAATTACAACATAAAAACAAATATTTAATAATCTTTATTTGATAATTTTAGCAAATTAAAAAGTTAGTTTTTTTATTATCTTGTTTGAAATTAAAATTTAGCACTTAATTCCCATTACATTATTTGACTATAAAATCAAATATAGTATGTGGGTATGCTTCATTAGCAAAAGTAAAATGCCACCATTCTGAATCAATCCCCTTAAACCCGGCTTCATTCATTAATGTATTTAATAGTAATCGATTAGCTAAAATTTGAGCAGATAAATTTTGATATAGTGGATGTGATACTGGACTAAAACAATCAAACCCAGTGCCAAAATCTAAACTATTATCTGGAAACCGTTTCTGTTTAGGAGCTATACACGAAATGAGTGGCGTATCTTTATTATATTTAGGTACTGCACTTTGTATTGGAACAATTGTTAAATCAATGGTGCTTCCACGACTATGCCCCGAACGATAAGCAATATAATTTTCTTTAAATAAATTTACTTTATCAACAGATGGGTAAAATTCCTTTTTCATTTTAACATTGTCTATTTGAGTTGCCCAATTAGCAAAGTCATCTACAGCTCGTTGTGGCCGATAACAATCATAAGCTTTTAGTGTCAAATTCATTCCTAATAATTTACTTTCAACCTTCTTGAGAGCCATAGCTGCAGATTTGGTTATTAAGCAAACAGGAGATTCATAACCATTTATTCGGCGTCCTACAAAATTATGGGAACCATAATAACGAATATCAAACTGCATCTGAGGAATAAATTGTTGGAGATTTACAAAATCACTGGGACGATTTTTTTCAATTACAAAATTATCAGCAAAGACAAAATTTAAAAATGTAGATAGAAAAATATTTATAAATAATTTCATATTTACCTCATCTAATAAGACTTTTATTAAATCCTACTATAATGTGAAGTTACATAGTTATTTACAATTTCTTGAAACTCTTCTGCGATTTTATCACCTTTTAAAGTAATAAATTTTTCGCCATCAATAAATACTGGAGCAACTGGCGATTCATCACGTCCAGGAAGACTAATCCCAATATTAGCAAGCTTAGATTCCCCAGGACCATTTACAACACATCCCATAACCGCAACTTTCATATCTTCAACTCCAGGATATGTTTCACGCCAAACCGGCATCTGAGAAGATAAATAATTTTGAATTTTTTGCGCTAAATGTTGAAAGTAATCACTCGACGTTCTGCCACACCCCGGACATGCTGTTACGACTGGAACAAAAGAGCGAATTCCTAAAGATTGTAAAATTTCTTGCGATACAATCACCTCTTGTGTACGGCTTTCACCAGGTTTTGGTGTTAATGAGACTCTAATTGTATCACCTATACCTAATTGAAGCAAATTAGCTATACCTGAGGTTGAAGCAACAATACCCTTAACCCCCATCCCAGCTTCAGTTAGACCTAAATGTAACGGGTAGCTACAACGATTAGCTAAATCTTTATACACTAATATTAAATCTTGAACATTACTTACCTTACAAGATACAATAATTTTATCTTGGCTTAAACCTAATTCAAGAGCTTGATTGGCACTTCTTAATGCTGATTCAACTAAAGCATCACGCATTACTTGAGCTGCAGATAATGGCACACTTCTTTTTCCATTTTGGTCCATTAAATCAGCTAATAAAGTCTGGTCTAAAGATCCCCAATTAACTCCAATTCTAACCGGCTTATCATATTCAATTGCTGTTTTTATCATATACGCAAACTGTTCGTCTTTTTTACTACCTCGGCCAACATTTCCTGGATTAATTCTATACTTATCAAGATATTTAGCACAATCTGGATTTTCTGCTAAAATCTTATGACCATTAAAATGGAAGTCGCCAACAATTGGCACATCCACCCCGAGATCCGCTAATCTAGTTTTTATTTCTTTTATTTTACTACCTGATGCGATAGTATTTACTGTAATTCGAACTATTTCAGAACCAGATTCTGCCAATTCATGGATTTGAGCTGCAGTACCTATTGCATTTTCAGTATCCGTATTCGTCATAGATTGAACAACTACAGGATGACTACTTCCAACTAAAACATTACCAACTTTTACACTAAATGTTTTTCGACGAACTATTTCACTCATATTAAACCTTTATAATCGGAATCGTTGTCATTGCAAGCCTTTTCCACTTTTCCTGACGTTTAGTCTTATCTTGAACATTACCCACTAGCTGCCCACATGCTGCATCAATATCTTCGCCCCTAGTTTTACGAACGGTAGTAATAAAGCCTGCATTTTGTAATATTTTTTGAAATTTAAGAATCTGTCCCCAACTAGAACTTAAAAATCCAGAGTTGGGAAATGGATTAAATGGAATTAAATTAAATTTGCAATTAACATCTAACATTAAACTAGCCAATTCTTTTGCATAATCTAAACTATCATTTACATCTTTAAGCATAACATATTCAAAGGTAACAAACTCTTTAGGTGAATTAGTTAAATAACGTTTACATGCAGATACAAGTTCACTTATTGGATATTTTTTATTCAATGGAATTATTTTATCACGAACCTCATCATTAGATGCATGCAAACTTACAGCTAAGGATACAGGACAATCATCTTTTAACCGATCTAATCCAGGAATCACTCCACTCGTTGAAAGAGTTAATTTTTTCTTAGATAAATTGTATGCGTTATCATCAAGCATTATTTTTAAAGCATTAACCACATTCTCATAATTAGCTAAAGGTTCACCCATACCCATCATTACAACATTGGTTATTATCTTTTCTCCACGTGGATCACGCCCTAAACGTTTATTGGCCCACCAAAGTTGCCCAACTATTTCACCAGTAGTTAAATTTCGGTTAAAACCTTGCCTGCCAGTTGAACAAAACTGACATTCCAATGCACACCCAACTTGAGATGAGACACATAGCGTACCACGATTTTCCTCTGGAATAAAGACTGTTTCAATTTTATTATTATTACCAACTTCTAATGCCCATTTAATTACACCATCACTAGCAATATTTTCTGAAACCAATTTTGGCACTTCTACTATTGCTAGTTCTTCTAATTTCTCGCGTAATGATTTAGCAATATCAGTCATTTCTGCAAAATCAGCCACCCCAAATAAATGAATCCATCTAAAGACTTGGCGTGCTCTAAATTTTTTTTCTCCAATTTCAAGAAAAAAGCCCTCTAGATCATTTAGGGTATAATTTGCAAGATTAACTTTATTCACGTATTAAAACAGCTTAAAATAAAAATCAAACTCTAGGACAAACTTCTGTTTGTGCAAAGAAATATGCAATTTCAATTGCTGCATTTTCTAGGCTATCAGAACCATGAACCGCATTTGCATCAATACTATCAGCAAAATCAGCACGAATAGTTCCA
This sequence comes from uncultured Neisseriaceae bacterium, assembly GCA_937952895.1. Lineage (GTDB taxonomy): Bacteria > Pseudomonadota > Gammaproteobacteria > Burkholderiales > UBA11063 > Aquella. Next base: position 25,559 of record CALFYC010000098.1, read on the forward strand.
GGATTTGCTTTTTTAGGATCCGTTGCACCCATAATTTCACGATGGCGTTCAACTGCATTTTCTCCTTCAAGAACCTGGATAATAACAGGACCTGATGTCATAAAAGCAATCAGCTCTGCAAAAAAACCACGCTCTTTATGAACCGCATAAAATCCGGCAGCTTCCTTTGCTGATAAATGTTTCATTTTAGCTGCAATAACTTTTAAGCCAGCTTCTTCAAAGCGAGTATAAATTTTTCCGATTACATTTTTTGCTACAGCATCAGGCTTAATAATTGATAACGTTCTTTGAACCGACATAAAAACTCCTTAAATTTAAATTAACTCAAAACGTTAATTATACCATAGATTAATTATGTAGGTATTTCAAATTTATGCTAAAATCACCCAAATTTACTCTTATACAATATTATTAATAGGAATCTTATGGATACAGCGAGTGCCCTAATAACACGAAAATCAGTGCGTGCCTTTTTAAATAAATCAGTTTCTAAAGCGCTAATCGAAAAGATTTTAGATAAAGCACGACATGCCCCATCTGGGAAAAATTCTCAACCATGGAATGTATCAGTAGTCACAGGTAGAACCAAACAAATCTTAGATAAGAAACTTGAAGAGGCATTTTGGAATAAACATGAAAGAAAAATGGAATACAATTATTATCCACAACAAATGCCTCCAGAATTTAAAGCCAAAGCAATTGAATGTGGAATGCTATTATACGAAACATTAAATATTAAAAGAGACGATACCGAAACAAGGTTAAAGCAATGGGCAAAAAACTATAGCGCATTTGGTGCTCCAACCACTTTATATTTTTTCGTGCATAACTTAGCAGATAAAGGGTCTTTTTTAGATTATGGACTTTTTTTACAATCCGTTATGCTAATGGCAACTTCCTTAGGGCTTGCAACCTGTCCACAAGCCGCTTTGGCTGAATTTCCAGATATAGTAAAATCAGAACTTGGTTATTCAACAAATTATACTTTAGTATGCGGTCTTGCAATTGGTTATGAGGATACAAAGGCACCAATTAATAATTACCGAACCCCTCGTGATGAGGTTGCACAATTTACTAAATTTTTTGATTAATTTTAGTTAGACTTGATTGTAGCGAAAACAATCAATCATATGATCATTTACGATTCCAACTGCCTGCAAATAAGCATAAATAGTAGTTGAGCCTATAAATTTAAAACCATGAGATTTTAAATTCTTCGAAATTTTATCAGAAAGATCTGTAGTTCCTGGAATTAATGCTCTATCAGCCCACGTATTTTTAATAGTTTTACCATCGGTAAAACTCCAAATAAACTGATTAAATGAAGAATATTCTTTTTGTAATTTAATAAAACATTGAGCATTAGTTATTGCCGCTTCTATTTTTTTGCGATTCCGAATAATCCCAACATCATCCATTAATTTTAGAATTTTATCTTCATCAAATTGGGCAATTTCATTGTAGTCAAAATTGGCAAAAGCTTTACGATAGTTCTCTCTCCGTTTTAAGATTGTAATCCAACTGAGTCCTGCTTGCATTGTTTCTAATAATAAGAATTCAAAATGCTTACCATCATCATAAACTGGAACACCCCATTCTTTATCATGATATTCTTCGTAAATATCACTATTTAAACACCAAAAGCAACGATTAATCGGCTTTGTCATATTACATCCGCTCTATAATTGGAATACCAAGCAATTCCAACCCTTGCCTCAAAATTATGGCAATCGTTTGAGATAACCGTAATCTACTTGATTTGATTTCATCATTACCAGCCTTTAGTATTGGACATGCTTCATAAAACTGCATAAATAATACAGATAAATCATATAAATATTGACATAAATAATGAGGATAGCAATCTTTGGCAGTAATAAAAATTGTATCGCCAAATTTAGCAATTTGTAATGCCAACTTATGCTCTACTAAAGTATTAAACTTAAACTTGAATTTATTAACCTCTTCAATTATGCTACTATCAAACTTACTTAAAACACTTTGAATTCTGGTATATGCATATAATAAATATGGCGCGGTATTACCATCAAATGCTAGCATTTTATCAAAGCTAAATATATAATCACTGGTCCTATTTTTTGATAAATCTGCATATTTAATTGACGCAATTGCCATTATATTAGCTAAATAATTTTGTTCAGCAATTGTCCATTCTGAATTACGCTCTTTAACCACCAATTTAGCTCTAGCAATAGCCTCATTGATTAGATCAGCAAGTTTAACCACTTCACCAGACCTTGTTTTAAAAGGTCTCCCACCTTCATCCATCATGGTTCCAAAAGCAATATGTTCAAGCTTTGTCTCCATTTTAGCTAAAGCTGATTTTTTACCAACTAAAAATAATTGTTTGAAATGAAATGATTGTCTTGCATCTACAACATAGACAATCCTATCAGCATGTAATTTATTAACGCGATAATTAATTGCAGCTAAATCAGTCGTTGCATATAAAAACCCGCCATCTGTTTTTTGTACAATAAATGGCACGTTCTCGCTATCTTGAAATTCATTTTCTGTAAAAAACACACATAAAGCCCCATCACTTTTCGTCAACATGTTTTTTTCAGTTAAATGATTTACTATTCCTGGTAAATCATCATTATAGAAACTTTCACCACAAACATCATCACTGGATAAATTAACCCTTAATCTATCATATATCTCTTGACAATGGCGCAATGAAACATTAGTAAACTCAGCCCAATATTTTCTAATCATTGCAGCATTTTCACCTGTATTACTTTGAAGTACTGCTACCATTTTTCTGGATCGATCTGCAAATTCTGGATCTTCATCAAACTTTTTCTTTGCCATACGATAGCAAGCTTCTAAGTCAGAGAGTTTATTTGCCAGATTGACTATTTCCTCATATTCCGTTAAATAAGCAATTAACATACCGAATTGAGTGCCCCAATCTCCTACATGATTTTGCCTTATAACCTTATGACCTTGATATTCAAAAATTCTTGCTAAAGCATCACCAATAATAGTACTTCTTAAATGCCCAACATGCATCTCTTTAGCTAAATTAGGTGAAGACAAATCAACAATGATAGTCTCAGGATTTTTAATTTCAGCTCCAAAATGATTATTTGGATTAAGTGCATCAATAAAATTTTCTAAATAAGTAGAATTGAGTGTAATATTAATAAATCCAGGACCAGCTATTTCAACTTTAGAAGCAATATTGTCTAACTTAACTAATTTAACCACTTCAAACGCTAATTCACGTGGATTCTTCTTTAACAGCTTAGCTGCAGCCATGATTCCATTAATTTGAAAATCACCAAATTCTGGACGCGATGCATCAGTAAGTAACACAGGTATATTATCAGGAATTTGCGCCTGAACAAAAGCTGTTTTAAAAACATCTTCTAAAATATTAAATATAGTTAACATTAATTAAAACCATTTAAAAAATATTATTGTGTGAGATATACAATGAGTTTAACCATAAAGCCTGATTTTATCATATAGTAAGAATGATATTAGATGTGATTAAATTAATAAACCCCGAAAAATCGGGGTTTATTAATTTATGCCATAGCTTTAATTTTAGCCGAAAGCCTACTCTTATGCCTAGCTGCTTTATTTTTGTGAAAAATACCCTTACGTGCAATTCTATCTATTGTTGATTGTGCACTTTTAAATTCAGATTGTGCAACTGTTTTATCACCAGATTCAACTGCTTTTAATACTTTTTTAATTGCGCTTCTAAACTCAGTTCTTAAAGCGAAATTAATATCACGTCTATATAACGCTTGACGCGCTCTTTTTCTTGCTTGAGCCGTGTTAGCCATTCAAAAATTCCTACAAAAGTAATCTTGTTAAAATGTTTATAATAAATCTATTGAGACACTAAAGGTGGTATTATAACATAAAACCTATTCAAAGTTTAAGGATTATTTAGAATATTTTTATAGCTTCTTAACATTCAAAAAAATTAAGCCACCTGTTTAATCATTTAATCAATGTTAACTAATTGATTCAAAAGTATATTTTCTAGCATAAGCAACCCCTAATCCGCAAACAACAATAATTACGAATAAATAACATACTGGGGTTATAAATACCCCAAAACCAATTTTAACTAAAGAACTAATAACTATTGGGGCCATTCCACCAAACAAAGAAAAACCAAGATTATATGACATCGCAACCCCAGTTAATCTAATTTTTGTAGGAAATAAGCAAGTAACTAATAATGGCACAATCATTGCTGCGACACCTTCAATAGCACATAAACCCCAAACTCCAACCATCATTAGCCAACCATGATTATGAATTAAAAAATAACAAAAAGGAATAAAAACTATTGAAATTATCAATAAATTCCGGATAATTATAAATGGCTTAATATAATCCGTAAATCTTCCAATAACATAAATTACAATAACATTTGTAAGCATTCCCAAAGCTAACACATAACTGATTGACTTATTATCTATCTTTAATATTGTGTGGAAATAAGTGGGCATAAATATTATAAACACCATCACAGATCCTGCCAATATTGCTGTGTATGCAATCCCAATGATCAGCTGCGGTAAATGGTTTTTAAACAAATCAATTAGAGGAAACCTGGATTTATGTTGAATTTTTTTAAATAATTCTGTTTCATGTAAGCTCTCTCGAATTTTATAACTAACTATACATACAACACCACCCAAAATAAATGGTAGGCGCCAACCATAATTATTTAACTCAGTAGGAGTTAGGAAAAGATTTAACAATTGATTAATTACCATACCTAATAATAAGCCACTATTAACTCCAGACATTGTAAGTCCGAAACCAATTCCACGTTTATTATGCATTGATTCACTAATATAGACAAATGTACTTGGCAGTTCGCCACCTAAAGCAAGTCCTTGAATTAAACGAAAAATCAATAATAGAATTGGGGCAATCACTCCAATTTGGTTATAAGTAGGTAAGAGACCAATTCCAAGAGATGAAATCCCCATTAAAATAATTGTGAATACCAACACTTTTTTGCGTCCATGCTCATCTCCAATATGACTAAAAATCATTCCACCAATTGGACGTGCAATATATCCTAAAATAAAGACCACATAACTTTCTATAACTGAGATAATGGCTTGATCGCTTGGGAAAAATTGATGAGCAAAATAAACCGAAAATATACCATAAATGACAAAATCATAAAATTCAAGCATTCCGCCAATTGCTGACAAAAAAATAACACGTCTTTCTTCTTTATTTAATTTAATTTCTCTACTCCTAAATCACCACAAAATTAATAATATAAAATATTCTCTAATGAAAATTCAATAATAGATTGTATGACCTATTCCTGATTCCTGATCGATAACAATAGCATCATTATAGCCAATGGCAAAATGACATAATTTACAATTTGCCCTGGTGGGAGATGGGAAAAACAAACAGGTTTTACATGGCCAACAAAAATACGCATTAATATTTCTAAAATCATTAATAAATACATAAAAGGTATTAATACTTTATATCTAAAATATACAACTAATTGAATAATTGCATATAGAAGCTGTGAACTTCCCCATAATGAAAATGCAAAAATGATTTCTTTTGCTCCACCATGGGTTAAATCCATTCCAGCAATTGAATGAGCACCTCCATCTGGAGCTAAGAAATGAATACAACTTCGAAAAAATCCAAATATTGCGATTATTAAGAATATTATTGAAGCAGTTTTACTCCCATTATATTTATTATCTACAACCTTAGGAAATATCTTATATAAAACCATATATGCACCTTTAACTATATTTTTAAAATACCAGTTATTATATCAATATTATTAATCTAATAAATAAATCAGGTTATTCAAAAATGATTTTTCTTGTTGTATAATGCTAAAGTTTATACTTTTTGAAGTTATATATAATGCAAAAATTTTTAGTTAGTTCCTGTCTAATCGGAAATAAAGTTCGCTATGATTGGGGTAACTGCCTCCAGGATAAACGATTAATGCGTAAGTGGTTAACTGAAGATTGATTTATCATTATTTGCCCATAAGTGTCTGGTGGTTTATCGATACCCAGAGCAACAGCTGAAATTATACGAATAAGAATAGTTACAAAGACTGGTCTTGATGTTACCCATGAATTTAAACGTTGAACACAATTAGCTCTCAATATTTGCAAACATAATAATATTAAATTTGTGCTTTTTAAATCAAGAAGTCCATCACATTTAATGAAAATCAACTAATAGAAATAGATAAAGCGATTTATAAAAACGATTCTTTTTGGTCTGCAATATACATAAGCATGTTAATATAGTCCTCTACTTTAATTAATATCAATTTAATAGTGGCTCATTTTCTTGATCTTTTAAATATTTAATCATGTGTATTAAATATTCTATATCCTCATTGTAACCTCAATAGCTATAAGTTTAGCTGGTTGTATAATTTTAAATTCAATCTTATTATCTATTTCTTCTAGCATTATTGCGTCACGATATCCCAATTTTTGCTGATTAATTTCAATCTCCCCTTCGATCACCATTAGAAATAATCCAGAATTAACTTGATTCAAGTTATATTGGTATTCAACTGCGGTATCAGTAAAATTACCTAAATTTATAAAGGCCTCTTGATTAATATATAACTCATCCGAATTGTGCCGATTTGAAACCAAACAATGCCATAAATTATTTTGAATTAATTTATCACTAAAGTTTTGTTGCGCATAACTTGGAGGTAAACCTTTTTTACTAGGATAAATCCAAATTTGGAAGAGGTTGAGTTGAGTATCATTTAAAGGATTTGCTTCACTATGTGAAATACCACTTCCCGCACACATCACTTGAATCTCACCCGCATTAATTCTAGATTTATTGCCTAAACTATCTGTATGTTCAACTGCTCCATTTAGAACCACGGTAATAATTTCCATATCATTATGTGCGTGTGGCATAAATAATCCATTTGGTTCAATAAAATCATCATTTAAAACTCTTAGAGCGCCAAATCTTTTCATCTTTGGATTAATATAATCACCAAAACTAAAAGTATGATAAGTATCTAACCACCCAAAATTTAGGTGACCACGAGTATCTGCCCTAACTAAAATGCTATCCATTTATAGCCCTTTAAAGAAATAATGTTATATAACAATCACATGCGCTATAGTTTGCTATGATAAAGTATTAGAAAAATTTTGATGAATTATATCATACATATTTATTAAGCTTGAGGAATCATGGGAAAGGAACTCATTAATCCAATGGATCAATGTGAAAATTATTCCTTATGTGGTTAAACTAAATATATTGGTTTAAAATTTTCCATCTGGTAATCAATCATTACCAACTCTAAATAACGCCTCTGCATCACAAACTTTAATAAATTTATCAAATTTATATTTAGACAACACTATTTAGTATCCTCTCCCAATTTTTCCCCCGAATTGCTTAGGTTTAAATTTTATTAGACAACCCTATCTATATTAATACAAGATTATGACTGAGAATAGTAGTAAAGATTATTCTTGATTAAATTTACAAATCAATTATTAAATTGATTAAGTTTAATTTAAATAAAAATATTTAAGGAGATATATCATGAAAAATACTAATTATGATAAAAATCAGAATAAAGATGTTTCAAATAAAAATGAAAATAAACAACAACGTGAAACCGGTAATAAAGATCATCAATCAGAATCGAAGAAAACTGCGCAACAGCAAGGAGGACGTCATTCTGAAGATCAAGATAATAGCAGTAATTTGAATGAATCTCAAAAAGATAAAGATTCATCTAAATCAAGGGATCATGAATAAAATTCTAAATCTCTAATAAATGGTGACTTTAAGTCACCATTTATCAATTATATTATTTAAATCAAATTTTAAAAGAATCTTTTGCCAAAATCCACAATCATCACAACAATGCATCTTTGTCGCATTCTCAATATCATAATCAATACTCTTGCATTTTAAAGTATTGATAAATATGAATATTCAACCTAATTTATTATGATAAATAAACCCAGATCAATAACAAGATTTGCCAGAATTTGAAAAAGATATGTGGCCAATTCCAAAACACTAGAATTTAGGCTATAAAAGGCTCTGACAAATTAAAAGGTAAAAGTGCAGTTATTAAAAGCCTAGATAGAGGCATAGGGGAAAGCTGTGACAATTACCTTTGCTAAGTAAGGAGCAAGATTAATAATTTCATATCTATCTGAAGATTAAGATGCCAAAGATACTAAAAAACAGATAAAAAATGAAAGTACATGCATATTAATTCGTGCTGTTTTAATCAAACAAAAACATTGATTAAACTCCTTTAATCCCATGAGTAATTATGACAATTTATTATTTCACATAAATATCTGAATTTCTCCTTAGAATTTAGGCAACATTCTTATACTAAAACCTATAATAGTTATTAAAATTTTATATGCTAAAGTCACTCCCAGCAATAAATAAAAAATAATATAAAGCAATATGAATTATTTTATTCAATTTGTTGAAAAAGCCACAAATACTATACTAAAACCTATTGAGTATTTATTAACATTTTATAAGGAATATGTTATGGAATTAAATAAAACATATGATAAGCATACAAGTAAAATCAGAAAAAATATTATTAAACAATTAAATACAAACACTTTACTTTGTTTTTCACATTTACGTTGGGATTTTGTTTATCAAAGACCGCAGCATCTAATGTCTAGATTTTCAAACCTATATAACGTATTATTTATTGAAGAACCAATTTATATAGATGATATGAAAGCTTATTTACATATAAAAAAAATAAAAAATAATCTTTGCATTTTAGTTCCACATATTCCTAAATCATTTTCGAAAAATGAAGAAAATACTGAATTATCCAATT
>CALFYC010000099.1 GCA_937952895.1 uncultured Neisseriaceae bacterium
GCTCGGGCTTCATTTCTAAACTTCGTTTGAAACTGATATGTGTACACAGGAAGATCTCTAAAAGAACGGACATATTCAGTCATAAGTTTCGTCAAAGGTTCCTCGTGCGTAAATCCGAGACCGAGCTCACTATCATTTTTCAATTTTGTCTTGAACCAATTGTCTACAACTGCATCATCCCATCGTCCAGATGTTTCCCAGACTTTTTTGTCCTGAAGTGAAGTAAGGAAGAGTTCCTGACCGCCAAGTGCGTTCATTTCATCACGAATAACCTGAACGATTTTATTCATCACTCGTAAGCCAAGAGGAAGGTACGAATACACTCCAGCCATCTCTTTGTGGATGAAACCAGCTCGAATAAGAAGCTGAGCATTCTTTGAAACTTCGTCCTTTGGGGCGTCTTTTCGGGTTTTAGTAAAAAGTAGCGATTGGCGCATAAATATGGTGTTAAATATAGGCCTATAATACAGGAAACCGTCCTATTTCACAAACAATTTCGCGATATCACGATAGGTCACGACAACCATGAGCAAGATGAGCAAAGTGAAACCGACTGCATTCAAAGTATTTGCAATAACCGGCTTTATTGGACGACGGATGACCGCCTCAATAATTACAAAAAGGATACGTCCGCCATCAAGCGCTGGAAACGGCATGAGGTTAAGAACTCCGAGATTTATAGAAATAATCGCAGTGAACATGATGAGATATGAGAAGCCGATCTTTGCCGCATCTCCGATAAGACCAGCAATTCCGACTGGACCTGTGACTGATTCAAGACTTGAAGTTCCTTTGAACATTCCAGCGACAAGATCGTAGAGACCGGTAAATGTCGCTGATATCATATGGAGTGTAAATCGAACACTTTCAACTACAGCCTTATAAAAAGGAAGCTTGAGCGTGGCAACATCATCCATAGCGATGCCGATTGCGTACTTCCCCTCGATGATTCCCTTCTCTGCGACAATTGTTGTTTTTGATTCTACATTATTTCTCTTGTAAATGACTTCGAGGCCCTTTTCAGCGCTCCGATTTACGATATTTTGAAATTCTTCAACTGACGGAGTGATAAGAGTATCCCCTGCTTTGATTCCAGCCTTTTCTGCTGGTGATCCTTTATTTACAAACGTAACGACAATTCGCTCGTTTTTCATCTGATCACGATACTCCGAATAACTGCTTGTAGAAGCTGGCACTCCAGAAGAAAAAGCAATAGTTATGAGAAGCCATGCAAAAACAAAATTGAAAAATATTCCAGCAAAAAGAACAGCGACCTGCTGCCACTTCGGCTTATGGACGAAACTTCGAGCCATATCAGGACCGCTAATTGATTCGTCATCAGGATTTTCACCGAAAATTCGCACATAGCCTCCAAACGGCACGAGATTGAGCGAGTATGTTACTTCTCCAACTTTTTTTGAAATGAGTTTTGGTCCAAAACCAAGCGCAAATGCATCAACACGAATACCGCATGCTTTTGCAACGAGAAAATGCCCAAGTTCGTGGACAAAAATAAGTATCGCGAGAACTATGAGAAATATAAGTGCGGTCACAGTGTTGCTTAAGCTGTTATTTCCTTTTCCTTCTTTGAATAAAGCTCATCAAGCTTCTTGTTCGTTTCATCAACGAATTTCTGGATTTCTTTTTCATGTCGGAACATTTCATCCTCTCCGATGCCTCCTTCTTTTACTTTTGCCTTGAGATCCTTCATGGCTTCATCTCGATGAAGTCTGATCTGCTTTTTTCCATCCTCAAGCTTTTCTTTTGCAAGCTTTACAATCTGGACTCGTCGCTCAGCTGTAAGTTCTGGAAAATTAACCCGAAGACCCTTGTCATCAACAGAAACTGACACACCGAGATTTGCTATAGTGATAGCTTTTTCGACATCTTTTGACTGAGAAAGATCCCAAGGAGTGATGCGGAGAGATCGTGCACCTTCGGTCATAACGCTTCCAACCTGTGAAAGTGGGACAATGGCTCCGTATGACTCTACTTTAACACTATCAAGCAGAGACGGGCTCGCCTGACCTGTCCGTATGCTTGTAAACTCCTTCTTTACCCACTCTTCTGTGCCTGATAATGATTTTTTAAATTTCAAATCTGAAGATACCTATGGATGGGGATACGCTGTATTTGGTAAGGTTACACATGGAACTGAAGTTATTGATAAAATCAAACAAGTAAAAACTGGCAGTAAAAATGGTCATGATGATGTACCGGTTGAGTTGGTAATAATTGAAAGTGCCAGCATAATTAAATAATAAATTTTTAAAAGTGATCAAGATATGTGTGGATTAAGTGTTAAACCATTAAAATATGACGAATTAGAAAGTTTAATTAGCTATCGCGGTCCAGATGCAACAGTAAAAAAAACTTTAGCAAACTATGTTTTTACGTTTCATAGATTAGCTATTATGGATACAAGTAGAACTGCTGATCAACCATTTGTCAATGATACACATTTACTTATGTGTAATGGTGAAATATTTAATTTTCAAGCTCTAAAAGAAAACCACCCATATCCATATATATCTCACTCAGATTGCGAAGTATTGCTTCCATTACTTGATAAATACAATATATCCGAACTCTGTTTAATGCTAGATGGTGAGTTTGCTTTTGTTGCATATGACATTATAAATCAAAAACTTATTGCTGCACGTGATCCAATTGGTATTAGACCATTATTTTATGGATACACCAGCGAAGGTGAAATTGCTTTCTCATCTGAAGCTAAAGCGTTACTTAATTGCTGCGCTGAAATTCATCCATTCCCACCTGGACACTATTATGATGGACAAAATTTTAAAGCTTATTTAGAACTATATAAATTAGATGAACGCAAAAATACAAATCTTGATCAAATTTTTACAAATATTCATGATTTGTTAATAAGTGCTGTAAATAAACGCTTACATGCTGACGTACCATTGGGTTTTTTACTAAGCGGAGGCTTAGATTCAAGCTTGGTATGTGCAATTGCAAATCAAACATTTCCAAAACCAATTAAAACTTTTGCAATTGGATTAGATCATAATCCAATTGATTTAGGTTATGCAAAACAAGTAGCTGATTTTTTAGGCACGGATCATCATGAAGTAATATTTAATAAATCGGATACTATTAATAGTATCCGTGAAGTAATCTGGGCAATTGAAACATGGGATGTTACAACTATAAGAGCAAGTATCCCAATGTTCTTATTATGTAAATACATTAGAAATAATACCGAAGTAAGAGCTGTTCTAAGCGGTGAAGTTAGTGATGAATTATTTGGTTATAAATATACCGACTTTGCACCATCTGCAGATGAATTCCAAAAAGAATCCCAAAAGCGAATTAAAGAAATTCACGTATTTGATGCTCTCCGTGCTGACCGATGCATTGCTCATAATAGCTTAGAAGCGAGGGTTCCGTTTTCTGATACTGAATTTGTAAGTTATGTCATGAATATAGACCCAGAACTTAAGCTTAACAAATATGGAATGGGTAAATATTTATTACGCCAAGCTTTTGAAAATAAAGGTTATTTACCTAAAGAAATCCTCTGGCGTGAAAAAGCAGCCTTTTCTGATGCGGTAGGTCATGGCTTAGTTGATTACTTAATTGAAGCGGCCAATTTGAAATATACGGATGAAGAATTTATAACTAAATCGGCTAAATATAATACTAATAAACCGCTCTCTAAAGAAGCATTAATGTATCGTGAGATTTTTGCTGAATTATTTCCAAACCAAGAACATTTGATCTGTAGTTATTGGTTACCAAATAATAGTTGGCCTAACTGTAATTTAACAGACCCAAGTGCCAGACATTTACCAAATTATGGCAATAGTGGCAAATAATATTATTTTACCCAAGCCTTAATAATTTAGTTTACAGTAATTGATATTTATATATCTTTTTTTAGGGTACCTTTTTACTGAAGCTATTTTACTTACAACAACTTTAAAATAACTGAGAATAAATCTAATATTCTTGATCAGTTATTATTCTTATAAAATATTAGGCGTTTTGTTAAATATTGACGGTTGTACCACAAAATGACAGCCAAGTATCTTCTCAAGAAAGTCTAAATTTTCAGACAGTAATCGCTTGGGAAATATATAGAGATGTTGCCCCTTAGGGCAACCACACAATTATACCCATAAACAAACTGTCGAAGAGAGCTTAAACTTATAGTAGCGCATTAGAAGGAATAATTGATACAACTGAAATATTTACTGCATCAAACTTTTCTACCAGATTATTTGCACAAATTACGTCAAATACATTTATTCTACGTGGAGATTTGTAAAATTGTAATCAGAATATTTTCTCATTAAATGAGTCAAGCGGTAGCGATTCTTTTACTTACAATTATATTGTTAATATTTTGATACTCTAATTATAAATTTAGGTTACATATCCAGCTATTGCATCTAATAGTTATATCTCCATCTGCTCCGGGGGTATTTAATGCTAGGCTACCTGTATCATAATGCTCATCATAAAAAGACAATTCTGGACATGAATCATATTCATTCAGCATAATTCTTTGCTGATTATCCGAATTATCGGTAATTAATATCTCAGGCTCATATGGACTATCAGCATATACATAATCTATCTCTTGTGTTGATGGTACTAATTCAGACAACTTTGGTGGAATAATACACCAATTACCCCATTTTTGACAATTTGGAAAAGTTGTATTTGTTGTTATATCTGCAGCAACATACCAATTGGATCCAGAGTAATTATATATTGTTCTAGGACAACTATTAGCCATTACAAAATGTGGAGATTGTGTAAATCCAATAAATGCAAAAAATTTAATTAAGTTAGTTGCTCTCATTTCTACCCCTCTTATGATATATAAATACATGTACGGTAACAGTTTGTGATTATAGCACAATGACTAAAAATAGTAATTAGTATTCGGATTTATTAAATCCATTTTATATTCTAAATCTCTTTAAAAAGAATTATTCAGACGTTTAAATAATACCATTATCTCCAACGACAATAAAGTCATTATTTATGCTAGCTAGAGCACTCCATATGATTAATAAGATATTAAAATAAAAATTTTTACACTTTTCGCTAATTGTTGCACGATTAAAAAATTACTTTATGGTAATCTTTTCACTCTATCATAAATGATGCATCACATGTTCATTAATAACAATCTGACACTATGAAGGCATTTTTGTGTGCAAACATTAGATAATTTAACAATAGAATAATACCTTTATAGAAAATCTCCCTCATGCAACATTTGACATAACCTTTGAATAAACTTGACTAAAAGCCTATTAATGTTTTAAGATAATGCCCTAGTTAAATTATATACTATATTGTAATATAGCTCCTAGTTGTTATGTTAAAGAAAGGTTTTTTAAATGGAAAATTTAGAGGCACGAGTTAAGAAAGTTATCGCCGAGAAATTAGGTCTTGAAGAAGCAACGATTAAGAATGAAGCTTCTTTTGTTGATGATCTTGGAGCAGACTCTCTAGATACAGTAGAGCTTGTTATGGCATTAGAAGAAGAATTTAACTGCCAAATTCCTGATGAAGATGCAGAAAAAATTACTACAGTTCAAGAAGCTATTAATTACGTTAAGTCACATAGTTAAAAACATGCGAGTTTCCTCGCATGTTTTTTTGCTAATTAGGATATGCTAAAGAATGAAAATTGAAATTAAAGTTCCTCAACTACCTGAATCCGTGAGTGAAGCAACATTATTAAACTGGAATAAAAAGCCTGGCGACTTTATTAAACGTGAAGAAAATCTAATTGATTTAGAAACGGATAAAGTTGTATTAGAGCTTCCAGCTCCTGATGATGGTGCTTTAGTCGAAATAGTATGTAAATCTGGAGAAACAGTAAAAAGTGGACAAGTAATTGCATATATTGATAATTCAGTAAAAGCCTCAGTGGTTGATATCAAATCCGACACTAAGACCGAAAAACCAAATAAAGAAACAAACACAGCTCCAGTCAATGACAAAATTACACCCACAGCAATGCCTGCTGCTAATAAAATAGCGGCAGATAATGCGATTGAACTATCAAGTATTCCAGGCACTGGCCGTGATGGTAGAATCTTAAAAGAAGATGTGCTAAACTCTATGAAAGGTCGCGGATCACGTATTGAAGAACGTGTGCCAATGACAAGGCTTAGAAAACGTATTGCTGAAAGATTACTTGAAAGTCAACAAAATAATGCCATATTAACTACTTTTAATGAAGTTAATATGAAGCCAATTATGGATTTGCGTGCAAAATATAAAGAATTATTTGAAAAGAAACATGGCATTAAACTTGGTTTTATGTCTTTCTTTGTAAAAGCTGCAGTTCATGCATTAAAGCAATTCCCAGTTATTAACGCATCAATTGATGGCGATGATATCGTTTATCATGGTTATTTTGATATTGGAATTGCAGTAAGTAGTCCACGTGGCTTAGTTGTGCCTATTTTACGTAATGTTGAAAATATGTCAATTAGCGATATAGAACTAAAAATTGCCGATTTTGGTAAACGTGCTAAAGATGGAAAACTTGAGTTAGATGAACTAACTGGTGGAACTTTCTCTATAACTAATGGTGGAACCTTTGGTTCTATGATGAGTACCCCAATTATTAATCCACCTCAAGCAGCAATTCTTGGCATGCATGCAATTAAAGAACGTGTAATTGTTGAAAATGGACAAATTGTAATTCGTCCTATGATGTATCTAGCATTATCTTATGACCATCGTTTAATTGATGGTAAAGAGGCAGTATCATCTCTAGTGACTATAAAAGAAACTTTAGAAGACCCAGCTAGATTTTTATTAGATCTTTAAGCATAAAATTGATATGGCAACTTATAATATAAGTTGCCATTTTTTATTGATTAGTTAAATTAAAATTTTGGAGATGAAACGTGGATTTTGATGTTGTTGTGATTGGGGCTGGTCCTGGTGGATATATAGCAGCAATCCGTGCCGCACAATTAGGTTTTAAAGTTGCTTGTGTAGATAAATTTACACGTAATGGTAAATATGCACTAGGTGGAACTTGTTTAAACGTTGGCTGTATCCCATCTAAAGCATTATTACAATCTTCCGAAAATTTTGCCGAATTAAATCACAGTTTTAAAGATCATGGAATAAGCTGTGACAACCCCAAAATTGATATCAAAAAAATGCTTGAACGTAAAGAAGAAATTATTAATAAAAATACTCAAGGGATCTCATTCTTATTTAAAAAGAATAAAGTTACCGAAATTCACGGTTTAGCAAGCTTTAAAAACAATCTTAATGGCAAATGGATCATAAATGTTAATGATAATGGGAAAAACCAAGATTTAACATCCACACACGTCATTATAGCTACAGGTTCTATTCCACGTATGTTGCCACAAATTGCAACAGACAATAAGAACATTTTGGACAATGAAGGTATTTTAGATCTAAATAGTACACCAAAGAACCTATGTATTATTGGTGCTGGAGTAATTGGTTTAGAAATGGGTAGCGTATGGGCAAGAGTTGGAAGTAATGTAACTATTTTAGAAGTTGCTGATAAATTTTTACCAGCAGCAGACGAACAAGTATCTAAAGAATTAGCTAAACATTTACAAAAACAGGGTTTAAACATTAAAAATGGAGTTAAAATCACTGAAATTAAATCTACTGCTAAACAAGTAAAAGTAAAATATGAATTAAATAATGAAATTAACGAAATAACATGTGACAAATTAATGGTTGCTATAGGAAGAGTTCCTAATACTCAAGAACTAAACGCTAAAGAGGTTGGCTTAAATATTGATGACCGAGGCTTTATTCTCGTTGATGAAGAATGTAAAACTAATTTAACGAATATTTGGGCAATTGGTGATTGTGTAAGAGGTCCAATGCTTGCACATAAGGCATCAGAAGAAGGCATTATTGTTGCTGAAAGAATTGCGGGCGAACATCCTCACTTCGATTTTAACACTGTTCCTTGGGTAATTTATACTAATCCAGAAATAGCCTGGGTAGGTAAAACTGAACAACAATTAAAAGATGCTGGAATTAGCTATAAAAAAGGCTCTGCAAATTTTCTAGCGAATGGTCGTGCTTTAGGACTTGGCAATAACAAGGGATTTGTAAAAATTTTAGCTTGTGAAGAAACTGATCGTATATTAGGGGTTCATATGGTGGGACCGTTTGTATCAGAATTAATCACCGAAGCAGTTGTTGCGATGGAATTCAAAGCAAGTAGTGAAGATTTAGCACGAATAATTCATGCACACCCATCACTTAGTGAAGTAATTCATGAAGCTGCACTTGCATGTGATAAAAGACAATTACACGGATAAACTGTCACCAATTAAATAATTAGTTTATGGGCTTATACTAGGCACTCATTGTAATCATATACAAAATTTCTTGTTATGCTATAATTCCGCCTATGTT
The DNA here is from genome assembly GCA_937952895.1 of uncultured Neisseriaceae bacterium. Classification (GTDB taxonomy): domain Bacteria; phylum Pseudomonadota; class Gammaproteobacteria; order Burkholderiales; family UBA11063; genus Aquella. Next base: position 8,428 of record CALFYC010000099.1, read on the forward strand.
AAATCACGCTAACTCTTCTATGTGGATACTGAAATGACAACACCTAAATCCAACAAAAAAGTTCTAAATTTATTTGATGTTTCTATGATGACCGTAGCAGGTGTTTTCGGCATGCGATGGATCCCAGTTGCTGCAGGCTTAGGCCCATCTTCCTTATTATTTTGGTTAGTTGGCGCTATCTGTTTTTTTATTCCATTATCTATTATCGTGATCCAATTTTCCAAAATCCATTCTAAAGATGGTGGAATTTACTTATGGTCAGCTAACGCATTAGGTGAAAAACATGGCTTTATTGTTGCTTGGTGTTATTGGGTTACCAATTTATTTTCTTATCCAGCAATTCTAATCTTTTTATCTACTAGTTTTGCCTACTTTTTAGGTAAACCTGAATATGCTAATAGCCATTTATACACAACTATTACGGTAATTTGTTTTTTTTGGTTAATTGTCTTGATAAACTTATATGGGCTTAAAATATTCAAATATTTTTCAGCATTTGGTTCTGTATTTGGTGTCCTATTACCAGCAATTTCTTTATTAGTTTTAGCAACTATTGCCTACCTAAAATTTGGCTCAGCAACCTCATTTAGCCCAGAAAACTTCATTCCTAATGGTAGTATTTATTCTAATTTATCATCATTGACCATTTTAATGTTTGCAATGGCTGGAGTAGAAGTAATACCCACTCTTGCAGAATCAATAAAAGATAGTGGTCGAACATTATATATAAGTGTTATATTTTCAGCAATCTTAATTTTTGCACTTTATTCATTAAGTTCAATTGCAATGAATATTGTAGCAAGCCCTGATGTAGTGCAAAAATCATCTGGCTTAGTTGAAACATTTAGAATAATAGGCACAAAACTTAGTATTCCATCTTATACTAGAATTTGTTCATTACTTTTTGTAATTGGCGAAATCGTCGCATTATCGGTATGGTTAATTGCTCCCGCAGTTATGTTCTTCAAATGTACACCCAAAGGAGTTTTACCAAAAGCTCTACATAAAGTTAATTCACGTGGCACACCAGTTAACGCTCTAATTTTTCAAGGAATCTTAATCTCAATTATTATTATAGCTACAAATTTTTTAGATAAAGTAAATTCGATGTATGAAGTACTGGTCTTAGCCTCCAGTATTACATTCTTTGTACCATATATTTACCTAGCTATTGCTTATATAAAATCCTTAGAATTAATAAAAGTTAATAAAATTTTAGGAATTTTGTGTGGTGGAATTGTAATTATTTCTATTTTGCTTGGAATTGGATTTTCTTTTATACCATCACCAGATCTTAAAAGCACTCATGAACGCATAATATTTTTTACAGAACTTGGAGTTGGTTCATTCGTGTCTATATATATTGGATTTATAATTTATAAGTTTAAAAAATAATCTATTACTCGTTTTTTAGGTATTTAATATGAAATTGAGATTGTTAATTTTAGTTAGTTTATCTCTAGTAATTACATCATGTTCAAAAAAACCAATTGCCAAATCCACAGCCGTTCATGTAACAGTAAATACCGTTCAAGCAAGCGATGAACCTTATAGCGTCAACTATCCAGGAATCGTTCAAGGTGTTGTTGATTACCCAGTAATTCCACGTGTAAGCGGTGCAATTTTTAAACAATATTATACTGAAGGAACTTTTGTTAAAAAAGATGATCCATTATATTTAATTGATCCAAGGCCCTTTCAACTAGATGTAAAAAATTTTGAAGGTCAAAAGATCAAAGATATGGCTGCACGAGATAACTATAAATTAATCTATGACCGTTACTTAAGGTTATACCAAGTAGCTGCAGTATCAAAACAAGATACGGAAACAGCAAGAATCAACTATGAAACCGCTGTTGGTAATGTACAAAGCGATCAAGCCAATATTGATCAAGCACGTTTGAATATCTTATATTGTTTAGTTAGGTCCCCAGCCGCAGGATATGTGGCCGAACGTCATGTAACTGTAGGTGATATGGTAACCGCATTTCAGACAGTCTTAAACCAAATCAACTCAGTTAATGATATGTATATATTATTTTCAATGCCTGAAGATCAAAGATTACAAATTGAAAATGGGGTTTTAGAAAGCAAACTTACGGTTCCAAAAAACTATAGTTTTAGAGTTGATATTAAACTAGCTGATGGTAAAGTAATACCAAATGCCGGACACGTAGAATTTACAGATACGAGAATTAGTTTACAAAATGGTGTTTGGAATATGCGAGCTTATGTTGATAATAAAACTCTTAAAAATAAATTACTTGCAGGACAATTCGTTAATGTATATATTGATGGATTAAAATATCTAAACGTATTTGCTCTTCCTCAATCATCAATTCTTCATTCTGATAAAGGGCCATTTGTATATTTACTTAAAGATGGCAAGGCTGTTATGCATCCAATTGAAACTGGAAAGATGATTGGAGATAAATGGTTAATTACTTCAGGATTACAAAATGGTGATCAGGTAATTTCTAATGGAGTATTAAAAATTAGAGATGGCTCTAGTGTTATAGTAGACCCAGATCAAAATAATGGTGATAGTAAAAAAAATCTTAAATCCTTAGGAGTGTAAATCAATGTTTTGTCGTTTTTTTATTCTCCGTCAAGGCCTATCATCGGTTATCTCAATTGTAATTTTAATTGCGGGTATTGTGGCGATGTTTACATCCCCACTAGAGCAATATCCAAATATTGTACCACCTTGTTTAAGTATTACAGCAACATTCCCGGGAGCAAATTCCGAAGCAATTGCTAATGCAGTTACTGCACCGCTTGAAGATCAAATGTCAGGTGTAGCCAACATGATTTATATGCAATCGACTAGTGCTAATGGTAGTAGTAGTGTTACAATTAACGTTTACTTCGATGTAGGAGTAAATTTACAAAGTGTTGAAGCTGATGCCCTAAATCGTATTAATACTGCATTACCATGGCTACCACCGCAAGTCCAACAGCAAGGTGTAGTAATGCGTATGAAAAATCCAGATTTATTTTTAGCAATCCCTTTTTACTCAGAAACTGGGTATCCTGATTCATTGTATATTAGTAACTATGTTCAACGTTATATCTACCCAGGCATAGAACAGGTGCAAGGCGTTGGGGTTGTATCAATTCAAGGACAACGTGCATATGCAATGCGTTCATTACTTGATGTGAATAAAATGGCCTACTATCATATTGGTGTAAACGATATTGTTAATGCAATCAATGACCAGGATAATCAGTATGCTATTGGATTTAATGCAATGGAGCCAATGGAAGGCAAACAAAAGTATAACTTTGTGATTAACCCTGAAGGATATTATACTGAAGAATCACAATTTAGAAATATTGTACTCCGTGCCACAGAAAGCAACGCTCAAGTTGTGCGCCTAAGTGATGTATCACAAGTCAAATTAGATGCTCAGCAATATACCTCTTATTTTTACTCAGCTCTTAAAGATAAAAATAACAATGTACATTTATTTCCTGCAACTGCATTACTTGTATATTTAGCACCTGGTGCCAATCAAATCAAAGTAAAACATGCAATTAATGATGCCCTGCAGCGCGATGCTGAGCATATGCCTGATGGAATTAAATATTATTATCATTATGATTCATCTGAATTCGTAATTTTATCAATCCAAGGTGTAGTTTCGACATTATTAATTGCCTTTGTTTTAGTATTTATTGTGGTAATGCTCTTTATTCAAAATATTAAAGGTACAATTATCCCTGTATTAGCAATTCCAGTCTCAATTATTGGTGCATTTGCTGGAACTAAAGCGCTTGGATTTTCAATTAATACCTTGACACTATTTGGGATGG
>CALFYC010000100.1 GCA_937952895.1 uncultured Neisseriaceae bacterium
TGAATTTTAGCATAATTTAAATCTGGAATAGCATATTTCTACAAATTTTTATGCAAATAAATATTGTATAATTTAATGGATAATATAAAATTTGATTTTGCTATTCTTTTTTCATTTTACAGCAATAAATATTTCCACTTCTGCATTTTCTGGATTTATAGCTTTGTCCCCATATACCTCAAAATCATAGGTATATGCCCGTGAAATATCTAAATTCCAAATTTCTTGCCATTTATTAAAGACAGATCCGGCAAAAATATTCCCAGTTGCTACATATTTATTAAATGATCCATATCCAAATTGTTTTGCTACTAACCCATGTGGAATACTATCTAATTTATTTACTTTACATCCCAAAATTGCGGTATATGGATGCGTGTAATCGCCATCATATTCTGTATAAATACAATATATTGTATTATCAACTTTATTAGGAATTTTATCTAAGACTGACTCACTAATAAATTGTTGCCAAAGTTTAGAAATATCTTCACTACCTTTGCCGTTATTATTATCAGTCCTAACACTAATTCCAACTATGTTAAATGGTTCAATCTTTATTTGTGTCATAATTTTATTTCCTAATTTTTTTCATAAGCTTCAACTATTTTTTGTACTAATGGATGCCTTACCACATCAGACTTATTAAAATGATGAAAATGAATGCCTCGAATATTTTTTAAGATTTTTTCAACTACGGATAAGCCACTCTTTTGACTTTTATTCAAATCAATTTGGGTTAAATCTCCAGTAATTACGGCTTTTGAACCAAATCCCATTCTAGTTAAAAACATCTTCATTTGTTCAGGAGTTGTATTTTGAGCTTCGTCTAAGATAATAAATGAATTATTTAACGTGCGTCCTCGCATAAAAGCTAATGGAGCAATCTCAATTAAGCCTTTTTCAAATAATCTAGTTACTTTATCAAACCCCATCAAATCATATAATGCATCATATAATGGGCGCAAATATGGATCAACTTTTTGGGCTAAGTCTCCCGGCAGAAAGCCTAATTTTTCTCCCGCTTCAACTGCTGGTCTTACCAAAATAATTCTTCTAACCATTTCTCTATCAAATAAATCTACGCCTGAAGCAACAGCTAAATAAGTTTTTCCAGTTCCAGCAGGACCAATTCCAAAAGTAATATCATTATCTAAAATTGATTGAATATAATTACTTTGGTTGATTGTTCTTCCTCTAATATCTCCACGTTTTGAACGTAGAATCGGACCTTGTTTATCATCTATTAGATCAGTAGAAGGGCTATAGCGCACCAACCCCAATTGAATATCTTCTAGAGTCAACTCTTGAATTTTAGCCAATTTATAAAATTGTTCAATGCATGATTTTGCAGATTCAGTATTTTTACCTGAAAAGGTAAAACATTCTCCATGACGGCTGATGTTTACATCAAAATGATTCGCTATTTGTCGTATATGCTCATCTAATGGGCCACATAAATTAGCCAATACCTCATGGCCATTTGTTTCAAAATAAATTTTACTATTCAACAATTATCTCGTCTTAAAAATTACAATGTTTCATGTGAAACATTCATTATTATATTCTGTAGTATTATTTAGCTAACAACGAATCTATTGAAGAAAATATCTCTTTTGCAATATCAGTTTTTAAAGATTTAGCTAAATGCTTTATTGAACTATTTTTATCAATTATAAATACTTCGTTATAATCAGAATTAAAAACCTTATTATCTCTCACTTCATTAGCTATAATTAAATCTAAATTTTTAGTCTTTATTTTTTGTTTAGCATACTCAATTAAATTTTCCGTTTCTGCAGCAAAACCCACAACGAATAAATTTGGAAATTGTTTTTTTACATAACTAACAATATCAATATTCTTAACCAATTTTAAAGTTAAAGACTCAGCTTCAGTTTTCTTAAGTTTTTGTTCACTATATTCTTCAATTTTATAATCACAAACAGCAGCACAACTAATAAATATATCTGCATTAGCACATTCATTAATAGCCGCATTTGCCATTTCATCAGCACTATCTACATATATTATCTTATATGAATCTAAGTTATTACAAGATTTTACATTTCCACCAGCAATTATTACCAACTCCCTACAGCTAGTTTTGCATGCATTAGCTAATGCATAACCCATTTTACCTGAACTATTATTTGAAATAAATCTGATTGGATCAATATTTTCTTTGGTAGAACCCAAAGTAATAACAACTTTTTTAGCCGATAAATTAGGGTACGTAATTGGTTTTAAAATTAAATATTCGTTAATTTGCGTCAATATATCTTCAGGTTCAATTAATCTACCCTCTCCATCATCACCGCATGCCTGAAGGCCAGAAACAGGACCCAAAAACTCAACTCCATGATTTGATAACTGTTTAACATTATTAATCATTGTCCAATGTGACCACATATATTTATTCATTGCCGGGGCAATTAAAATTTTTGCCACTGTTGCCAAAATAGTAGATAAAAGTAAATTATCCGCAATTCCATTAGCTAATTTTGCAATAATATTTGCAGTTGCTGGAGATACAATAATTAAATCTGGCCATTTAGCTAAATTAATATGTTGCATCATTACTTTAGAATTACAATCATCAACTCTATCATCTAAAAATACATCTGCTCCAAAAGCAGAAAAAGAAGCAGGAGTTACAAATTTTAAAGCATATGGGGTTAAAATTATTCGAACTTCATGACCTTCTTTTATAAGATCATGAGTAAGTTTGATCATCTTATATGCAGCAATACTTCCAGTTACACCAATAATAATTTTTGCCATTAAAATATACCTAATTACTCTTTAATTACCAATTCACCATATAAGGTGCGTGTTAAACCTTTCGTAATTTTTATATCAACAATCTGATTAATTAAACGTTCATTGCCAATAAAGTTAACTACTTTAAAGTTCTCTGTGCGCCCCATTAATTCTCCTGCACCTTTTTTTGATACACCCTCAACTAAAACCTTTTGTATTGTGCCTTCCATATTTTTACTTACCTGTTCCGCCATTTCATCAATACGTTTTTGTAAGCGTTGCAATCTTTTTAATTTAACCTCTTGTGGTGTATCATCTTTAATATTCGCAGCAGGAGTTCCAGGTCTTGGCGAAAAAACAAAACTAAAGCTAGTATCATAACCAACATCTTCAATAAGCTGCATAGTCTTTTCAAAATCAGCTTCAGTTTCTCCCGGAAAACCCACAATAAAATCTGAAGAAAATATTATATTTGGTCGATTAGCTCTAATCTTTCGAATAATTGATTTATATTCTAAACTTGTATACCCACGTTTCATAGCAGCTAATATTCGATCTGAACCGCTTTGCGCTGGTAAATGTAAATGCGAAACTAATTTAGGCAACTTAGCATAACAATCAATAATTCTTTGCGTCATTTCTGTTGGATGTGAAGTAGTATAACGAATTCTTTCAATTCCTGGAATTTCATGTACATATTCTAATAATAGTGCAAAATCAGCAATTTCTCCATTTGCCATTTTGCCTCTATATGCATTTACATTTTGTCCAAGTAAATTTACATCACGCACCCCTTGAATTGCAAGTGATGCAACCTCTGTTAAAACATCTTCAAATGGGCGTGAAACTTCTTCACCACGAGTATAAGGAACTACACAGTATGAACAATATTTTGAACAACCTTCCATAATTGAAACAAACGCTGTAACACCTTCAACTTTAGCTATTGGTAATTTATCAAATTTTTCTATTTCCGGAAAACTAATATCAACCTGCGGTTTACCTGATACTTGTTTTTCTTTAATTAACTCCGGGATTCTATGTAATGTCTGTGGACCAAATACGATATCAACATATGGTGCACGCTTAACAATTGTTTCGCCCTCTTGTGATGCCACACATCCACCAACACCAATAATTAAATTAGGATTTAATTGTTTTAAATGTTTAACTCGACCAAGATCCGAAAATACTTTTTCTTGAGCTTTTTCACGAATTGAACAAGTATTAAATAAAATCACTTCAGCTTCATCTGGATTATCCGTCTTTTCATAACCAGAAAAATCCTTCATTACATCAGCCATTTTATCTGAATCATATTCATTCATTTGACAGCCAAAGGTTTTTATATATATTTTTTTTGTCATAGTATACCTAGTAAAATTAACCTATTAATTGCATAATTATATCATTTATCCTGATATAATTTTACTCAAGGTTCACAGGTTTAATTTTGACAATAACTGGACATGCTGCGGCTGAAGTTTTTTTATACACAATAGCTGTACCCGTTATTAGATCTTTTATTTGTTGTGGTTTTATTTTAAATTGATCTTCTGATTTAATACTAACACTATTGATATTACTAGAATTAATATTTGTGGTAACTGCATACGCTGTTTTTGTGCCAATAATATTAGCAAAAATATTAACATCATCTGAATGATTTAATTTATGGATAATATAACTATTGCAGCACGCCAATAACTCTTCTGCAACACGTTTAGTATCAAAAGATTTTAACTTAACTGTTGTTATACTTTGAGAACCAATAACCGCATGCATGCCATTACTTCGATGTAATGAAATTGCTTCGGCTAAATTACTGCTAGCATAACTTGCAAACTCATCAAAAATACAAAAACATTTCTTCCACTCAGTAAATTCTGCAAAACTACTATTTATATCACTAATTACCATTTTAGCTACTTTTCTCGTATCTTCTGGATATGCTGATGCATCAAATAAAAATAAAATCAACTCATTATTAATAATGCTTTGTTTTATATTGATTACATTATTTTGATCCGTAGTATTGAATAAATGTCCATAATCTGAATAAATAAAAATTTCTAATTGTTTAATTACATCACCAACCAAAGCACTTATTTCTTTATCATTATGTAGTACCGCTAATTTTTGCGCAATTACCTCATCTACTTCATTTGCCACTTTTTGTAATAACTCTGGTTGCTCTAAAAAAGCTAAAAATATTCGTAAATCAATTTTTTTATTTAACTTAGCCAAAACATTTGCAACAAAATTTATATAATTTTGCTCAATCAAAGAAAAATGTTCTTGACCTTTTCCCTGCACTTCAGCAAATAATGACATTATTCTATTTTTCCACTCAGTTGCATTACCTGAGGCTAAGGGATTATAAAAAGCTAAATTAGCCAAATCTGAAGATGGTCTTAAAGTAAAAACTCTAAAAACTTGATTATGCTTATATGCTAATTTTTGTAATTTATCTACTAAGTCAAAATCACCTTTACCGTCTAGGTAAATACATGGCAATTTACGCGATAAAGCACTTTCAACAAAATTTAAAATCGTTGTTGTTTTTCCTGAACCAGTTGTTCCAACAACTAAACAATGTTGATTTAATTCATTATCACTAATGAAAATTCCTTTTCCACAATTAAAACCCAATAATGTCGTATCCGAATTAAAATTAGTCATTTCAATATAGTTTTTAGAATGTAAATGCATAGTTTTAAAAATTAAGAGATTTTTAATAATTAGAGGAATAATTAATAAACTAAACCCTCCATTATTAATTAAATCACCGAAGGAAAAGAATTGATAATTTAATAATGCCCATACTTCGTGATTTATAACAAAAGTTTTAAACATTAATGGGTAATTAACTATATATTCTAAATTAAAATGATAAATTGAAAAATATAAGATTAGTAATAAACTTATTAAATCAATTAAGTAAGTTTTTTTTTCAAGAGAAGTTAGTAATAGATATGTGAGATAAATTAATCCTAATGGTAAATTATAAATTACAATTAGAATTAATAAAATCATATTTACTATTTTTATAATTTTCATAAATTACTCACTTTTTAAGAAAGCTTCTAAATCAAAACCAAACTTTGGTGCTTTAAAAACTTTGTTCTCTAATCCAGGAATATCAATATTATTTAATTGATTACTTTCTTCAATTTTATCCACAAAATGGAAAATCTTAAATTTATTGTTCAAATTACAAATCTCTAATATTTTCCGCGCTAAAGCTAATGATTTTATATAATAATGAACTTCATTAATTTGATTATTTAATATATAACTATTAATAATCTCTTTTAATCTGGTTTCTCCTTTATCTGAAATTTCAACCTCAATAGCAATATTATTTTCAATTAACAAATCGGGAAAGTTAATTTTATTATTAAGTGTTCTCATCCCAAACTGACGCTTTAATTCCTTATCTGTTTTAATCTCAGCAATTGAATCTACTAAACTTAATTTTAAGTATAAATCAATCACTAGCATATCATGCTTTAGTGTATTTAATATTAAATCTTTGGGTGGCTTAATATCAAATAACTTAGCGGCTTTTTTATTTATTAATATAAAATAATCATCGCCTCTTATTAAACCTACTTTTTTAACAAAATCTTGTTGAGCTAACTTAAGTATAATTCGATAAACTGTATCTTTTGCATTTTTATTGCCTAAATTAAGTAACTTTATTAAATGTTTCTCTTGACAATATAATACTTTAGTTAAAAATTCTAAAATTATTATTTCACGCTGATTTAACTGATAATCTAATTTTTGATTTTTCATATTTTATTAAAAATACCTATAATGTTTCACATGAAACATTATAAATATTTCTTAACCACATCTAAAATTTTTTCTGAAGCACCTTCATATTGCTTAATAAAGTTTTTACAATTTTGTTTTAATTCATTGTATGAAACTTCGTTTTTTAACAAATTATCTATTACTTCTAAGCATTCTTTCATTGAATTAACTTGGATTGCACAATTATTTAATATAGCATTTTCAGCAACTGATGCAAAATTGTACATAGATTTACCAAATATAACTGGCAACTCTAAATATAAAGGCTCAATTAAATTTTGACCACCAAAATCATTAAAACTTCCACCTATAATTGCTAAATTTGCCATTGAATAATATTCCATCATTTCACCTAAACTATCACCTAAGAATATTTTGGTATTTTCTTCAATTGTTAAATTTTCTGATCTTTTTTGATAATTAATTTTTCTATCAATTAAGAGTTTTTCTATTTCTGAAAAACGTTCTGGATGACGTGGAACAATCATAACTAAATAATTTTCGGTTAAAGTTATATTATTTAAAATTTGTTCTTCTTCTCCATCTCTAGTTGATGCAAAAATAACTACTTTTTTATTTATAATATTTCTTAAAAAATGATCCTTCATTTTAAATTGGGATTTATTAAGAACTATATCAAATTTTGTATTACCAACTATACTCATATTTTGTTTGTAGCCTAATTTTTTAAAATTATCATACGTTTTTTGATCTTGACATAGAATATTGGTAAATTTATTTATTATTGATGAAAAGATCCATCTTACGTTATTATAAGATTTAAAAGATTTTTCTGAAAGTCTAGCATTAATTAAAAAAAGTGGTATTTCAAATTTATTTGAATAATATATTAAATTAGGCCATATTTCAGTTTCCATTATTAAGCCAATTTTTGGCTTAAAAGTTTTATAAAAATTTTTTATAAATTTTGGTATATCATAAGGAATATAATGTAATATGGCATTTGGATATAATTCTCCAGCTGTTTTTCGACCAGTTGGAGTCATTTGGGTTATTAATAATTGATAATTTGGATAATTTTCTTCAATTAATTTTACTAATTTATACATTGCCTTAGTTTCACCAACTGATACTGCATGGATCCAAATAATTGGTTTCGTTGATTTATTTACAAGATTTTTACCAAAGCGTTCATTCCAAAATAATAAATAATCAGGATTTTTTTTTGCGCGTTTTTTTAAATATGATTTTGTCATTGGAATTACTAGGTACAATAAATATGAATATATAAATCGCATATTAATTTCCTATTATTTTTTCAAAATTACTTAAAACATTTTTTATCGTTGGTATTTCATTTTTATTACCTAAGTTTATTGCATTAACCGATTCAATTATTCCAGTTCGGTTTGGATTTGTATCTGTATAAATTGCAATTAATTTTTTATCTAACGCATTTGATAAATGAATCAATCCAGTATCAACACCAAAAATAAAAGTTGCATTACTTATTAAACTTGCCAATTCTAGGTAATTATATATATCATCTGGAACTATTATATTTTCTGGATAATTAGCATTTTCTTTTATTAAAATAGATTCTTTCTTTTCAGTTTTATTTCCATAAGTAACTATAATATGATATCCATAATTTTTTATTAAATAATTTGCTATTTCTATCCAATTATTTAGTGCATATTTTTTACTTTCTTTTGATGTTGCATGAAAAAAAACAATATAATTTTTATCTACTAAGTAATTTAATCTAGAAAAACTTATACTATTTAATCCAAAATTTATTTTATTTACATCTATCTTATAATCAAATATTTCTTTAGCTAACAATCTATTTTTAATCGTTGCTAAATTGGTTTTTTCTATTGAATATTTATAATTATAAAATAAAGTTGCCAACTTTTCTCTAACTGAATTTATATTAAATCCATAAACTTTACCAATAAAAAATTTACTTAAAATTGAACTTTTTAATAAGCCCTGACAATCAATAATATAATCATATTTTACCTTATTTAGTTCTTTATTCCATTTATATAAAGAAAATAAAAATTTTAATTTGTTCTTTTTCCACTTTCTAAGCGGTATAGGTATTATATTACTTACTAATTTGTTTAATTTTATTAAATCTTTAAAATTTTCATCTACTAGCCAATCAATTTTTGAATCTGGATAATTATCTTTTATATCAAAAACCATAGGAAATGTATGTATAATATCTCCCATAGATGAAAGTCTTATTATTAAAATATTTTTCATTAAAAGTTATCCACAGGTAAATGTTATTAACTATATATAATGTATGTTGATAACTTAAAATTATAAACATAATTAAGTTAATAAAAAAGTTATCCACATATTATCAACCTTATATTATATAATATAAAATGTAATTTATCCACAAGCTAAGTTA
>CALFYC010000101.1 GCA_937952895.1 uncultured Neisseriaceae bacterium
TCCGATCTGTGACCTGCAAGATGATTCTGAATTTTTGGATAAGCCTGTCGCAGTACCGATACGACTTCTACGAGAGCCTGATATTGTTCAATTTCTTTAGAAAATTTATAAAAATCAGATATAGTATCGTCATTTAAAAAACAATAAGTTGAAAATTGCTTATTAGAATTTTTTAACAATCCAGACTTTAGACAAACCGTTACAGAATATAGTAAAACTTTATACATTACTAAAAAATCTAATACCAAATCAAAAAAAGACTCTGCAGAAAAATCTGCAGAATCGTCTTTAAACATATTAAACTTTGAAGGTTTATATATTTCTTTTAAGAATGGATAAGACTCAATAGTTTTTTCAATAAGAGAAGAATTACGCCTGCTGTTCCGCAGCTTTTTTCTCATTTACAAAAACCTCAAATAAAGATAATTTTTCCAAATACTTATTAGTTAAATCATATGGATAATGGATATCTTTGCCCATATTTTGAACATTAGCAATTAAATCAGAAGATATAATTTTTTGAACTGTTTCAGAAACGCCATATAAACCGATATTTTGAAATGAAGCTTGATAACCACTTCTTACGCTAATGCCAAAAATATTTTCAATATTTGATATAATGTGATACAAGTTGCCCGAATAAGTATTGCTTTTTAACAGGTGCAAAGAGCTTCTTGCAAAATTATAACAGCCACTAGACATAGGAAGTCTAGGTTGATCTCTATGGTCAACGTTAAAATCGTAAAATGGCATTTCTGTTTTTACGGATATTGATTTGCCAGTAACAAATTTTGTTACGCCATGATAAATTTTTGAGTTAGCAAACAAATTGTTTGCAATATTTGCAGTAACTGTTGCAGAAAAATCATTTACGTTAAACATTTGCTCAGGATTATTTTGAGGCAAGTCATCATCAGCACAATTGTCTAGCTTAATAAACTCATTGTCTTCAAGTTCTTCTAGGTTATTTAAATAATAATTTGATGGAAGTTGATGATTAAAATCATTTCCATAATATTTACTAACAATTACCTGTCCATTATATAAATTATTTCCAGCATCAAAAACTATAGAGGGAGTTTTAGCATTATACAAAAAAGCATGAATACATCTTCTAGAAATAGCATTATCAACAAAATTAAAAATTAAATTTGTATAATGACTATGCTCTCTTTCGAGAATCATTTTATCGAAAGGTAAGGTTGCTATATCGACAAACTTAGTAGCAATAATAGGATCGTAAGAATCTATAATTTGTTTATTTGCAACATACTTGTCAACAAATACAATATTTACATTTTCAGGAAAAATAGTGGCATATCTATTTGCTAAAACTTCAGCCTTATTCTTGCCAACATCTTTTAAAATAAAATTTTGACGAATTAAATTTTTCTGAGCAACGGTATCACCGTCACAAAAATAGATAGTAATATTTTCTGCAAGCTTACCCTTAAGATTGGCATCAATAAGTATTTTTGCAAGCTTAGGAATAAACCATCCGCCAGTGCCACCACATCCATTGATAACAATGTTTCTAATAAATTTAGATTGAACTACCAATCCATCTACAATTAAATTTGCAGTTGGATCTGTAAAAATATTTTCTTTATATATTTTTCCAAATTGTTCATGGGTTGTAGTAGTAATTTTTTTAAAAACTTCTATTAAAGAAGTATAATTCTGTTCCATTTAAATTTCCTACATTAAATAAGTAAAATGTTGTTGCAAGTCATGATAAGAATCAACTGTCATGTGATTTACAAATTCATTTAAAATATGCTTCAAAACATTAACATTCATTTCATCCATGCCAGAAATTAAATCCAAAAATGAAGCAATTAATTCTCTAGTATTTGAACTATCAACTGTTAATCCATAATTAGATTCTTCAACCCAATTAAACAAAGCACCAATAAAGTCATCAAAAGAATCTTTATATTCTGGAGATGCCCAAATATAATTTTCATCTAATGGGGTATTTCTAAATTCAGAGAATTGAGAACTATAAAAATCCAAAGGAGAATCATAATCCATAACATCATAATAAGACCGAAGACTTTGATAGCTTTGAGCTAATTTAATCTCTGTATCTGATGGCTTAAATCTAGTAGGAGTATTTTTATTAGTAGTTGGATATTTTTGAAAACAAGCTGCAGCAGCTCCGTAACCATGTGTTGGATATGCTATTTTAAGTTCTTTAACTTTATCTAAAATATTATTACCAACTGAAAAAACCTCTTGGCTATCTTTGTCAAAGATGTCATCAAATTGTAAAGTAACAAATTTTTGATTACAACCAGCTCTCCATGCCATAGAAACATTGCCAAGAATATTTCCAATAACCCCAAATAATTTAGTGCTTACCTCATCAGCAGTATCTGTGCCAGAGAATCCAGCCCCAAAATTACAATGCGAGTGAACATCCATTACATGGACTAAATTTTTATCAATAAATGATCCTTCATTTCTTTTATAAGAGATAGAAGCACCAGCAACTTGCTGTTCTGGAACATAAAGTTCGTATTTTGATTCTTTTAAGTTCCAAAAAACACCAACATAAACTTCACTTTTGATAGTGTTATAAATATCTCTAAAAAATCTTAAAATTTCATTATATATACCGATAGGTAACTTAGGCAAAGACAAAGAGAAAGAAGGGTCACACTTTGATGACAAATAAGGAATTGTCATTGAATGTACACAATGAACAAAAGTTCCAATGTGGCTTTTTCTTTTTTCCCATATGCCGTTTTGAAACATCCCTGTGCAGAATTTTTTATCTGAATCCAAAGATTCAATTTTACATTCGCCCAAAGAACCAAATAGCGCAATAGAAGCATCAATAGACATATTAATAACTACCTTCTTTAAAGCGAGCTATAATTGTAGAAACAGTATCATGCACATCATAAGTAGCTGACATAGGAAAAGTTTTTTCCGTCTGCAAATGCAAAATAACATTAAGCATGCGCTCTCTAGTTTCTTGTTTAATACCAGAATAAGAAATATCTGGCTCTAAGTGATTATTAAACATTGAAGACATATATAAATTAAAAAATGCACCATAATTAGCAGTATTGCCATTTAAAATATTTTCATAGCTATCGTTAGCAGAACCCCAACATATATAACTTCTGCCATCTTTATAATAGTTATAATTATTAAAACACCATCTATATAAATTCATGTTTTCATTAAAAGGCACAAGAGGGTCGACTAAGAATATATCAGTTTTAGACATAATTCTTCTTCCGCCATTATTAGCAATTTTAACAACAAAGATTGCTCTTGGGCAATAAACGTTATCGTATGTTTCTCCGTCATATATAATTGATCTAACAGAAGGCGGGTATTCAAATATATACAATTCTGCATTAGAAGATTTTATAATCTTTCTACAATTAGTAGGCAAAATTGGGGTTTCAAAGGTTGAAAAAGATTGCCCAAAAGTGGACAAAAAGTATTGTAAGGTGGTAGTTTTACTTTGTGTAACTCCATCTTTTTTAGATTGAAGTAATACTTCACCATTACTAAATACTTTAATATCAAATAAATTTTGTTTTTCCATTATGTGTTCTCAAAAATAATAGATAAATTTTGCTTTAGAATGGTCATAAAACCTTCATAAGCAGCAGAAGATTGCAAACTTGGAGCTTTTAATTTACAAGTAATATTAAGAGGAATTTTTGCAATTTCATCAAAAGGATTTTCTGTATTTGTTCCTAATATATAAAAAGTTTCACCACGAATAGAAGTTTTACAAAGCTGTATGTATTTACTAGTATGCTCAGCAACTTGAATAGTAACTTTTTGATATCTGTCTTTTAAGCTTGTAACTAAATCTTTTTCTAAAATTATTCTAGAACCATTATAAGGAAAGTTAACAAGAGAATTTAAATTTGCATCATCAAGTTTAGGATTTTCTGTGCTTAAACACTTAGAAATACAAGATTTAATAATATCAGCGTGTGCATCATTTGGATAGTATGAATCTAAGTTTAGATTATCCAACAAAAGAAAATTATGAATATTATAATGTTTTGAAATATTCTTAGTATCATAAACATAAGAAATATATCTATTTGGAAGTTTTAAAATATCTAAATCTCTAAGGTATCCAATAGAATGATTATATACAGATTCTGTATAAAGTTTTAAATAAGATCCTGCATCATTGTCATTAGCTAATGTTTTTTGCATCAAATTTGCAAATAAAAGATTAAGATTTTCAAGATAATCAATATTATCTTCTTTTTTAATTAAAAATAATTTTATGTGATCAACACCAGCTGGAGAAGCCATATAATGAACAAATCTATTTGAGTATTGATTTGAGTAAACGGAATTAAAAAGTTCTCGACTTTCTGTATTTACGCCAGTTAAAATATTTAACAAAAATCTTTTTGTTTTTAAATCTAAAACAGGAATTGTTTTGTCTTTTAGTGAAGATAATAAATTAAATGATATTGAAGACAAAGATTCAAAAGAGCAATATGAAGCTAAAGTATCAACATTATTTCTTGTTTTGGTTCTTTTAAATGGAGAAAAATGCAATTGTGCATCGTGGGATTTTAGCAGATCACTAAGATGCCCTACTGTAGATTTTGGCTGTTTGTATTTTGGAAATTCTTCATTTAAAGAAAGATTAACCAATTTAGCGGTTTTGGAAAAAATGTCTTTTTTGTCATCAATTTTGGGAGCTAAATTTCTTGTAGAAATCCCATTTTGATTTATATATTTACCAACAAAAAAGAAAGACATATAGTCAATGATATTAGAAATACTCATTAAACATAATCATCTTCAAAGGGTTGTGTTTTAATAAGAGTTATATATTTTGACACAACAGAATTAAGCAGTATAGAAGCACCGCAGGACTTTTCAAAATTTTTAATTAAATCAACTAAAGTTACCAAATTCAAACCATGATAAATTTCTTCTTTTTCTTCATTTAAAAAAGTAGAATATTTAGCACTTTTCATTAAATTGATAAAATCAAAAACTTCTTGTGGAATATTTATAGATGGAAGTTTTTCATAAACGTCATCTAAAAGGCTTAAAGATAACTCAATATTCATATAAAAAGAGGGCTATACAGCCCCCTTCCTCATTTTTTAGGCAATAGCTAAAGCTTTTTTACCTGTTTTCAAAGTGATAGTCATAACACTACCACCATCACCGTCATCTGTTAAAGAATATTCAGCATCAGACAACTCTTTATAAGTTGTTTTTAAGCTGTCCAAAATAGCTTCTGGTGTTAAAGTGCTTGGCACTACTGTGTCTAATTCTGTTCCGTAAATTACGCGAATTGCCATAATTATTTACCTTCTTTTACTTATTAAATTGAAAAAACTGAATGAGATGTACCGTTTACTACAACGATAACCTCTAGTGATTGAACTTCTTCTACTTCGAACAATTCAGCAGTATTATCTACTACTTGTGCGACTCCAACAGCAGGAACCAATGCAGCCAATGCAGCAATTGCTAAATTAGCAGTTGCTGTTGGATTGATAGCATTATTTACTGGTGCAGCTGGAGCTGTTTTAGCAGGAGGTTGGTTAGCTAAAGCTAACAGTGCTAAATTAGCTAAAGCGGCTTGAGATTTACTCATTTATTACCTTCTTAAACCCAATTATGTATAATAGGAAGTGCATGTTTTAGCATAATGCCAATAGCATACCCTTCATCTGTTGTTATAGGAATGCTAATGTTTTGCTTGCTTCCATCCTGGGAATTTTGCAAAACACTTAAAAACCATCCCTTATCGCCATTTAATTTTAATTTAATGGTTTTATTTGTCCCATTAAATTCGTGAAATAGCTCTACCTCGCCTCCAGAAAGATCGGAAGAGCGT
>CALFYC010000102.1 GCA_937952895.1 uncultured Neisseriaceae bacterium
GGGCAGCTTGGTTTAAATTCTAGGTATGATCAAGCTTATCCTCAATTAATAAATCCATAATAAACATAACGATCATAAATAAGTAAGCTACTAATTTTAGTAGCTTATTTTATTAATCTTAATCTATCGAATAGACAAATGTAACACCACTAATGCTACTATAAGTCGGTTGTTTTGGATCAGGATTAGAATTTACTGTGAATTGATAATTTAACCCAATGCCAATATTTCTATAAGCTTCGATAGTAATGGTGCTTACTGAAAAAGTCATAGTATTTATTCTTGTTGCAATATTTTGTAATTGTTCGGTAAAAGTTATTCTATCATTTAAATTTAAATTATAGGTAAATTGAGTAAGCCAAGATGGTAATACTTGATCTGGGATACTTGGATCTACCAATTGGCGTTCCTGTATACCTGGCCCTATACTCATTAAAAGATTTTGATGTTGTGTTTTAAAAAATTGTAATTGGTAGCCAATATTTTCATTCCACACATAGTAATAACCATCTGGCACATTATTTAAATAGGATACTTGGCCAAACATACCATTATATTTATTAAACATATAGGAATTATTTTGTTGTAAATAAATCCGATTCTTTTCTATACCATCATTACTTGAATATAAGTAGTCATATTGCCCTATGCTGTTAAAATTCCAACCAGAATCAGTATTTATGGGTTTAAAACTGATAATTAGATTTGCTTGTATATTAGCAGTATTGTTGTTCCCAATTGTATTTCCACCGCCAAATGAGAGTTGTGTTCCAGTCCAAGGGTTATATGGTTTCTCAATTTTGGCTAATTTTTGTGATTCACAAGATATTGCTAATACTTTATACATGTCAGATTTTGTTTGATATTCGTTAGCTAAATTTTTATAATAATCAATTGATTCAATACTTGACCTGTCGATTAAATCATTACCTTGTGTTGCATATACATTAAAGTTACAGGTAAGTAAAATAATACTTAAAGCCTGGGTTATATTTTTATTAGTTTTAACTATTATATGGCTTACAATTTTAAAAAATGTCATAAATTAATCTTTTCGATTTTTAAACTCTTAAGAGCAATTATTTATACTATTCATTTGATTTATTTAAAATGTATTGAAAAGCTTATGGTTGTGGACTATAACATTTAAGAAATTGAATCAACATCCATAAATTTTAGTCAAGATTTAGTGATTGCAGATATTAAAAGTAATATAATTTATACTGAGATTAAGATTTGAATATAAAGATAGCATAGTAATTGTTAAAAATGAATCAAGCAAATGTCGTTATTATCATTTTAAAAGTGATTTAAAAATGTATATAAATAAGAATGAAATTCGTTCATTAATGAAAGATAAATGCATACCAATTGATAAAATATATCGTAATTGGGCTAGTCAGCAAATTATAAACTTTATAAAACCCTTGGTGGATAAAGCTACTAATATTGGAATATATCGCTCTTATGCTTGGGAAATAAGTGTTGATGAAATTATTAAATATGCAATAAGTTGTGGCAAATTGCTTTATCAACCAATTTCTTTTAAAAATACTAAAAAGATGCTATTAGAACCTTATATAGAAACAAATACACAGGTTTTTTCTAAGGAAAATTATAAACCTTCAGTTACATTAGAGTGGTATAATCTTGATCTGATTTTTATTCCAGTTATGGCGGTTGATATATGCGGCAATAGACTGGGTAAAGGCGGGGGTTATTACGATACTACACTATCGGATATTATAAATTTACCAAAGCGGCCAATCTTATGTGGAGTTGGGTTTAACTCTCAATTTTTAAGTGAACCGATGGTTGTAGATTCGTGGGATATAAGTCTTGATTATTTTCTATCAGAGACAGGGATTATAGAATTTTAAGGTAATTACATGCAATTTATTGATTTAAAAAAGCAATATGAGTTGATAAAAAACGATGTTTTAAGTGAAATTAATCAGGTTTTGGATTCTGGACAATTTATTTTAGGTTCCAAAGTCAAAGATTTGGAAGCTGTACTTTCTGAATATCTCAATGTAAAGCATTGTATTGGGGTTGCGGATGGTACTAAAGCTTTGTTAATTGCCTTAATGGCTTTAGGAGTTAAGGCTGGAGATGAAGTAATTGTTCCTGCCTTTACCTTTATTGCAACGGGATCAATGGTGGCAATTTTAGGGGCGAAACCAGTTTTTATTGATATTGATCCCAAGACATATAATATGAATCCAGCTTTAATTGAAGCTGCAATTACAACAAAAACTAAGGCAATTATTCCCGTGAGTTTATATGGCCAGTGCGCAGATATTGAAGCAATTAATCAAATTGCGAATAAGCATAATTTGGCAGTGATTGAAGATGCTGCACAAAGTTTTGGTGCAACAATAAATGGTAAAAAATCTGGTGGGTTAACCACAATTGGTTGCACAAGTTTCTTTCCATCAAAGCCATTAGGCTGTTATGGCGATGGTGGTGCATGTTTTACAAATGATCATGATTTAGCTGAAAAAATTCGTCAAATTAGAATTCATGGTCAAGATAGACGTTATCATCATGCAATTTTGGGTATAAATGGTCGCTTAGATACATTACAGGCTGCGGTATTATTATCTAAAATGCGAATTTTTAAAACTGAAGTAATTCAGCGTGAACAAATCGGGCGTAGGTATTCAGAATTATTGTCTGGAACTAAATGTGTGGTTCCATACGTTGCACCGGGGAATTTACATGTTTATGCTCAATATACTATTTCAGTTGAAGATCGTGATGGTTTAGTTAATCATCTAAATAAATTAAATATTCCAACTTCAATACATTATCCTATCCCGTTACATAAACAACCAGCATTAGCTCATTTTTATGATGGTCAAGATTTAACTCATTCAGAATATTTATCTAACCATGTGGTAAGTTTGCCAATGCATCCATATTTAGATGAGGCAACTCAAGATTTAATAGTTAATTCTGTAAAACAGTATATTTAAAAGACCTAAATGGAAATTTTTTTAAAAATGCCACCTCCACTTATTATCTTGGGGGTGTTTTTTTCAATAATAATGTTACTACAAATCCTCAAAAGTATTATAAAAGGGTACATGAATGGTGTTATTGGCCAGTTTATTTTGGTGATTCGAGATAATAAAGGGTATTTTGTACTTGGTTTAATAATAGTAATTAGTATGATATTTATGCTTGATAAACCAATATCACTATTTTGCCAAAAATTTTATAATATGCATTTTTATACCGATGTCGACTTCATTTCTTCATGTGGTGAAGGATGGTTTGTATTTGGAATATTATGTTTATTCCTGACAATTTTTCAGGTTTTTAATCAAGTAAATGGGGTTGTTTTAACGAGAATTTCTTTAATTTCAGGAGTTTATGCTGGATTATTAAATGGAATATTAAAATTTATTTTAAATCGTCAGCGCCCAAGTATTGGAATTGATCCATTAGTTTTTTTTCATTTTTTTATTAAAGGTGGAGGCAAAATTGGTGATTTGATTTATGCATATAATAGTATGCCATCTGGTCACACGATTACAGTTGTAGCAGTTATAACTCCGTTATTTATGCATACTAAAAATAAGCTTTTAAAATTATTAATTGCTATTATTCCAGTTTTAGAGTTGTTTTCAAGAGTATACACCTTGAATCATTGGGCAAGCGATGTAACTTTAGCCACATTGTTGGGGGTGTTTGTTGGTATTGCTACATATAATGCTAACCAGATTTATTTTGTGAAGTCTAAAAGTTAATTAAATGAAGTTAAAATTTTCATATGATATAAAGGTTTTTAATTTGTTTAAATACTTTAATTTTAATAAGCAGATATTAGTTTTCTTAACTCCAATAGTTGTATTTGCTAGTGACTTAGAGGTTGGATTTAGTCCAAATAATGGAAGTGCGGATTTGGTTTTAAAAACTATCAATTCAGCAAAACACAATATTTGTATCGCAACTTATAGTTTTACTTCAAAACCAATTGCTGATGCTCTTATGGCAGCAAAAGAACGTGGGGTTGATATTAAAATAGTATCTGATGAAAAAGCAAATAGTAAAAAATATACTGTGGTCAGATATCTTGCTAATCATGGATTTAATGTTAGGCTTAATGGAAATTATCCAATTATGCATAATAAATTTATTGTAGTTGATAATAAAACTGTTGAGACTGGTTCATACAATTATTCAAAAAATGCAAACCAAAATGCAGAAAATGTTCTAGTAATTTGGAATAATTCAAGTATTGCAAGTAAATATTCAAGTCAATGTGATAAATTATTTAATGAAGCATATCCGGTCACAAAAAGCTATTAGTATTCAAAAGATACAATGAATAGTTTTTCTACTTATAGATTTCATTTTCCTTTCCATTTTTTTGTTTAGCCTAAAGTTATTGTTTGATAAATTTAATGTGTCCGTCAAGAGGCTTTTTTGCTTTTTGTCGGATCGTAAATTGAAATAAAATATCGATTCAATAATCGTGGATATACAAAAATTAGTAGGTGCAATATGATAATTGTCAGTTGATTAAATAATAAAATGTGGGTCAAACAGGGTTTAATATAATTAAGAAAATGTATGGTATGTATTATAAAGTATAATTTATGCCTTAGAAGACTAACCTTAGGAATGTTATGCCAAATAAAATGGATATTTTTGCCAAGCTTACGTATGCAGAGCTTGAATTATCTGATTCTTTAACTCATATTATTCAAGAAGAAATTGGGATTAGCAAAGGATTTATTTCATTTTCTCGCTATATGGAGCTTGCCCTTTATCATAAAGATTATGGTTATTATAATAATTTATTGAATAAGTTTGGCAATAGTGGTGATTTTATAACTTCACCAACGATATCTAGTTTATTTGGCTTTAGTATAAGTCAGCAAGTTTTGGAGTTATTCAATAATAAGATGCCAGCGCAAATTTTAGAGTTTGGGTCAGGTAATGGACAATTAATGCTAGATATCTTAAAATATATCGGCGATAAAATTGATACTTATTACATTTTAGAATTAAGTGCGAGTTTACAAGAATTACAAAAACAGCGCTTGTTAGAATTTTATCCTCAATACATAAATAAAGTTGTGTGGTTAGCTAATCTTCCTAATGGATTTAGTGGAATTATTTTAGCTAATGAAATATTAGATGCCCAGCCATGTGAAATGGTGAGTATTAATCAAGGAACATTATTTAGACGTGGGGTTGGTCTAGATTCTTCAAATAAGTTTATTTATATAGAACAAGAACCAAATTTAGATTTAGTGAATGAGTTTGCAAATAGTGACATCATGCAAAATCTAAATAATCATATTTCAGAAATTAATCTAAATAATCGTTATTTTATGAATACTTTATGTGATATGTTAAATATAGGTGCGATTTTACTAATTGATTATGGCTATTCTGAGTATGAATATTATAATAAAGAGCGAAATAAAGGTTCAATTCGCGGGTTTTTCAGACATCAACAATTAGATGATGTATTAGAATATCCCGGATTAATTGATATTACTGCAAGTGTTGATTTTTCGGCAATTGCTAAGGTCGCAATTGAGAATAAAGTCGATTTTATTGGCTACACAACACAAGCAAATTTTTTATTAAATTGTGGTATACTGCTGGAACTGGATAAAGAAAAAGATCTTTTAAATGGAAGTGATTATTTGAAATTGACAAACCAAATAAACCGTCTAACTTCTCCTAATGAAATGGGGGAAATTTTTAAAGTAATTGGATTTTCTAAAGGTTTAGACTTAGATAGTTGGATAGGCTTTAGTAGTGGCGATAAAAGCCATACGTTATAGGAGTTATTTATTTTGAAAACAAGTATTTATGATTTTAAAGTAAAAGATATTGATGGTAAAGAAATATCCTTATCTGATTATAAAAATAAAGTACTCTTAATTGTAAATACGGCAAGTAAGTGTGGATTTACTCGTCAGTATGCTGGACTTGAAGCATTATATAAAAAATATAAAGACCAAGGTTTGGAGATATTGGCTTTTCCATGTAATCAGTTTGGTAAACAAGAACCAGGTGATAGTGAAGCAATTAAAAATTTTTGTTCAACAACTTATGGTGTTACATTTAAGTTAGCAGCTAAAATTGAAGTTAATGGAATTAATGCAGACAATTTATATAAATATCTAAAAAAGCAAAAGCGTGGATTTTTAGGTTTTAGTACAATTAAATGGAATTTTACCAAGTTTTTAATTAATAAACAAGGTAAAGTAGTTAAACGTTTTGCTCCATTTGTAAAGCCAGATAATTTAAATCGATATATTGAAAATTTATTAAATAGGAAATAAGGATGGTTATAGTTGTAACTGGAGCTTTTGGATTTATTGGTTCAAATTTAGTAAAAGCTTTAAATAGTCGTGGTTATAAAGATATTATTGCAGTAGATAATTTAACTAATGGGGCTAAATTTATCAATTTGGTTGATTGTGAGATACTTGATTTTATCGATAAAGAAGATTTTAAAACGGCTATATTAAATGGAGATTATGATAACCAAGTTGATTATATTTTTCATCAAGGTGCCTGTTCAGATACTACATTAGCCGATGGTCAATATATGATGCGAAATAATTATGAGTATTCAGCCATTTTACTTGAATATGCACAAAAAAATGAAATTCCAATGGTCTATGCTTCATCTGCTGCAGTCTATGGAGCAAAATTAGATTTTATTGAAGAGTTACAATACGAATCTCCTCTAAATGTTTATGGCTATTCCAAATTTCTATTTGATCAAAATGTTCGGCGCTATCTAGCTGGTGGTTTATCTGCACCAGTTGTTGGACTTAGATATTTTAATGTCTATGGATCTCGTGAAACACATAAGGAGAGAATGGCATCCGTTGTATTTCATAATTATAATCAATTTAGATCGACAAAAAAAGTTAAATTATTTGAAGGCTGTCAAGGTTATGCAAATGGAGCACAAGTTAGAGATTTTATTTCTGTAGAAGATATTGTTAAGATCAATTTATTCTTTTTTGATAATCATTTAAATGATCATGAAGAGATTTCTGGAATATTTAATGCAGGAACTGGTGTTGCAAGAAGTTTTAATGATTTAGCGGTGGCAACTGTTAATGCTTGTAGAAACTTGGATGGATTAGCTCCATTAGATTTAAATAGTATGTTGCAAGATAAAATCATAGAATATATTCCATTTCCAGGAGATTTATCTGGAAGATATCAATGCTATACTAAAGCTAATACAAATATGTTGAGAGATTCAGGTTTTAATCAAGACTTTTTAAGTTTAGAAACTGGAATAGAAAATTATATTAAAATTTTGGCAAAGTAAGTTTAAAATACTTGTGCTAGAGTTTTTAATAAGTGAGCTCCAAAATTTTATTGGGGCTTATTTCTTGCGATATTTATACTTCGGGTGATTAAGATGAAGATCTATTTAAAGAATGGCACATTTTTGGGTGTTGGTTTTTTAGGTTTATCCATCCTGAGTATATTATTTATCGATAAACCATTAGCAATTTTTATTCATAATCATGGGTTTGATCAGTTAATGTATTTTCGTTTTATTACTGAAAATCTTTCGATAATTTACGAGATTACAGCAATTTTGTTGATTTTAATTTCTTCATTTGAAAAACACCTGTTATCCAAATTGGGTTTTACAGTTTATTGCATCTTGATTATATTGGTTACGGCATCCATTAAGACAAAATTTAAAATTTATTTAGGTCGAGAATGGGTTAAAACTTGGTCTAAAGCGCCAATTTCATTAATTAATGATAATATATATGGATTTTATGGAAGACATCCAAATAATTGGCAAGGATCTTATCCATCTGGGCATACTAGTCTTGTTTCAGTAATTAGTTTTATTCTTTTAATTATTTATCCAAAATATAAATATATTTGGATAAGTTTAATTTTGGTGATAATTGCTGCTTTGATTATATTAGATTTTCATTTTTTAGGCGATTGTCTTGCCGGAATTGCGCTAGGTGGTATAATGTCCTACTATTTAATTGGGATATATATTTTTTTACGTAATAAATTTAAGAGTGAGGTTTACTTTTAAAGTGACTAATTATCAATGTTTTGCATCAACGGGAAAAGGGCTAGAAGAATTACTTGTTAATGAACTTCAACAGCTAGGAATTATTGATCCTATAATAGTTAATGCTGGAGTTAAATTTACTGCTACATTTCTTCAAGTAATGAGGGTTAATTTAAATAGTAGAATTGCAAGTAGAGTTATGATTCAATTAGTTAATGAAAACTATTATAATGAAACTGATATTTATGAAATTGCTAAATCAATTAATTGGGATGATTGGTTTTCTGTGAATAATACGATTAAAGTCGATACCAATGCAATTAATTGTCCACTTAAAAGTTTAGAATTTATAACTTTAAAAGTTAAAGATGCAATTTGTGATAGTTTTGTTGCTAAATATAATGAGAGGCCAGATGTAAATAAGCAAAATCCAGATATGCGGATTTATAATTTTTTAACTAAAGATACATTAACTATTTATCTAGATACTTCTGGAGAGTCATTATTTAAGCGTGGTTATCGCCAAAATAAATTAGAAGCTCCTTTAAAAGAAAATCTTGCAGCTGGGCTAATTCAATTGACGGGATGGAGTTCTAATGTGCCATTTTATGATCCAATGTGTGGTAGTGGGACAATCATAATTGAAGCTATTTTTAATGGGCTAAATATTGCACCAGGATTAAAGCGTAATTTTGCTTTTGAGAGATTTGAATTATTTGAAAGAAGAGAATGGCAATTAATTCAGGCACATGCGAAAGATGTGATTAAAAATAATGAAAATTTATCAATCCATGCTAGTGATATTGATCATCGCTCTATAATTTTGGCCAGACAAAATTTAGAAAAATTTGGACTTGAACGTTATGTATCACTTAAAAAAATAGATTTTATTAACGCAATACCACCAAGTAACAATGCTGGAATAATTTTAACGAATCCACCTTATGGGGTTCGTCTTAATGAATTAAATGATCTTGAAGTATTGTACCCCAAAATTAGTAGTAATCTTAAGAAAAATTTTGCTAATTGGGAATGCTTTTTCTTTACATCTGATTTACGTTTGCCTAAATTATTTAGACTAAAACCAAGTCGTAAATATCCGATATTTAATGGGGCATTAGATTGCCGGTTATTTCAATTTAAAATGGTAAGTGGTTCTAATCGAGAATAAGTGGCTTGATTTTAGTGAAATATTTCTAGAGATAATTTATGAAAAACCTGTTCTTATTTATTATTTTGGAATTTTGTATAAATTCTTTGGTATTTGCCCAAGATACTGTGATTAAAGATCCAAACTTGGTTGCGCCATTTAAGTTATGTTTTACAAATGATGGCCCAGATTCATGGCCAACTGTGCCGTTAGGACGGAATAAAGTGGTATTTATAAAACCTGACCAACCTTTACCTCTTTGTTTAACTCAAAACTTGTCGATCACTGATTATAAAAACTTAACGGCATTTGAAAAAGATTTTTTTGTAGCTGTTTCTATGTGGCAATCTTATTTTAAGAGCTTTAATCCCGTTAATATCAAAGTTGTCGTAGATAATAGTAAGCCAAGATTTAGTGGTGGATCAATGCATGGGGCTAGTAAATTTCTGGAAACTACAAGTAACAAGAAAGTTATGGTGATTTATCCAAGTTCTCTTTCAACAATGCTTGGTGATAATCCATCACATTTAGATTACGATATTCAAGTCACTATTAAGCCATTAAGATCTGCCACATATAATCAATCAAAGCATTGTTATGATGATAATCCTACAGGAAAAAGAAGTTGCAATCCTCAAATTGGACATGATTTAACTTCAGTAATTACACATGAATTAGGCCACGGGTATGGAATTGCTTCAAATCGTGTTCGTAAAGAGCAGTCTAATTATGGTGGGTTCTTTAAAAATCAAATGTTAGCATTTGATTTTCAGACTAACAATGATAGTCAACATCCAGCATTACTCAATAATTATGGTTCATATTTTATTGAAGGAGCTCATCCTATATTTTTTACTGGAAAAAGTACAGTTGCTTACCTAAATAGACAAAATTTACCTAGCTATTTACCAATTTGTAATTTAGCCAAAAGTGATCATAATCGTAGTCAGAATTTTTCACATTTTTGTAATATAGACTGTAGTAGGCCTGCCAGTGCATCAAATATACAAGATTTAATGGGCGGACAATGGTGTTTATGGACTCCTCAAAGTCAAACCCGATTAAATATTTCAAGTTTAGATTTACATATACTATATGACATTGGCTATGCCCCAATTTTAAAAACTACCACAGCTGATCCTGATTTAAGAAATAATTTATTTAATCCTAAATCCGTTTCACATTAGATTGATCTTTTATATATAGAAAAGTAGCATATACCTGAAATAATACTTAATCCTAGTAAAAACATGAATAATTGTATTTGATTATTTGTTGATATATGCGCAATTATTGAAGTAAATACTGCTGCAGTTCCAAACATTGATGTGCCAAATAGTGCTGATGCTGAGCCTGCAAGTTCTGGAAATAGTGCTAAAGCTTTACCCACTGAAGTGGGAACGATTAGGCCAACCCCAAATAAAATAAAAAATAATGGAATTATGACTACCGCTATGTTAAAGTAAATTAAGGCAACAATTAATCCAATGATGGCTGTAACAATTTGTATCCAAATTCCAGATCTAATCGTAAACTCAATACTAAACCGAGTTGCTAAAATACCACCTACAAAAGAACCACTAAAATATCCTATACCCATAATTAAAGTAAGCCATCCGTATAGCGCAGGTGCCACATTTAAATGTTTTATTATTATAAATGGTAAAATTGAATTAAGAGAAAACAAACTGGAAAAGGCGATTGATCCAACTAAGGTTGCAGCCAAATAGTTTTGATTAGTAATTAAATTTAAATAATTATTAGCAATATCCTGTAAGCTCATTTTATGAGTATGGCCTAAATTGGTTTCGGGCATTTGCAAATATTCTATGCTAATTAAACTAGTTACTAAAAGGCTTAAAAAAATGAAACATGCTTGCCAATTAATGTATTCAACTAAATATCCCCCACATAAAGGAGCAATTATTGGAACTAATCCAACACATACACTGACATAGCTTACTTTTTTAATTAGTTCATGACCACTAAATATATCACGAACAATTGCATAGCCAACGGCATTTGCAGCTCCAATACCAAAGCCTTCAACTAGGCGCCCTAGTATGAATATAGAGATAGTGTTTGCGATACATATAATGATTGAGCCAGCTAAAAATATACCTAAACCAGTTAATAGTACTTTTTTACGGCCAATACTATCTGAAATTGGTCCATAGATAAGCTGAGATAGCGCAAAAGTAAGTAAATAAGATGCGAGTGATAGTTTAACTAATCCAGATGTGGTATTTAATTTATGCGTAATATTGACTAATGCCGGCAGATAAAGAGTAGATCCTGCATTACCGATGGCTATCCCATAAACAGCCATAAAAAAGATAAAATTTTTATTTGTTGTAAGTCTAATCATCTTGGTTTAATCATTTACTTAATATGCATAATCCATCATTATTACATAAATTAGAACTAATTTTAAGTGTTTAAAAAGGATAATTTTGGTTAAATTTGTCTGAGAATAAAAATTGATATAAGCTAATATCATTAATCATGTAATCTTATGGTAAAATAATGCTTTTGAGAAATCACAAGTTTTTAGTTTTAGATCCTATTTAAAGGAAATTTGCGTATGGGTGAAAACCAAGAGGCTTTGTTTACATCGTTTGCCAAAGATGTATCAAACATAAACATTGAAACTGAAATGAAGCAGTCGTATTTAGATTATGCAATGAGTGTAATTGTAGGGCGTGCTCTACCAGATGTCCGAGATGGGTTAAAGCCTGTTCATAGAAGAGTTCTATACGCAATGTATGAATTATCAAATGATTGGAATAAAGCTTATAAAAAATCAGCACGTATTGTTGGGGATGTGATTGGTAAATATCATCCACATGGAGATACTGCGGTATATGACACAATTGTGCGTATGGCACAAGATTTTTCTCTTCGAGATCCTTTAATTGATGGGCAAGGTAACTTTGGTTCCGTAGATGGTGATTCCCCAGCTGCTATGCGTTATACTGAAATTCGTATGTCAAAAATTGCGCATGAGATGTTGGCCGATCTTGATAAAGAAACGGTAAATTTTGGACCTAACTATGATGGTAGTGAAGAAGAGCCGTTAGTTTTACCAAGTAAATTGCCTAATCTACTTGTAAACGGTAGTTCTGGGATTGCAGTTGGGATGGCAACTAGTATTCCACCACACAATTTAAATGAAGTGGTTAATGCATGTTTAGCATTACTTGCTAATCCAGAAATTACATTAGATGAAATTATTGAATTAATTCCAGCACCAGATTTTCCAACGTCCGGAATAATTTTTGGACTTAAAGATGTCCATAATGGTTATAAAACAGGTCGTGGCAGAGTAGTTATGCGCTCACGTACTCATTTTGAAGATATTAGTAAAGATCGCCAAGCAATCATTATCGATGAATTACCATATCAAGTAAATAAAGCTAAGTTATGTGAACGAATTGGTGAATTAGTTAAAGAAAAAATCGTTGAAGGGATCACCGAAATCCGTGATGAATCAGATAAATCAGGAATGAGGGTGGTGATTGAATTAAGACGTGGTGAAAATGCCAATGTAATTTTAAATAATCTATATAAATTAACGCCAATGCAGGATTCATTTGGTATAAATATGGTGGCATTAGTTAATGGACAACCACGATTATTAAACCTAAAATCAATTTTAGAAGAATTTATTTATCATAGACGTGAAATTGTTACGCGTAGAACCGTATTTGAGCTTAAAAAAGCCAAAGAGCGTGGACATATCTTAGAAGGTCTGGCTGTTGCTTTAGCTAATGTGGATGAGATGATTGCAATTATTAAGTCATCAGCAACTCCAATTGAAGCTAAAGAACGCTTAATGGGTAAAGATTGGCAGTCTTCACTTGTTGTTTCAATGTTGAGTAAAGTTGCTACAGATCAAATTCGTCCAGATTGGCTAGATCCACAATTTGGTATGAACAAAAATGGTTATCGTCTATCTGATGCCCAAGCACAAGGTATTTTAGAATTAAGATTACAAAGATTAACAGCATTAGAGCAAGATAAAATTGTTAATGAATATCAAGAAATTATGGATGCAATTTTAAATTTATTAGATATTCTAAGTCGTAAAGAACGTGTAAATCAGATTATTGCTGATGAATTAACTTTATTAAAACAGCAATTTGGAACTCCTAGAAAATCTGAGATTGCATTTGATGCATTTGATATTGATAATGAAGATCTAATTAAACCTCGTGATATGGTGGTTACTTTATCTCGTGAGGGATATGTTAAAACCCAATCAGTTGATGAATATAGAACCCAAAGGCGTGGTGGACGTGGTAAAGCTGCAGCTACTACTAAAGAAGATGATTTTATTCATAGTCTATTTATGGCGCATACCCATGATTATGTATTATGCTTCTCAACATTAGGGCGAGTTTATTGGCTTAAAGTATATAATTTACCCGAAGGTAGTAGAACTACACGTGGTCGTCCAATTATTAATTTACTTCAATTACAACCTGAAGAAAAAATCACAAGTATTCTACCAGTGCATGAATTTAGTGCAGATAAATTCATCTTCATGGTAACCAAGTTTGGGGTGGTTAAAAAGGTTGAATTAACAGCATTTTCAAGACCAAATAGTCGTGGAATCATTGCGGTTAATTTAGATGATGATGATGAGTTGGTTGGTGTTGCTATTACTGATGGCAATCAAGAGATCATGTTATTTTCAAATTTAGGTAAAGCAGTTCGCTTTAATGAAAAAGGCGTACGAGCAATGGGGCGTGCTGCACGTGGAGTGCGTGGTATTAGGTTACAAAAAGATGCAAGAGTTGTTGCATTATTAACTACTGATAATGAAAAAGCTCAAGTATTAACGGTAACGGAAAATGGCTACGGAAAGCGCACCGAAGTTATTGAATATAGATTAGCTTCTCGTGGGACTCAAGGTGTGATTGCAATCGGTGTTACTGAACGTAATGGTAAACTGGTAACCGCCCAATTAGTGAGTGATGACGATGATGTAATGATTATCACAACTGGTGGAGTACTAATTCGCACAAAAGTAAGTAGTATTCGTGAAACTGGTAGATCAGCACAAGGGGTTAAATTAATTGACTTATCTCGTGGTGAAAAATTGGTTGATATTGCTAAAGTCATAGAGCGCGAAGAAAGCATTGATTTTGGAGAAGGTTTAGATAACTTAGAGGATGCTGAAGAAGTCGATAATGCGGAAGAATAATTATTTTGGTGCGGGTCCATCTCATCTGCCTAATGCTATATTAGAGCAGCTAAGTGGTGCAATTTTAGACTTTAATTGTTTAGGATTATCAATAGCTGAATTACCTCACAGAGGTAAAATTTTTGAAGAAATGTTAATTGAAACCCAAACAATTTTACGTGAATTATTATTGATTCCAGATGATTTTTCGATATTATTTGCAGGGGGTGGAGCATCCTTTGCTTTTGCTAATATTCCCTCAAATTTAATTGGTTCTAGAATAGGTTATATAGTAACTGGGCGTTGGAGTAATTTAGCCTATGATGAAGCACAACGGATTAGTGATAAACATCTATTACTTAATGATATTTCGTCATTTAATTCGATTCCACAATTAGATACTAATATAACTGATAAAGTTGATTTTATTTATTATACGAGTAATGAAACAGTCCATGGGATACAGTTTAAAAATTTTCCTAATTATAATAAGCCATTAATTTCTGACATGTCATCAGATATTTGTACTCGTAAAATTGATTGGCAATTAAATAAAATTGTACATGCAAGCGCGTGTAAAAATCTTGGTATTCCAGGAATGCATATTATAATTATCTCTAATGATTTATTACCTAAATGTAAAGCTCAACCACATATTTTTAATTTTAAGACATTAGTTGAAAATGGTTCGCTATATAATACACCGCCAACATTACAAATTTACTGTACTAATTTAATGGTAAAGTGGGTTAAAGAAAATGGTGGAATTGATTTTTACAGTGCCAAAGCATTGCAACAAGCAGAATTAATTTATCCAATTATTGATAAATATCCTCAATTATATATTTCTAATTTAGATAAAAATTGTCGTTCTAATATTAATATTGTATTTAAACTGCCATCATCTCAATTAGAAGAATTATTCCTTAAAGAGGCTGAGGTAAATCATCTCTATGGTCTAAAAGGTCACAAAGTGGTTGGTGGAATTCGCATTTCATTATATAATTCAATTACTTTAGCACAGGTACATATGGTTGCAAGCTTTATGGAACAGTTTGCACAAAATTATGTAAAAGTTTAGAATACTGAAATTGTACCAGCATGCCATTCATAAAGTGATATTATAGTAACTATAATTAATCCGATGAATAGAAAAGCTTCGAATTTATTGTCAAAAATGGCTTTTTTGTATTCTTTACGCGCCATTGAATAAAGAATAACCCCTAAAATATACAAACAGCATGAGAATGCCAAGTATTTTAAGCCGCCAGCATAAATTAGCCATACTCCATAAAGCGTAGCTAAAATTCCTTTGATAAATGAGATAATATCTATTTTACCTTCTTTAATTACTAATTTTAAAGCAAATAATGCAGATAACAAGTAAGGAACTAAAATTAAACTAGTCGCTAATTGAATCATAATTAAATATACAGAATTAGTAAAGTAGGCAGCTAAAACAAATGCTTGTAGAGTAAGCATGCTTACTAGTAACGCATTAGACGGTACTTGGTGCTTATTCATTTTTTTCATAAATGAAGGTAATACTTTGTCATCTGCTGCTAAGAAGAAAATGTTGGTAGCAAGCATTGACCAGGCAAGTAATGCTCCAACAACGCTAATAATTACCGCACAACGAATGAATTCTGCGCTTATAAGACCTGAAATTATATTTAAAAGTCCTGCAGTAGATGGGGTTATTAGTTGAGTGATTTGATCACTAGAGATGATTCCAAATGGTAGAACTGAAATTAGCGCATCAATTGACAACACGGTTATTACACTTAGCATTGTCGCACGAGCTACATCTCTCATGTTTTTTGCTCTTAGGGCATAAATACATGCAGCTTCAATACCTAGGAAATCCCAAGTGGTTACTAGCATAGT
This sequence comes from uncultured Neisseriaceae bacterium, assembly GCA_937952895.1. GTDB lineage: Bacteria > Pseudomonadota > Gammaproteobacteria > Burkholderiales > UBA11063 > Aquella. The sequence goes on from CALFYC010000102.1 coordinate 16,270, forward strand.
ACTCTTTACTTGAGTTAGCATGCTACCAAAATGTGGAGCTAAATTAAAATTAGCCCTAAAAGTTGACCAATGGAAACCAAATATGAAAATAACCACAACAACAGCTAATGCAACAAGTTTAACTGTAGTAATTAAAATGTTTACAATTGAAGCACCTTGAATCCCTCTTATGATTAGTGCATAAACTCCCCAAATTAAAATTGATTCACAGATTAAAGCACTTAAAGTAGTGCCGCTGCCAAAATATTTAAATATAGTAAAATTACTAAGAGTTGCAAATATATAAATTAAGTAACTCGCATTTCCAAGTAATGCATTAAGCCAATATCCCCATGCAGCATTAAATCCAACGTAGTCACCAAATCCGTGCTTAGCATATCCATAGATACCACTTTTGATGTCTGGTCGTTTTTTACCTAAATAAATAAAAGCCCAACTTAATGCAAGCATTCCAATGGCAGTAATTATCCAACAAATAAGAACAGCTATTTCTCCGGCACTATGCGCTACATTTTGTGGGATATCAAAAACTCCGCTTCCCATCATTGAGCCAAAAGTTAAAGAGAAAAGAGCAATGAAGCCAAGCTCTTTAAGTGTCGAATTTGTAGATTTTTCTTGCATTGTTTTATCCTTATCCTGATATGTCGAATAAATAAGCTATTTATTGTACACTAAAATTGCAGTCAGAACATTAAATTTTTTCAGTGATGTTGATTTTGCAGGGGAAAGTTCCATTTATAAGTATAGATTGATTTTTTAAAGAAATAATTAGGTTTATAGTTTAGATGCTGTTTAAGTATGAAAATCAACATGTTTGGGATGTGATATGCTTAAAACATCATATTTTGCAGATGATTATTTTATTATGTTGAATGAAATGCTTGAAATCTGAATGCTAAACTTGATACAATATCGGGGAATATTGAGTTGCTGATTAAGCTACAGATTCCATAGCTTTATTTTGCTCAAATTATTATATCTTAGTGATGTAAGGATTTTTAATTGAAACTTGTATTTTTGCATTTAAGGAGTCTGTCTTGCCCAAGTTAAAGTGTATAGTCCTGGATGATTACCAAAATGCCGCTTTGAGTCTCGCAGATTGGTCTATTATTAGTAATAAAGTTGAAGTTCAAGTTTGTAATCATCATATCAGTAATCCGATTGAATTAGTAGAACTTATCAAAAATTTTGATATCGTAGTGACTATGCGTGATAGGGTTAAATTTAGAGCGGAATTACTCAATAAATTACCACTATTAAAATTATTAATTGTTACTGGACCACCAAGTCGTTGTGTAGATATTGATGCTGCAAAAAATAATAACATAGTTGTTTGTAACACAGGTAACGCACAAGGTGCATTAGTAGAGATGACTTGGGCGATGATTTTGGGTTTGACAAGAAATATTATAAAAGAAAACCGTAATCTAATCGAGCAACGTTGGCAGGAAACTTTAGGGCATAGCTTATATGGGAAGCAACTTGGAGTGGTTGGTCTTGGATCAGTTGGTGGACCTGTTGCAAAAATAGGTCAAGCATTTGGAATGAAAGTAGTTGCATGGAGCCACAGTTTAACTCCTGAGAGGGCTAATGAAGTTGGTGTGGAAATGCTATCTTCTAAAGAAGAATTACTTGAAACTAGTGATTTTGTTTCAATTCATTTGGCTTTAAATAATCGAACATATAATTTGATTCAAGAGCCAGATTTACGGTTAATGAAACCAACAGCTTTTTTAATTAATATTTCAAGAGCGGCAATTATTGATCAAGAAGCAATGATAAAAGCTTTAAAAGAAAATTGGATTGCCGGTGCTGGGATTGATGTGTTTGAAGTTGAGCCTTTGCCTCATCATCATATTTTACGTAGTTTGCCGAATATTCTTGCTACGCCTCACATTGGGAATGTGACAAGAGAAAACTATAAAGTATATTTTGGAGATGCAATCGAAAATATCCAAGCATTTTTGGCTAAATCGCCAATTCGAGTGGTTGAATTTTAAGGTTGCTTCATAATAGCTTTTAAGCTTGATTAATCTTGCATAAATCCTATACTAGAGCTAGATTTAAATTAAATTAGAGTACATATGTTAAATATTTGTAAGAATTTTGTAAATTTAGGTGAAGATTTTTTTAGTTATGTTAAGCCTCAAGGAATTGAAAACCCTAAATTAATTCTTAATAATAATGAATTAGCCTCAAAATTAAATCTAGCTGATCAAATGCATGAACCAGAGTGGTTATCTATTTTAAGTGCCAATACTACCTTAGAACAATATCAACCATTATCAAGTATTTATTCTGGGCATCAATTTGGTACTTGGGTGTCTAAACTTGGTGATGGTCGGGCGATGTTAATTGCTGAACATAAAGTTGATAACGATATTTGGGAATTGCAATTAAAAGGTTCAGGAATTACCCCATATTCTAGAATGGGTGATGGCCGTGCAGTTTTACGTTCAAGTATTCGTGAATATTTATGTTCACACGCGATGGCAAAATTAAATGTCCCTACAACGAAAGCTTTAGCTATTGTTAATTCTGATACTCAAGTTATTCGTGAAGAAATTGAAACTGCTGCTATAGTTTTAAGGGTTGCAAGAAGTTTTATTCGGTTTGGTCATTTTGAACTATTTGCAAGCCAAAATCAAATTCCTCAATTAAAGCTACTAACTGATTTTGTAATTAAAAATTATTATCCTGATTGTAGTAATGGTAGTGATCCTGCCGCAATTTTACTCGATAAGGTGGCATCAAACACTGCTTATGTAATTGCTAAATGGCAAGCTATTGGGTTTTGTCATGGAGTTATGAATAGTGATAATATGTCAATTTTAGGTTTAACTTTAGATTATGGTCCATTTGGGTTTATGGAAACTTATGATCCAAAGCATATTTGTAATACTTCGGATCATGATGGACGCTATTCTTATGAAAATCAGCCAGATATTGCTCTTTGGAATTTAAATTGTTTAGCAAATGCTTTATTACCAATTAGTAAGAAAGAAAATTTACTTACCAGTTTAAATAATTTTGTTGAATATTTTAATCAAGCTTACTTAAAAGAACTGGGGAATAAGTTAGGCATTGTTAATTTTACTGTTTCAGATTTAGAATTATTGAAAGATCTTTTACTAATTTTGGAAGAATATAAATTTGATTGGACAATATTTTGGCGTAAATTATCTCATTTGAAAGAAGATGATTATACTAGTTTAAATCGATTTATTGATAAGTGTGAAAATTTACCTGAATGGCTTAGCCGTTATTATGTTAGACGCCAAAAGCAATCATTAGATTTTATAGAATCGCAAAAATTAATGTTAAACTCAAATCCAGCAATTATATTACGGAATTATTTAGCTCACAATGCAATTGAAAAGGCTAAATTGGGTGATTTAACTGAATTTAATAATTTATTTAAGGCTTTGTCTAACCCATACAAAGAATTGCCAGAATTTAATGATTACTATGACAATTCACCCAATTGGGCGGCCTCTATTTGTGTTAGTTGTTCATCTTAGTTTTGGATGTCCATCAATCCAGATTAAATGAGCAATTCTACCAGTTATACCATCACGTCTAAATGAAAAAAATAACTCTTCGTTACAATAAGTGCACAAATTACTTAACGTTATATTTTTATCCAATATACCGGCATTATTTAGTTGTAATTTAGCTATACCAACCAGATCACATTCATATTTAGTAGAATTTCTTTGGTTAAAGTAATCTTGATTAGTTTTTGATAATCTTCTAAATTTCTCTAATAAGTCTTTTTCTACTTCAAAATGTTTGGGACAAATTGATGGGCCAATATAAACAATTATGTTTGATTTATCAATTTTAATCTGACCTAAAGTGGAAGAAATAATTCCATCTAAGACTCCTCTCCAGCCAGCATGAATTGCCGCAACAAATGTTCCGGTTAAATCGGTTAAAAAAATTGGAATACAATCTGCTGTCATAATAGAGCATACTTGATTTGGTTTAGAGGTAAAACTTGCATCATATTCTTGGTCTATTTGATCGTTTGTTTTAATAGAATCTAAATTTAAAACATTCTTACTATGATTTTGATTGAGCCAATATGGTCGGCTTGGAGTATATTCTAAAAGTAATTTACGATTAGCCATAACATGATCTAAATTATCACCAACGTGAGTAGCTAAATTTAATTCATCAAATGGAGTGAAAGATTTCCCTCCAATTCTAGTTGTAATTAAAGTTTTGATGTGTTTAGGGGCGCTCCAGTTTGCGGTTAGGAATTTTAAATTATTTGACATATAAAATCTCCCAATCATGATCTTCATCAATTCCACTATCATAATTATCTTGTTGTGGGAGCCCTAAAACATTTAATACATATTTAATATCTTCAGTTAAAGGTGATTTAAATTCCATCAAATCATTAGTTTTAGGATGAATTAGAGTTAATTTAAAGGCGTGTAGCGCTTGACGGTTAAGACTGAATATTGCATCAGCAATGTCGGTATTTTTATTAATTTTACGGCTTCCATAAACTGGATCCCCAATTAGTGGATGACCAATTGATTTAAAATGGACACGAATTTGATGGGTGCGTCCAGTTTCTAATTTACATTCAATATAACTGAAATTATCAAAATGTTTTAAAGTGCGGTAGTGAGTGATGGCTTCCTTACCTCCAATTTCTAAAACATTCATTTTAGTTCTATTTTGTAAGTCTCGACCAATATTTTTGTTAATAGAACCATTTTGTAGAGTATGTCCCTCAACAATGGCTCGATATATTCTAGATACAGTATGATTTTGTAATTGCTTAACTAAATTATTTTGAGCAAGTAATGTTTTGGCAACTACCATCAAACCAGTAGTGTCTTTATCTAATCTATGTACGATTCCTGCGCGTGGAATATTCTTGTTTTCTGGAAAATGATATAAAATCCCATTTAATAAAGTGCCGCTCCAGTTGCCATTACCTGGATGAACAGTTAATCCGGATGGTTTATCAATTACCATGATTTCTTCATCTTGATAGATTATGCTAATTGGAATATTTTCTGGCTTAAAAGCTAAAGTTTCATCACTGAGCTTTGGATAAATTATAACCTCTTCACCCCCCATGACAATATCACGAGGGCGGCATTCTTGAGTATTAAGCAATACATCTTTTGACTTTATCCAATTTGTTAATCGACTCCGTGACAATTCTGGTATAATATGTGCTAATGCTAAATCAAGTCGCATTCCTGCAACTTCATCTGGTATGGTTAAAAAGATTGGTTCGGTAGAGTCCGAATTTTCGATATTAATTAATGTGGTATTGGATAAGTACATACTTATGCTCTCTAGTAAAACAATAAAGATATTTACACTTGCTATTTTAGCACTTTTTGTATTTTCCTGTGCGGATACTGAAGAGGCTCTTGTTTCTCAAACTAAAGGCTGGTCAGAGATCGGAAGAGCGTCGTGTAGGGAAAGAGT
>CALFYC010000103.1 GCA_937952895.1 uncultured Neisseriaceae bacterium
GCTCTTCCGATCTATGTAATTATTATAGGTGGTGGCCCAGTTGGTGTTTTTCTTGCTATTGAGTTAGGCCTTAATAACATCAAAACTCTCGTATTAGAAAAATATGCAACACCGCTCCTATCCCCACGAGCACAATCATTGTCGTCAAGATCAATGGAATTTTTGGTGCGTTTTGGCATTAATGACAAACTTAAAGCAAAAATCGTATTAGGAAATGATGTTCCACAAGAAGGGGTTTGGTGTTCAAAACTCAATGGCCAAACCTATGGTGTTGGGTCCATGAACCTAGCACTTAATAATAATGATTTATCACCTGAAAAATATATACGAATTCCCTTATGGTTAACTGAAGATGTCCTACGCCAAAAATTGACCACTCTAACTAGTGTAACATTCATAAAAGAAACCCAAGTAAAAGATATTAAATTAGTTGACAACTTAGTCGTAGTAGATGCCGAATCACAAAACCAAATAGTTAATTATAAAGCCTCATATGCTATTGGCTGTGATGGTGCAAACAGCATTACCAGAAATAAATTAAAAGTACACTGTCTTAATCTAGCCCCAGCTAGAAGAGTAATTAATATTTTATTTGAAACTAATGAATTAGAACAAAGAATTACAATAGAGCGTGGTTTTATTTACTATATTTTAGAAAATCGTTATCCATCAGTAATAGGTCTAGTTAACCCACAAAGTGGCTTATGGTATTCCCAAATTGTTTATGATGGCGAAGAATCTGACATTGATAAGATTGACCTTAATGGCTTAATAGATGAAATTTCTGGGTTTTCTTTTAATAAAAAAATTATCGAATCTCACTTTTGGAGCATGCAACCACAAATAGCAGAAAGATTTTCATATCAAAATAAAATATTTTTAGTGGGCGACAGTGCGCATGCATTTGTTCCAACCGGTGGCTTTGGCCTTAATACTGGTTTAGCGGGCGCCTTAAATTTAGGATGGAAACTAGCATCTGTAATTAAGCAAGTTGCTCATCCAAGCATACTAGAAACATATGAACTAGAGCGTCGACCAATTGCCATGAGGAATCTTGAAGCAGCACAACATAATGCAAAAAACATGGTTGAGATTAGAAAAAAGCATGACCCCAAAACAGACCCTGAAGGTTTTGCTAAAGCCAATAGCGAAGCTGCCGTAACTCATTCACAATCATTAGGACTGGCTATGGGATACGCTTACTTTGATTCACCACTAACCAAATTAAATAATAATCAATCAATAGTGCAAACATCTCAAAGAATATATACTCCAAAAGTAGAACCCGGTTATTTTTTACCCCACACTCAAATAGATGGCAAACCTATTTATACTAAATTATCTACAATAAATTGGACTTTGATTATTAATAGCACAAATGACATGCATCTAATTCAATTATGGCTTGATCAGGCAAATAACGCTAAATTAAAAGTTGAAACTTTATTCGTTCCAGTAAATACATATCCATATCGCTATATTTTAATCAGACCGGATTGGCATATTGCCTATACAAGCAATCTATTAAATAATGACTATTTAACCCAAAATTGGCAGATTAAATAATTTAGGATAGATAGTTTTTGTGAACTTTCGCAAAAATATTAAAACATTATTAGGAAAACGGACTACAAAGGGAAAACAATTAAACTAATCACTGCAACACAAATTATCTAATTATTATTTAGGGTAAAAATTAGGGACAAGAATTTACTATCATCTAGCCTTTTGAATATATAACAATAAACACCTCAGAAACTATTGAACAATTAATTTGTTTGATTTAGAAGGGTTATTGATTATGGATAAATCTTTATGGCAAAATTGTACAATCAAATATTTAATTAGTATTCTTTTCATATTTATAAGTCATTTAGTTATAGCTAGTTCAGAACCCCATGGATTTTACGCTGGAATTGGCTCTGGCCTTAATATGGTATACAATCAAGGACTTATTAAAACTTACTCAACCTATGGAGAAAATATTGGATATCAATACATGGGAGATGTAACTGGTTATTCTGTGCCAATCTTTATTAATTTTGGTTATCGATTTAATCAATATTTTGCAGCTGAAGCTTTTTATAATTATAGTGGAAGCCAGTCATATTCTCAACCAGAACAAAATACTAAAGATCAAACAGATTTTGCTGGTTCACAAAATTCATTTACCATGAATGCTTTAGGTTATATTCCATTAGTAGATAATTACTTATATATTAAAGGGCGTCTTGGGATTGCATATACATTAGACACCCTAACTACTTATACAGGAAATCCTGGCACTAGTAATATAACGTCCGTCATGGGAGCTGGATTACAGTATTTTATGACCAATCATCTATCATTAGACTTTGATTATATTAATTATGGTGCCTTAATCCCATTAAACATGCAATATCAACCTCCAGTTACAGGTGGTCCAAATTTAGGAACCGTTGACTCCATAATTGTTAATGAATTTTTGTTAAGTTTAAATGTGCATTTTTGATTTTAAGCTAATTTTAAATAGCTATTAGCTTAATTTTATGTATTTCTTATGATTCTGGATAATCTATTGTGTGTACTCTGATTACCATTAATATTGCTTATGGTTCTTAGAGGAGAACAAATATTCCGATATAATTAAGCTCATAGATTTTTGAATATTTTTTATTTTTGATACTATATTTATATACAAGACTATTATAGCATAATTAAGTTAAACCACATTTCACTTGGCTCAGAATTTGCTTTTCAGAAGTTGACTTTTACTCACTAGTATGATAACATTTAAGCATATAGGATAATAATTAATTATTGCTAAAAAATAATAAACATAACCTTATAGGTTACCAGAACATAATTATTCTTTTATAACATTAAGTAATTTGTCATATATAAAATAGAAAATCATAATAACTTTAAAGGATTAAGATTCATGAAAAGTGTTAAGTATCTGTTATTCAGTAGCATCACGATTTCTATGATTACTGGATGTAACAGTGGTGGTGGATCAAGTAGTGGTGGAAGCTCTACTCCCAACAATGTAGCGCAAACAGCCCCTTCAATGTTAATGAAGGTACAAAATAGATATACAACGGATGGGCAGTATGATGTAAATTATTTTCTAACCATCCAAGAAAGCTTTTTTAAATTTGGCGAAGCAGTAAGAAATAGATCGTTAGATTCAGGCAATATCCATCATCGGCAGCTAACAAGCAACACAAATATACCGACATGGAATAGTTCAACAATTTATGCAACACCTGGTATCAAAGTAGTCTTTTCTAATGGTAGTCAAACTGGAATTTTTTCTAATTCATGGTGGACTCAAGGTGATGAACCAACTTTTGTGCCTAGTTATGGTTTACCATGGCATTTAGTTGAACAGATCTCTTCAGAAAGTAATCCAACCCCAGTATTTGAATTACCAGAATGGAATGCTAATGGTCAATATACTGGTGGTTACACTGTTCATTATTCTAAATATGGCAAATGTTATAAATCGCAATGGTGGACTCAGGGCAATGAACCTCCACAAGTCGCACCAGCCCAAACTTGGGAAAACCCATGGACAATTATTAATTGTCCAACTACTGATGCAGATATAGAATCTGCAGTCGATGAAAATCAAGACGGTACAGTTGATGATGTAGATGATATACCAACACAAGGTGAAAGCTCTACTCCAATTGATGATTTAAACCCGATTCCGGATGACACACCTATAATTCCAATCGAAGTTCCAGAATCAACACCAACACCAATAACTCCACCTACTCCAATTGCGGTAGAAAGTCAACTCCCCGCAAA
>CALFYC010000104.1 GCA_937952895.1 uncultured Neisseriaceae bacterium
CTAGAAGTTTTCTAAAAAGAAATTTCAAAAACAACATTATTGAATATAAATTCATAACTGAAGAAGATATATTTGATAACTATCAACAGTATTTGGATATATTAAAAACTATATGACCATAGAAAATAGAATTTTATCATTTGATATAGAAACTTCTTCTCTTGATCCACGCAAAGGTTTTGTGTGGCAATCTGGTTTTGCATCTTTTAATAATGGAAATATAGAAAAATCTGGATCTTTCTTTGATCCAGAGGCAACAATAAACAGAGAAGCTGCACTTAGAGGCTCTAGATTTGGAGAAAAACAATTCCAGGCAGGCGCTTTTGCTGAATATTTAGCATCTAGTGGTAATAAAAATCAAGAGCAATTTATAACAAGTGTTGTAGATAAGATAATAGAAGGGCATAAAAACGGTAAAGATATACTTCTTATACAAAATGCAAACTTCGAAAGAAGATGGCTCGAATCTATAGCAGAGAATTCTGATTTTGCAGCAAATGAGTTTAAAAGACTTAATGGCATAATGAGTCACTCGTATTCAGTAAATAACGTACCATCATTTCATCCATCTCCAAAGATACTTGAATTAAGAAATACTGCTTTAGGCAATTATTATAGCTTCCTTAAAACTGGAAACGATTCATCTTTTGCAGCAGCATCATCGGCATATGAGAATATAATATCCGAGTACAAGTCATATTTTTCATCTAATGACAAGAAATTAAAAGTCATAGATATGATGGATGTTTCACGGGGCTTACTATTTAAATTGGCAGACAAAGGTCTTATAGATAAAAACATGGCATTAATAGGAACAAGTCAAAGTTTTTTGAGTAGCATATTCCTAGATAGGCCAGAAAAACATTTGGCACCAGATGACGCAGGAGATGCACTAGAGATATTTACAAAGCATCTATTCTCAATGTATGACGAGGTTACATCAGGAAACATATCTGATTCAAGCAAGATGTTTATAACAAAACTCAAAGATGGACATAATAAAGAAGCAAGAAAACAATTTATAAAATCTATGATTAGAGCTGTTGATGAAGGTTCGTCAAGTTATGGATATAGATATAATGGTAAAATAGGAATAGAAACAGAAGCCCCAATAGAATTTAGAAACAACCAAAACAACACAACAGAAGTTGCAAATAGATCCTTTAGAAATGGTTTCTTGACATTAAAAACAGAAACGGATCTTGATTTGATATTATCAGATGTTGCAGATAGATATCATGGCGTGTCATTTGATCAATATAGCGCGCAAACTATACTTGATGATATATTATCAAAAGGCACCAATCAGGAAAAAATAGCATATCTTGCATCACTTGAAGATGCAGTCACACTACCTGACATGGCAGATAATGTTGACTCTCCAGGTATTTGGTCATATATTAAACAAAACAAAATTAAATCAATCGCTGGTATTGGAGCCGCCATAGGAATAGGATCAATATTATTCAGTGATGACACAGAACAGGCATCTATTGATAGACGTAACGCAGAAGCTGCAACATCTCTAGAGAAGAGTTTAAAAATATACAATACGATTCCGCAATATCATGGAAGTGGATTTGCAGACTGGAATGAAAGAACCAAACATCATTATTACTAGGTAAAATATGGACAAGAACTTTTTTAAAAAATGGAAAAATGCTGGGCCAGGAGATGTTCAAGACTTTAGCTTAATGAAGGGCTATGATGCTGCTGGACCAAGAGAGCACCTTAGCAGGGCAGCTTCCTTTGCATTTGGTAGTGGAGCTTTTCATGCTGGTAAAGAAAATTTTGCAAATGCTTTTGGATTTTTAACATCTCACCAAAAAAATAGTTTCTTAAACAGACTACTTGTACCACTAGGTACTGCATATATGGGATTTTCTGCAACACTTGACGGAAACCCAGATGACTTCTTTGGTACAGCAGCTGGCTTTGCCGCTGGCCTAACAGTAGCAAGACCATCAGCAGAAATAGGCCATGCAGTTGGCAAAACACTAAGAATGGGTGGCATGTCAAGACTTGTTGGATGGGGAGCTGGGGCTGTTGCTGGACTTGGTGTCGGCGCTGCAGCATATGTTGGCACATCTGCAGTAATGCAAAGTTATAAAAATAATAATTTTGTACAAAAAGCAGTAATGCCAATAAATAGCGACTTAATGACAACAACTGGACTACAGACAAACAATACACTAACAGCAAGACAAAGAGCACTAGGAAGATTATCAAGATCTGGGCTTAACGACAGGGGTCAACTTTTAGGCGCGGAATCCATGATACTTAAAGGCATGTTATAAGGGGAATTTATATGACAGAAATAGGACGTTTTAATGGAATAAGTGGGGAAAATACAAATCTATCAGAAATACCCTGGAGGGATTATTTGACTAGAAAAGCCTACAATAAGGATATAAACCAGATGTGCTCAATGTGTATTAAGGATCAGATATCTAAACATGGCCAGATTACAATTAAGTGTGACGGTATATTGAGTGGTAAAGCAAAGATACCAGAACAGTTCATGCATCACTTTTCTGAAGAAGAAATGGATATAGTGGAACAAAGTATTAATCCATACTACTGGGCCGAAAAGAACATAGATATAAAAAATGATAATCCATCAACAAAGCTTTTTATGCCAAGATGGTACCAAGAGCAATTCTTAAGATGTTCTGCAAGAAGAAAAACAATTAGGGCTGGTAGACGGATTGGAAAAGCACTAAGCGTGGATACATTAATACCAACGCCATCTGGATTTAAAAAAATGCTAGATATAGAAGTTGGCGACATTGTATTTGACGAAAATGGAAATCAAGTATCAGTAGCAGATGTTACTGATCCTATGTATGATCACGTTTGTTATGAAGTTGAGTTTAGTGATGGCACATCAATAATTGCAGATGAGGAGCATTTATGGACTGTTGAAACTAAAAATATAAGAAAAAATAATGCAAGAAGAAAAGGTGAAAAGCTTGCCCCTATAACTATATCTACAAAAGATATGCTTAAAGACTTAAGAGTTGGGACAAAAAATGAAAGCAATTACTCAATAGCACTAACTAAGCCATTAGCAATAGATTCTACAACCCTATCAATTGATCCATATATACTTGGATATTGGCTTGGAGATGGAAACTCTGCAGATTCATATTTTACAATTGGAGATGAAGATATATTCGATGTTAAAGAAATATTTAACAAATGTGGACAAGTTTTAGAAAAATCAAAAGAGAAGTACAGATATGTAGTTAGGGGTTTGTATAAACTTCTAAGAGAAGAAAATTTGCTTAATAATAAACATATACCTGAAAAATACTTTTGGACATCCGAGGCACAAAGATTTGCGTTAATGCAAGGCCTTCTAGATTCGGATGGTCATTGTAGAGATAATGGAAAGGTAGAATTTTCAAACAGCAATAAAAGTTTATCAGATGGTGTCTTGAGGCTTGCACATTCACTTGGGATTAAGGCAACTATTAATGCAAACAAGTCATATCTTAATGGTAAAGAACACAAGACAAGATATAGAGTTTATTTAAACACTAATCAAAATGTATTCAGAATACAAAGAAAAAACTTAAGGATTACAGATAAATATAGACCAATTGCGAACAGAAGATATATTATAAACATTAAACAAGTCGACACTGTTCCAGTAAAATGCATAGGTGTTTTATCCAAGTCTAATCTCTATCTTGCTGGAGAGCAATGCGTACCAACACACAACACTCAGGGCATCACTATGGGCTTGCTACACAAGATGCTAACAACAGAGAAATATTATGTTCTTGTGGTTGCTCCTTACGATGCACAAGCGGAAGAAATATATGTAAAAGCAAAACAAATATTAAATAACTTAAATGAACCATATGACGAGATTGTTGAAAGTGCAAAAGAATCTCCAAATTATCAAATTAAACTAAGAAATGGATCAAGATTAAGATGTTTTACGGCTGGCTCAAGTGGTGCTGCACAAGTAAGGGGGCAGCCTGCAAATTTAATATATATAGACGAGGTTGATTACCTTGGGCAAAAAGACTTTAACTCAATATTGGCAATTTTACTTGATAAGCCAGATACAGAACTGTGGGTAACATCAACTCCAGATGGTGAAAAACAACTTTATAGATTATCACAAGATAAGGCATATAAAGAGTTTCATTTCCCGTCATTTGTTTTACCTCACTATAATGATGATATTGATAACGACTTAAGATCACAGTCAGATGACATGGGATATGTGCAAGAGGTTATGGCAGAATTTGGCACATCTCGTGCTGGTGTGTTTCAAAAATACTTTATTGATCTATGTTCAAAATTATCAATAAACAACACAGATCAGGCATCTGTTCTTGCGAATAGAAGGAACTATATTATAACAATGGGGTGTGATTGGAACCATGAGGGAATAGGGACAAGAATAGTTGTTCTTGCTTATGATAGGGTTAATAAATTATTTTTTATTGTTGATAAGGCGACTGTATCCAAAGAGGGCTGGACACAAACAGCAGCTATGGAAAAGATAATAGAACTAAATAGAAAGTATGTATTTGACAAAGTATATGTAGACAGAGGTTTTGGATATACACAAGTAGAAACACTAAAATCATTTGCTATTGCACAATTTGGAAAGTTGCCAAAGGGTCATCCAGACCTAATGTTGGCAGAAATAGTCGGTGTAGATTTTTCTTCAAAAATAGAAGTTCAAGATCCATATACCAATCAAATGGTTAAAAAAGATGTTAAGCCTTTTATGGTTAGTATTCTTAATAAAGTTATTGAAAAAGTTGCAATAAAATTTGATGAAAAATTCGATCTTGCAATAATAGCTCAATTAAAAGGATACGAAGAAAAAAGAAGTGCAAGCGGTAAACCAACATACTTTGCATCATCAGCAACAGTTGGTGATCATGATCTTGATGCTTTACTATTAGCGATGTTTGCATTTAACGTTGAATATGATGAAATATTTTCAGCAATGAAATCACAACTTGCAATAAATGTATTAAGTGCCAAAGATGTTCATGGTAAAGATATAAAGCATCTAAATCCAAATCATAATCAAACTACACTTGAAATTAAAACGAAAAAGAGAGACAATTATTCCCCTGGATCAAGAACTGCATCGTTCAAAAGAACAGTAGCAATAGAAGAAAAGGGAAGTCCTGGAGAAATAAGAAGCGAGCTTTTTGATACAACAAATTGGCATGGACTAACAAACAGAAACAGAACTACACATAGAAGAGCGTCATTTAAATGATAAATATAATAAACACAGCATCAGATACTATGATAAACGCTACAACGGTTAGTGATATTGGTATTTGCTATTACGACTTTAGCACAGAGACATTAAAGGAATTGTCATCACTTACCATTAATGCATGTTCTGTTGTACCATTGGCTAGAGTTATAAAAAAATACTATCTAATAGTCGACAATGCATATGGGTATGCAAGTGTACAACTTTCATCAACTGAAACAAATAAATTATTTTTTGACGCAAAAGTTATAATAAACGAAATAGAACCATCAGTTTCAGATTTTGATAACCTGATTAGTTTCAACAAGGCAAAAGTATTAAATCCATTACAGGGACACTTGATTCCTGTATGGATATACATAGAGCAAAAGGTTTCTTCTTCTGCAAATATAAATATGACATTAACCTTAGAAGCAGACTAATGTATACAGATCATGATCAATTTGGAATATCCGATGAAATGATGGAGGTCACAAATGATGACCTCCAATTGGTTTTAGAGGATCTAAATAATTTTAAAAAAGATATGGAATCAAATCTTGCAAATGTAAGGTTTAAATATGACCCAATTATAAATCAAGATTTATACGAATCTGTAATAGAGATGTATGGACTAGAGTTCTATGAAAAAACTGGCCCATATATTACATATAATATGTTTATGCAAATGTTGGAAGTAACAAGATTAGCATCAAGTGATAAAGCAGAGCAATTAGTGGGGAATTATATCATATGACATTTGCTGGCAATCCTGAAAACACAGAAAGTATAAAAAGAAAAGCAAAACTTTATACAGAAATATATCCATATGCTGCAGAAGATTTTGTTAATTATCAAAACATGCAACAATGGATACTGGGTTTATATTCATATATTAGACAACTAGAAATGAGAATATTTAAATTAACTCAAGTGCTTAACACACATACTCATAAAGTTGCACCACACATACACACTATACAGCCGCATACACACATATCTGCAACTCCTGGCAATCCAACGAGTCCAAACATAGGAGGCTTTGCAACGCTTCCTAATGCACCAATAGAAGGCTTATTATCTACACAGCAACCATCAATAGTGTGGAACCAATCACAAGTGCCACAAAACATAATAAACACAACTGGTGCTATAACAAACATGGTTAACGCAATAGGACTGTCTCAATCTAGTGTAGAATCAGATGAGCTTGGTGTGCAGAAAGCAAGACAAGTAAAGCCCCCAATTTTGCTTACTCCAAGCATACCTCAGTATATAGGTATAAAATAATGCCATTATTAAATTATAACTCAAACAGCACAGAGCAAACACTATATCACGCGCAAAAGATAATAGATTATTTTTCTGGCAATCTAAAAACATCTGGATGCTTATCAAGTATACCAATAACACTTGTGGCCGAAGCAGATCATATTATAGATAAAATAAACGGCATAAAAGATGCAGTGGATAACAATACGGCTGGATTAAATAACAACATAACAAAATACCAAAATGATCCAATAGCAGCAGCTATAAGAAGAGCATCTGGAAACAATTGTCTAGACTGTAGACCTACGTTGCCCAAGATCAGATTTGAGGGCATGAAGGGTCAGGCATATTTTGAAGCAGTGGATTTTTTGAATAAAATAAAATCTATTGGTGCTGCTCCCTTTTCGGCATCTTTGCCATCATTAGCATTTATACTTTCGTCTTTTTGTATACCAGATTTAATAAAATTACTATCTTTGCTATTAGCATCTGTTATAAGATTGGGATTCTCTCTTGATGTTAGTAAATTTAGTTTCATGAAATTACTAACAGCTATACTTTCCAAACTGTTATCTCATCTTCTTAGTTTTGCCCATACAAGTGTTCAGTTCTCATTAAGTCCCATAATGTGTGTTCTTGATGCATTGTCACAATTAAACTCTTCACTCACTCCAGTAAAGGAATCAAATTTTAACTTGTCAATAAATCAAGCTGGAATAAATATAAATGATAAAGATACATTAAGTAAGGCAAAAGCAATAGAAGAAAGAGATAACGAGTTTAAAAAAGTAGATGAAAGATCAAACACTAATATATTCTTAGGAACAAGCATAAGAAGCAAATCAATAGATATTGAAAATTTTCAGGTAGTAGGAGCAGCTAGAGATTTCATTAAATCTATAACACCAAACGAAAGAGAGGTGGAGCAATTAAAGGATTATATAGATGGCATTGTAGAATCAATAAATCTTTCATTAATTGATATGGAATCAACAATACTTGAAATTTTTAACATAGGACAAGCAATACAGTGTGAATCTGAAAGATCAACAAGAAAGGCATCTGACTCTATAGAATCAATAGTGCAGTGGGTACAGTTAATAAATCTGATTAGATCTGTTATAAAAAAGAAAACAAGAACAATAGCAGTTGGAGTTGTTAGCAATACCGATTATCAAAACAACATATTAACAAATCAAGATATCGCAGACATACTGGCAGACACTCTTGATAAGACTACCGTCCTTGTGGATACAGACCCCGACAATATTGGCGTGCTAATTATAGATAATAAAAATAACATCACTTCATCATCGCCATTGTCAATATATAGTTGTAACATAAATGACTTTATAGAGTCTACACACATGGATAAGATAATAGAAGATGCAAAAGCTTTTGCTGAAAACAACACCGTCGGGAAAGGCAATGATCCAAAGTATACAGCATCAGAATATATAAAGGTTGGTAATGATAATTTTTTACCTTTTAATTTACAAAACAAAGATATTTTATTACAGTTAAACAATATTTTTAATTTCTTAAATATTAAAAATCCATATGACAACGAATTGCCAACAACAAATACACCTCCTGGTGATGTAAATAGTATTTTATCAATTACTGATAAGATCAACGCTACATTTGGCAATATAGGACAAATAAGAATATAGGCAAATAAATGCACAATGTTATATATAAAACAAACTTAAATTTAACGCCAGGCTACATTAGTGATTCTACTATTAGGAAATTCAAACAAGTAAAGAATCCAACGTTGAGCTTCTTTGGCCCAAAACTAGACAATGTTAAAGCAACATATTGGCAATCTCATGCCTATGATCTTTACGAATATGGCAGAATAATAGACACAGAATCATTTGTTGCTAGAGCCTTCAATAAAAAGGCTGCCTTAATGTTTAAGAATGGCTATACAATAATGTCTGAAAATGACAAAAATGCTAAGTATATAGCACAGAGAATAAATGAGATCTCTTATGTTACTGGAAAGCCATTTGACTTATTCCTAAAAGAAACAGCAATGAACCTAATAACATTTCATAATGCTTATATAGTAAGAGCAAGAGATCCCAACAATTCAACTGGCAAAGAAGTTGTTTATGGCAACACAACAAGAAAACCAATAGCTGGATATTTCAATTTACCACCAGAAACAGTACAGGTTAAAGTAGACGATTCTGGCAAAGTGTTGGAATACAGAGAATACATATCAGCATCAAGATATGTTGTATATAGAGCATCAGATGTTATACATATACACTTCAACAAGAGAACTGGGTTCTTAATGGGTACACCGCCATTAGAAGCTGTTAAGGACGATATACTTGCACTAAGAAGAATAGAAGAGTCTATTGAAACATTAATATATAAATCTTTATTTCCAATAATACATGTAAAGGTTGGTACAGATAAAAATCCAGCAAAAGTGTTTCCAGATGGTACATCTGAAGTTGATATAGCAACTGGATATCTTAAAAACATAGAAGATGATGGTGGGATAGTCACATCAGAAAAAATAGACATTAAGGCAATAGGGGCTGAATCATTAGCACTTAGAGTAGAATCTTATTTGTCACATTTTAAAGAAAGAGTATTTATAGGACTTGGAATGTCTGGAATAGATTTTGGTGTAGGTGATGGATCTGGAAGAGCAACTGGTGAAGTATTATCAGAATCTTTAAAAGAAAGCGTAATGTCGTATCAAGATGTTTTTTCTGTATTCATAAGTGAATACATAATAAAAGAGTTGCTATATGAGTCAGGAAAATATAAGGGCATATATCTTATACCAGAAGAAGATCAGGTATATTTTGAATTTAATGATTTAGATGTTGCAAGTAAAATTAAACTTGAATCTCATGAATTAAATAAACTAACTCAAGGTATTCAAGGCATAAATGAAACAAGAAAACGCTCTGGATTAAAAATGCTTCCAGACGCAGAAATCAAAAAAATGCAACAACAGCAACAATATGACCCAAACCAAGAAGCTGCAAATGAAATAACAAAACAGCAAATAAAAGCAAGTGCTGCAGCAAAATCTGCAACACAAAGCAAAGCCAAGAAAAAGGCAAGTGGATCATCAAGCCAAACCAAATCCATTACAAATCCAAAAAATCAACATTCTGATTTTGCTACAGAAATACTTGGAATACTAGATTCAGAATCACCAATGAAAAGAGGCAGACTATATGGTTATATACTTTCAAATGTATTAGACAATATAGATTGCAATGCAATTGTGGACAAACACGTATCAGAATTATCGTTAAGATTAATTAATATGCATTCTACAATTGACAAAAATAAATTTAAATATATTCTTGATAAAGAAATACTATCACTTATTTTAAACACTATGGAGCAATAATTGAAAAAGTTTAATACA
>CALFYC010000105.1 GCA_937952895.1 uncultured Neisseriaceae bacterium
GCTCCTGATTTACCATTAAATTAATTGTATTTACATCAAGTTGATTCACCTCCAAAACTGTATCACAATTAATTGGCGTCGCTGCTTCAGTATTATTAAAAAAAGCAGCAAAAATTCAAAAGGGTAGCTCCAAGCCTAATGCAGATAAGGTTGGTAAAGTGACGCGTGCACAGCTTGAAGATATTGCAAAAACTAAAAAGCCTGATTTAACTGCAGCTGATTTAGATGCGGCAGTTAGAACTATTGCTGGCTCTGCAAGAAGTATGGGGCTTGAAGTTGAGGGGGTTAACTAATGGTTAAATTAACTAAAAAAATGAAAGCGGTTGCTCAGTTTGATAAAGATAAATTATATCCAGTTGGCGAAGCTGTTTCAATGGTAAAAGCTGCAGCTAAGGCCAAGTTTGATGAATCAATTGATATTGCTATTAATCTGGGGGTTGACCCTCGAAAATCTGATCAAATGATTCGTGGTTCTTTGGTATTGCCTAATGGAACTGGTAAAGTTTCACGAGTTGCGGTATTTGCTCAAGGTCCTTTAGCTGAAGCGGCAAAAGCTGCTGGGGCTGATATTGTTGGCTTAGAAGATTTAGCTGAAGATGTTAAAAAGGGTAATCTTAATTTTGATATAGTAATTGCAACGCCTGACACAATGAGAATTGTTGGAACCTTAGGGCAAATTTTAGGCCCACGTGGTTTAATGCCAAATCCTAAAGTCGGTACAGTTACTGCAGATCCTGCAACAGCAGTAAAAAATGCTAAAGCTGGTCAAATTCAATATCGAACTGATAAGACTGGTATTGTTCATGCAACTGTTGGGCGTGCTTCATTTGATGCGGCAAAATTAGAGCAAAATGTATCTGCACTGGTTGATGTTATTGTTAAGGCAAAACCATCAAGTAGTAAAGGTCAATATATTAAAAAGATCAGTTTATCAAGTACGATGGGTATTGGGGTAAAAGTTGATCAATCTACAATTAGTAGATAAGATGTTTAAGAATTATTGGCATTGATTAAAAATATTGCCAATTATGGGGGTAAGGCTTTATGTCTTACATTATCAAAGACCGTAGGAGCTGTCTAGCTTAAATGTATATCCTACGCAGATAGTGGAATCCTGAAACGAGATAAATAAGACTTTAAAACTAGAAATAGTATTTTCGTCTTTTAAATCAATCAGAAGATAAACCACTAGTTTTTAAGGAGTTGGCCTTGAGCTCAAATCTTGAAAGCAAAAAGGCAGTCGTATCTGAGATCCAGGGCGTGCTAAGTAATGCGCAAACCGTCGTAATTGCTGAGTACCAAGGGGTTAAAGTTGAAAATATGACTGGAGTTCGTTCATCAGCTCGCGATGCTAAGGTGTATTTACATGTATTGAAAAACACTTTAGTGCGTAAAGCTGTAGAGGGGACTAAATTTGCACCATTAGCCGATAAAATGGTTGGTCCATTGGTGTATAGCGTTTCTGAAGATCCAGTTGCTGCTGCTAAAATTATCAGTGAATTTGCAAAAAGTAATGAAGCTGTTAAAATTAAAGCAGGCATGTACAATGACAAGCTGCTTGATGTTACTGGAGTAAAACAATTAGCCTCAATACCTAGTCGTGATGAATTACTATCTATGGTTATGGGTGTTATGCTTCAAGTTCCTGCAAGTTTTGTTCGTTGTGTGGCAGCTGTTAGAGATCAGAAATCTGCAGCTTAAGAAACAAATTAGAAAATTATTTAAAGATTATTTAGGAGTCCAAGAATGGCTATTTCAAAACAAGATATAATTGACGCAATTTCTCAGATGACTGTGATGGATTTATCAGAGTTGGTTAAAGAGATGGAAGAGAAATTTGGTGTATCAGCGGCAGCAGCTGTTGCAGCTGGTCCAGCGGCGGGTGGCGGTGGTGCTGCTGCAGCTGAAGAAAAAACTGAATTTGATGTTGTATTAACTGAAGCTGGTGCAAATAAAGTTGCAGCAATTAAAGTTGTGCGTGAAATTACTGGTTTAGGTTTGGCTGAAGCGAAAGCTGCAGTTGAGGCTGCACCAAAAGTTCTTAAAGAAGGTATTTCTAAAGCTGATGCTGAAGCAATTGTTAAGAAAATTGTTGAAGCTGGCGCGAAAGCTGAAATTAAGTAATAACTTAGTTAAACATGTCCCAAGAAATTTTCTTGGGACATGTTTAAGCTTGGAGTAAAGTAAAATAGTTATTATTTAGTTTAGTATCTATTTTTGTTTTCTTCTAATTTATTATATATCTAGTCTTTGGAGCTTTAAATAATGAGCTATTCATTTACTGAAAAAAAACGTATTCGTAAAAGTTTTGCGAAACAATTAACTTCGGTGCAGGTGCCATACTTACTTGCAATGCAAAAAAATTCGTATGAAGATTTTCTACAACGCAATGTAGAACCAACTAAACGTCAAAATGTAGGTCTACAAAAAGCCTTTAATGATGTTTTTCCGGTAATATCTACCAATGGTTCAATCCGTTTAGATTTTGTTAGTTATTCATTAACTGAGCCAGTATTTGATGTCAGAGAATGCTTGTTAAGAGGTATATCTTATGCCGGAAAATTACATGGTAAGATTCGCTTAACGGTGTTTGATAGAGAGAGCGATCATAAGAAAGTTTTACATACGGCAGAAGAAAGTGTCTATATGGGTGAAGTGCCATTTATGACAGATAGCTGTTCTTTCATTATTAATGGAAATGAGCGAGTGATCGTGTCACAGCTTCATCGTTCTCCTGGAGTTTATTTTGAACATGATAGTGGAAAAAATCATTCAGCAAATAAACTATTATATTCAGCAAGAATTATTCCATATCGTGGTAGTTGGTTAGATTTAGAATTTGATGCAAAAGATTTATTATATTTCAGAATTGATAAACGTAGAAAAATGAGTGTGACATTGTTATTAAAGGCAATGGGTTGTACTCGTGATGAAATTTTAGATTTGTTTTATGATAAAGACGTTTATTCGATTAAAAAAGGTAAAATTTACAAGGCAATCATTGCAGATCGTTTAAAAAACGAAGTTGCGAGATTCGATATTCTTGATAAACAGGGTAATTTGGTTGTTGCTAAAGATAAAAAAATTACAACTAAGCACGTTCGTGATTTAGAAAAAAGTGGTTTAAAACAAATTGAAGTTCCAGTTGATGATCTGGTTGGTAGAATAATTGGCTCTGATGTTATTGATATGGATACTGGGGAAGTTTTAGCTAAGTCAAATACAGTAATTACTGAAAATTTAGTTAAAGAAGTTTTATCAACTGATATCGAAGCAATCGAAACACTGTTTGTAAATGATTTAGAACATGGTTCGTATCTTGCGGATACATTACGTGATGAAGAAAATAGTAAAGAAAGAGCTGAAAATACCATTGAAGCGATTCATCAAATTTATAAAATGATGCGCCCAGGTGAGCCATATTCAGAAGAGATTGCAAATACTGTATTTACTCGAACTTTCTTTAATCCTGAATCATATGATTTATCTTCAGTTGGTAGGTTTAAATTTAATTCAAGAACATATTTAAGTGAATTAGATGCAAAAGTGCCACAATGGTTTCATAGAATGCTAGATAAGTTAAATTCAAAGGGAACACACGAAGGGGTATTATTATCTAAAGAAGATATATTGGTTACTTTAGCAATTTTAATTGAACTTAGAAATGGTCGTGGAATTGTTGATGATATTGACCACCTTGGAAATCGCAGAATTCGTGGAGTTGGTGAATTAGTTGAAAACCAATTTAGAGTTGGATTATCGAGAATTGATAAAGCGGTTAAAGATAAATTAGGTCAAGCTTTAGAAGAGAAAGATTTATTACCAAATCGTTTAATTAGTGCTAAACCAATTACTTCTAGTTTAAAAGATTTCTTTTCAACTAGTCAATTATCTCAATTTATGGATCATACAAACCCATTATCTGAAATTACGCATAAACGTCGTATTTCAGCTCTTGGGCCTGGTGGGTTGACTCGAGATCGTGCTGGATTTGAAGTTCGTGACGTTCACGTTACTCATTATGGGCGTGTTTGTCCAATTGAAACACCTGAGGGGCAAAATATTGGGTTAATTAATTCATTGTCAGTTTATGCTAGACCAAATCAACATGGTTTTTTAGAAACCCCATACCGTAAAGCACAAAACGGCAAAATTACTGATGAAATTCATTATTTATCAGCCATTGATGAATCAGTATATACAATTGCTCAAGCTAATGCTAAATTAGATAAAAATGGTTCATTTGTAGATAGTTTAGTTACCGCAAGACAAAAGGGTGAGGCGATTTTAGTTGACCCTAAAACTGTTGATTATATGGATGTGGCAACTAATCAGGTAGTATCAGTTGCAGCATCTTTAATTCCATTTTTAGAACATGATGATGCTAATCGTGCATTGATGGGTTCAAACATGCAACGTCAAGGTGTTCCATGTCTAAGAGCCGATCGTCCATTGGTTGGGACTGGAATGGAACGTGTTACGGCAATTGATTCTGGTACAATGGTAATAGCTAAGCGTGGTGGAATTATTGATTATGTGGATGGTAATCGAATTATCATTCGAGTAAATGATAAAGAAATTAAAGGTAAAGATTTAGGTGTTGATATCTATAATCTCATTAAATATATTCGTAGTAATATGAATACTTGTTTAAATCAAAAACCAATTGTTAAGGTTGGTGATGTGGTTAATGCAGGAGACGTTATTGCTGATGGTGCTGCAACTGATTTGGGTGAATTGGCTGTTGGTCAAAATGTATTAGTAGCATTTATGCCATGGAATGGTTATAACTTCGAGGATTCAATTTTAGTTTCAGAAAAATTAGTTGCATCAGATAAGTATACTTCTATTCATATTGAAGAATTATCAGTAGTTGCCCGTGAAACTAAACAAGGTAATGAAGATATAACACGTGATATTCCAAATTTGTCACAAACACAGTTAGCTAGATTGGATGAAACTGGTGTTGTATATGTTGGTGCAGAAGTAAACCCTGGTGATGTTCTAGTTGGTAAAGTAACACCTAAAGGTGAAATTCAACTAACTCCTGAGGAAAAACTATTAAGAGCTATTTTTGGTGAAAAAGCATCAGATGTTAAGGATACTTCTTTACGTGTTCCGGTTGGTATGCAAGGAACTGTAATTGATGTTCAGGTATTTAATCGTGATGGTAATAAGCAAGATGCACGCAGTCTTGAAATTATTGAAAACGATCTTAAAAAATATCGTCAAGATTTAGCTGACCAAATTAATATTATTGAAGATGATGCATTAAATCGGGTGGCTAATTTATTAAAAGGCTGTGAATTGGCAGGTGCTAAAGAAAAAGGTAAAGTTACCGACAAATATTTAGCAGGATTTGAATCCAGCCGTGACTGGTTTAATGTTAAGGTAAAAGATAAAGATGTAGCTGCGGATGTTAACGCTATTAGAAAAGCAGTTGAAGAAAAACGTGCTGATTTAGAATCAAAGTTTAAGCTACAAAAAGAAAAATTATATCAAGGTGTTGATTTACCAAATGGTGTAATTAAAATGGTTAAAGTGTTTGTAGCGATTAAGCGTAGATTGCAGCCTGGCGACAAAATGGCAGGACGTCATGGTAACAAAGGCGTAATTTCTAAGGTTTTACCAGTTGAAGAAATGCCATATATGGCTGATGGTAGAGCGGTAGATGTTGTGTTAAATCCAATTGGTGTACCATCACGTATGAATATCGGTCAGATTTTAGAAATTCATCTGGGTCTTGCTGCAAAAGGTCTTGGAGATAAGATTGATCGTATGATTCGTCAAGAAAAAAATATGAAAGAAGTTAGAGACTTTTTAGATAAAATTTATAATATTTCAGGTAAATCTGAGGATATAAAATCATTAGCAGATAAAGAGATTCTTGAATTATCAAATAACTTGAAAAATGGTGTGCCATTTGCAACTCCAGTATTTGATGGAGCCAAAGAATCTGAAATCAAAGATATGTTAAAGCTTGCAGACATGCCAGAATCTGGACAATTAGTTTTATTTGATGGTAGAACTGGTATGCCGTTTGATCGTCCAGTAACTGTTGGCTATATGTATGTATTAAGGTTACATCATTTAGTTGATGAAAAAGTTCATGCGCGTTCGACTGGACCATACTCATTAGTAACACAGCAACCATTGGGTGGTAAAGCTCAATTTGGTGGGCAAAGATTTGGTGAGATGGAGGTGTGGGCACTTGAAGCTTATGGTGCAGCGTATATTTTACAAGAAATGTTAACAGTTAAATCGGATGACATTGAAGGTAGAACTAATATGTATGAAAAATTACTTGAAGGTAATCATAAGATTTCAGCAGATATTCCTGAAGCATTTAAAGTATTAACTCGTGAAGTTAGAGCTTTAGCGTTAGATATGGAACTAGATGAATAGTTTTTCTACACATATTGTTAGAAAAAATCATTAATTAAAATTGTAGAAATAATTTTGGTAAAAATCCAAATTTTGCGGAGTGTACCTAATGTTTGATGTAAGTAGCTTACTGATTAATAAAAAAGATTCGAATGAAAGTTATGGCAAGATTCGTATTGGGCTTGCCTCTCCTGACAAAATTCGTTCATGGTCATATGGTGAAATTAAAAAGCCTGAGACAATAAATTATAGAACTCTTCGTCCAGAACGGGATGGTCTATTTTGTGCACGTATTTTTGGTCCAGTTAAAGATTACGAATGTTTATGTGGTAAATATAAACGAATTCGACACCGCGGTGTTGTTTGTGAAAAATGTGGCGTAGAGGTTACTTTATCTAAAGTTCGACGTGAGAGAATGGGGCATATTGAGTTAGCATCTCCAGTTGCGCACATTTGGTTTTTAAAATCCTTACCATCTAGAATGGGTATGGTATTGGATATGCCATTACGGGACATTGAACACGTATTATACTTTGAAGCTTATGCAGTAATTGAAGTATTAGATTTAATTGATCCGCCAAAGCATCCTAAAGATAGTAAATTATTACTTAAAAAAGGTGATATTCTATCTCCAGAACAATACAATCAAATAGTTGAAAGTGAAGACCAAGATAAAATCCGCGTAGGGATTGGTGCTGAAGCTGTGCGTGAAATGTTAAAGTTAATTGAGTTAGATTCTGAAATTGCGCAAATTAAAGAGAACATTAGAGATACTCGTTCAGATGCAAATTTAAAGAAAATGGCAAAACGTTTAAAAGTATTAGAAGGTTTTAAACGTTCAGAAATGAAGCCAGATTGGATGATTATGGATGTAGTTCCAGTTCTTCCTCCTGACTTACGTCCATTAGTAGCTCTTGATGGTGGACGTTTTGCAACTAGTGATTTAAATGATTTATATCGCCGTGTGATTAACCGGAATAATCGCTTAAGAAAATTAATTCAGTTAAGAGCTCCAGAAATTATTTTGCGTAATGAGCGTCGTATGCTGCAAGAAGCTGTTGATTCATTATTTGATAATGGTAAACGCGGTAAAGTAATTACTGGGGCGAATAAGCGTCCATTAAAATCTTTAGCTGAGATGATTAAAGGTAAATCAGGTCGTTTCCGTCAAAACTTATTAGGTAAACGTGTGGATTATTCTGGTCGTTCAGTAATTACAGTTGGGCCTACACTACGTTTATACCAATGTGGCTTACCTAAAATTATGGCTTTAGAATTGTTTAAGCCATTTGTGTATCATAAATTACAAATGTTAGGTGCGGCAGCTTCAATTAAATATGCAAAACGCATGGTTGAAGCAGAACATCCAATTGTATGGGATATATTAGAAGATGTAATTCGTGAACATCCAATCCTATTAAATCGTGCGCCAACACTACATAGACTGGGTATCCAGGCATTTGAGCCAATTTTAGTTGAAGGTAAAGCAATTCAATTGCATCCATTAGTGTGTTCAGCATTTAACGCGGACTTTGATGGTGACCAAATGGCGGTTCACGTTCCATTAAGTTTGGAAGCACAAATGGAAGCTCGTGCTTTAATGCTTGCTTCAAATAATGTATTGTCGCCTGCCAATGGTGAACCAATTATTGTTCCATCTCAAGATATTATCTTGGGTCTTTATTATATGACACGTGAGAAAATCAATGATAAAGGTGAAGGCTCAATTTTTGCGAATATTAAAGAGTTAGAGCGTGCTTATAATACTCATCAAGTTGGTTTACATGCAATTGTCACAGTTCGCTTATCTGAATGGCATAAAAATGCTGAAGGTAAATTAGAGGAAAAAATTGTAAGACGTAATACTACTGTTGGTCGTGCTATTTTGTCACAGATTCTACCCCATGGCTTAGATTTTGAGTTAATTGATCGCCCGATGAAGAAAAAAGACGTGGCGAAACTAATTAACGTATCATTTAGAAAATGTGGGATTAAAGATACAGTAATTTTAGCTGATTATTTAATGTACACTGGATTTGTGTATTCAACTCGTGGTGGTATTTCAGTATGTGTGAATGATATGCATGTTCCAACTACCAAAGAGCAGAAAATTAAAGAATCACAAAAAGAAGTTGAAGAAATTACAAAACAATACCAAGATGGTCTAGTAACTTATGGTGAGCGTTATAACAAAGTTATTGATATCTGGGGCAGATGTGGTGATGAAATCTCAAAAACATTAATGAATGAATTATCAAAAGAGCAAGTTGCAGATAAATCTGGTAAGAAAGTTGATCAAGATTCATTTAATTCAATTTATATGATGGCTGATTCTGGTGCCCGTGGATCGATTGCACAGATTAGACAGTTATCTGGTATGCGTGGATTAATGGCGCGTCCTGATGGTTCAATTATGGAAACGCCAATTACGGCCAACTTCCGTGAAGGTTTAACGGTATCACAATATTTCCTATCAACTCATGGTGCGCGTAAGGGGTTATCTGACACGGCGTTAAAAACAGCTAATTCTGGTTATTTAACTCGTCGTTTGGTTGATGTAACTCAAGATCTAGTAATTACTGAAGAAGATTGTGGCACTTCAAATGGTGTGGTTATGAAGTCAGTAATTCAAGGAGGTGACGTAATTGAATCATTACGTGATCGAATTTTAGGTCGTGTGTGCAGTGCAGATATAGTTGATCCAGATAGTGGCATACAAATTGTTGCGGCTGGAACTTTAATTGATGAAGGAACCGTTGAACGTATTGATGCAAGTAATATTGATGAAGTGAAAGTAAGAACGGCTCTAACTTGCGATACACGTTATGGGTTATGTGCAAAATGTTATGGTCGTGATTTAGCTCGTGGTTATGAGGTAAATATTGGTGAAGCTGTTGGTATTGTTGCTGCTCAATCAATTGGTGAACCTGGTACACAGCTTACGATGAGAACATTCCATATTGGGGGTGCTGCATCTCGTTCTGCTGCAGTTAACCAAGTTGAAGCTAAATCTTCAGGTAATGTTCAATACCGTGATATGCGCTTTGTTAAAAAACAAGGTGGTGAGATGGTAGTTATTTCGCGTTCAGCGGAAGTAATTATTTTGGACGCTCATCATCGTGAAAGAGAGCAACATAAGATTCCTTATGGTGCGATTATTTATATGAATGATGGTGATGAAGTTAAAGCTGGGGCAAAACTTGCAAGCTGGGATCCGCATTCACGTCCAGTAGTTGCTGAATATTCGGGAACTGTTGTATTGGAAAATGTGGTAGAAGGTTTAACTGTAGTTAAAGAAGCTGATGAAATTACAGGTTTAACTGCGTTAAAAGTAATTGATCCATCAAAAGTTAAAGGCGCTAAAGCCAAAGATAAGAGCTTACGTCCAATTGCTAAACTCTTTGATAAAAATGGTAAAGAAATTAAAATTGCAGGAACTGACGCATCGGTAATTATTAGTTTCCAAATCGGTGATATTATTACAGTTAAAGATGCACAAGTTGTGCATGCTGGCGAAGTTATTGCGAAAAAACCGCAAGAATCTTTAAAAACTCGTGATATTACAGGTGGTTTACCGCGTGTGGCTGAGTTATTTGAAGCACGTATTCCAAAAGATGCCGGGATGTTATCGCCAATTTCAGGAACTATCTCTTTCCAAAAAGAAACGAAGGGTAAGCATAAAGTTAAAATCGTTGCTGTTGGCGGAGAGTTTGTTGAACTTGCTATACCAAAAGATAAGAATATCTTAGTTAACGATGGTGAATATGTTGAACGTGGGCAAATGATTGTTGATGGACCGGTTGATCCACATGAATTATTAGCAATGAAGGGCATTGAAGAATTGTCTAAATATATTTCTTCAGAAATTCAAGAAGTTTATCGTTTACAGGGTGTAAAAATTAATGATAAGCATATTGAAGTAGTAGTTCGCCAAATGCTAAGACGAATAGTAATTGAATCTCCTGGTGATAGTAATTTATATCTTGAAGGAGAACAAGCAGAACGTGCTGCAATTCTAGATGAAAATGATCGTTTAATTGAGCAAGGGTTAAAACCAATCCAATTTAAAAATATATTATTGGGTATTACAAAAGCTTCATTATCGACTGATTCGTTTATATCAGCTGCATCTTTCCAAGAAACTACGCGTGTGTTAACTGAATCAGCAGTTGCTGGACGTGTCGATTATTTACGTGGTCTTAAAGAGAACGTAATTATGGGTCGTCTAATTCCAGCTGGTACGGGGCTTGCTTATCATAAAGCTAAACATGCAGTAAATCAGGATGATGAGTTCGAGGTAGAAAGTGCTACAGCCGCTGAGTAAGCTCATTATTCTTGTATTAAAGCCAGTCTTATGACTGGCTTTTTTAATAAGGTGCAGATGCAATTCTAAGTATATAAAGTCTCACTATAAATTCAATAGTTAATATATAACTAGCTTTGATTAAATATAATAATATATACTGTCTGCCAAAACATAGTTTTGGCAATTATTAAAACTGCTATTCAACATATTCAATGCGAGCAGGAGGGATTAGCCATTCAAGTCCAATGGGATTAATAATATGTCTATTAATTATGCTATTAATAATATTAAAGTCTTCTAAAGTTAACTGCCAATCTTTAATATCACTTAAAGCATCTAATTGCCAAGGTTTTCTGGCACCATAAAGTGCTATTATATTACTCCTTTTATCTAATAACCAACGAATAGCTAAGCTTAAAATATTTTTATTATATTTATCTTTAGCAAATTCATTAAGTGCCATAATCGCATTTATATATTGAGTTTTATGTGGTTCTTGAAGTTTTGGATCAAAATTGCGTATATCACCATCATTAAATTTAGTATTGGCATTAATTGTTCCAGATAAGATTCCTCCGCATAGTGGGCGATAGGCTAATACTGAAATTTGATGAGTGTTAGCATAATCAAAAACGCCATTCTCTTCAATAGCCCTTTCAAACAAGTTAAGTGGTGGCTGGAGTGCATTTATTGGAATATATTTAGCAAATTCTTTAATCTGGTCTAAATTAAAGTTACTTACCCCAACTGCTTTGATTTTACCGCTTTGTATTAATCTATTCATGGTGCCGGCTACTTCTTCTAATGGCACAATTGGATCTGGTCAATGAATTTGATATAAATCAATATAGTCGGTTTGTAAGCGTTTTAGTGAATCTTCTAATTCTTGTACAATACGTTTAGGTTCAGAATTTTGAAATAGGTGACCATGGTGCCAATCTAGCCCAAATTTGGTTGCAAGAATAATTTTAGTTCGATCTATGGAGGATTCTTTTAAAGCTCTCCCAACCACCTCTTCAGATCGACCAAAACCATATACAGGGGCAGTATCTATTATATTAATGCCAAGATCAAAGGCTTTATGAATAGTTTTAATACTTTCATTATCATCACTATCACCCCAGCACCATCCACCAATTGCCCATGCACCTAAACCAATTCTTGAGATTGGGTCTTTATTGTTTGTAGTTATTATAGTTTGAGGCATTTGAATATCCTTTGATAATTATTTTATACTTGACTTAGGCTAACATTATATATTACTAAGTAATGGGTTAGGATGTATTTTAGATAAAGGATATTAAAACTATCGATCTTATGAAGTTTTTAATTAGAAACTAATTTTAAGTTGATTTTTGTATATAGAATTATAATATGAGGCTAAAGTTAATTTACTAAATTTAGCAATCAATGAGTAATTGGATTAATAGATAAGTAGAGATTTTAATCTCTACTTATCTATAGAAGATTGCTAATTTAGTTCCAGGCGTCGCCTT
Organism: uncultured Neisseriaceae bacterium; assembly: GCA_937952895.1. GTDB lineage: Bacteria > Pseudomonadota > Gammaproteobacteria > Burkholderiales > UBA11063 > Aquella. The sequence continues at coordinate 12,187 of CALFYC010000105.1, forward strand.
TAAATAATGCTCCACCATCAGATGGGTTATTAAGTGTAACAGCTCCTTGATCATCACTATCATGTGCGTTTGAGTCTTGAGTATCTTCATATTGAGGGTTGGTGTTTATCCACATACAGTCAGTAAATCCCTTAGTTCCAGTACCATATGGCCAAGATTTTGAGTTATTGTTATGATCTGTTAAATAAATTGTTCCGTTAATCTGTCCATTGGTTTTAGTATAATCAACATTTAATTCTTCACCAGGATAAATAGTGCATGGCCCATTTTTTATATGCGACTCATCACAATATTGACCAGATTCTAATCTAAAATAAACATTTCCTTCTCCACCATCATGAGAGCTATTATCAAAGCTAATAACCCATGATTCATTCGAATTATTTACAAAGTGCCCGTGGCAAGAGTGTGCAAATGATTGATTAAGTAGTAATGTACTAGATAAAATGCTTAAAGCTGCAAAATAGGAATTAATTTTTAACATATATGCTCCTTATTCATATAACAAATCAAATTTTAGTTAGTAATTCATTTTTATATTTATGAATCTTATTAAGGTCAAGATGATAAAATATTTTGATTAATATGATAATAATAATGATTAGGATAAATTCTTAGGCTTATTTTTTCTTTTAAAGAGCTAGGTTTTATACAAAATATCACAATACGTATTATATTGTGCTATAATGATACATATACGTATTAAATGGGTGGTAATAATGTGGTGTAAAGTAAAAAGCTATAAAGTGATTGGTATAAATTTAGAGCAGGTTTGGCAAGTATGGAGTGATGTTACTAATTGGCACATATGGCAAAAAGATATAAAATCAGCAACAATTGATGGATTATTTATAACAGGTAGTCAAATTAAATTAAAGTTACAAGATGACTCTATAATAACTATGTCTCTTACAGAAGTTAAACCTTATGAGAGATTCATGGATTTAACTAAATTTTTCTTAGCTAGAATGTATGCAACTCATGAATTTATTATTGATGGAGATATTTTAGAATTTAGAGATACATTTAAGATTTATGGAATATTAGGTTTCTTTTGGCGTAAGTTAATATTAGAAAAAGTGATTGATAGCGATCAAGAGCAAACTGTAGGTTTAATTAAACGGGTAATTGAACTACATCAAGTAGGTGAGGTTAAACATGTTAAATGATAAATGGAATGAAATTAGTAAATTTGATGATGCTCAGGATAGTCCTGGTTTTCTTCTTTGGAAAATGCATTTAATTTGGAGGCGCTTAGTTGAAAAAGTGCTTAATCAATGTGATTTAACTCATCCGCAATTTGTAGTATTGGTGACAATTGCCTATTTAGCACAGAATAAATCTAATGTTACTCAAGTGGAATTAGCTAACCACGTATCACTTGATGTAAATACTATTTCACAAATTTTAAAAGGATTAGAAAATAAAGGATTTATTAAGCGTTTAGCTAGAAATGGAAATAATAAAGCTAAATACCCTAAGCTAACTGAAATAGGTTATTCTACATTTAAACAAGCAATTAAATTAGTTGAAGATGTTGATCAGCAATTTTTTAATTCTTTAAATACAAAAGATTTACAGCTATTTAAAACCAGTATGCTGACCTTGATTGAAAAGGACAAATGATGAAATATTGGATTTGTGTGGTAAGTCAAGAGCACGCTTTAAGGGGTATTGATGGTGGTTTTATCCAAGTGTGCCATGGCAAAAAATCACCATTAGCTAGAATGAAAAAAGGGGATTATGTAACTTTTTATTGCCCTAATATTACTTTTCAGGGGAAAGATAAATGTCAAAATTTTGTTGGGGTTGGTCAGGTAAAAGATGGTATAGTATATCAATATAGTATGTCTGAAACTTTTCATCCATATCGAATGGATATTGCTTATTTAGAAAATAGTGAAAATTATTCTACTTCAATTTTGCCATTAATTGAAAAATTGCAATTTATAAAAAATAAAAAGCATTGGGGTTACATATTTCGTTATGGTCATTTAGCAATTGAATTACCTGATTTTAAAGTTATTCTAGTGGCAATGGGAGTTAAAGATTTATTGTTGATTGAGTAATTTACTTATAATAATAAAGATTTATCTTTTCTATATTTTTATCTATTAAATCCATTCTTCTATAAAAATTTCAATATTTTGCGAAAATGCGCAAGAACTGCCTATATTAAATTGTTAATATGTCGTATGAGTGTTCAAATAAGAGCAAAATCAGTGATGAATGTAGCCTAATATAAATTGTAGTAATAAAGAAAACGGTTATTGTTTCTCGTTTTTGAATAATGTATAATAATTTATTAGGAAGATGTCATTCGTGAGGAAATTAGTAAAAAGCATGATCCATTAGTGCGCAAATTTCTAAGTGATATTAGTGTTGCAAAAGATTTTTTAGAAATCCATTTATCAAAAAATATAAGAAGTAGGTGTGATCTAAATACACTGCAGATTGAATCTGGTTCATATATAGATAATGATTTAAGACCTTATTATGCAGATATTGTGTATCGGGTAAAATTAAAAGATTCAAAGAGAGATCCATATATTTATACGTTAGTAGAACATTAAAGTCGTGGTGAAGAACTAATGCCATTGAGAATTCTACGGTATAAATTGGAGATCCTACAAAAACATATAGATACTTACAAAGAAGTAGCTAAATTACCACTAGTGGTTGCATTGATTGTATATAGTGGGAAGAAATCCCCTTATCCATATCCGTGTAAAATTAGTGAGTTATTTGAAGATCTTGATTTCTATAAAGAGGAAGAATTGGGTGACTTTAAATTACTTGATTTAACAGTATTAGAAGATAGTGAGATATTAAGGCATAAAAAGTCTTCCTTATTAGAAATGCTAATGAAGCATATTTATGCCAGGGATTTAAAAGCCAAAGTAGAGCAAATAGCAGAAGCATTTAAACAAGCCAATTTGCAAGCATTAAATATAGATTTAGTGGAAAGTGGCCTAATCTATTTAGTTTATGCGCGTGAAGTAGATGAGATTAAAAAATTACTAGTATATTTCCAAGAATAAGTTCCGGAATATGAGGAGAAGATTATGACATACGCAGAAGAATTAAAAATGCAAGGACGGCAAGAGGGAAAATTGATTGGTCGTGAAGAAGGGAAGCAAGCAGGTCTTCAAGAGGAACGGCAAGAGATAGCTAAAGAATTGTTAAAATCAGGAGTAGATAGTTCAATTATTATAAAAGCTACCCATTTAACTTTGGATCAAGTTGAAAAATTAAAAAAAGCTTTAGATTAGTTTTATAATTTTTTAGCGCTTAATTTGTTCTATATATATTTTGTAAGGATATTTTTGTGCAAGATGAATTAACTCAAGTAATTATTCGAGAGGCTACAAAAAATGATTTGGGGCAAATTATTAACTTACTTATTGATGATAAACTCGGAAAAACACGTGAAGTTGTTTCCAACAGCACTAATGAAATAGATAAATGTTATATTGATGCATATACTCATATGTTAGTTAATCCAAGCCAACAAATATTGGTGATGGAATTAAATACTGAAATTATCGGCGTTTTAGAACTTACTTATATACATTCTTTAACTCACAAAGGTAGCTTACGTGCAAATATTGAAGGGGTTAGGATTAAATCTAATTATCGCAATCAAGGTTTAGGATCTAAGTTGTTTAAATATGTAGAACGATTAGCTATAGATAAAGGATGTGCGATTATTCAGTTAACAACAAATCTCCAGAGATTGGATGCCAAACATTTTTATGAAAAATTAGGTTTTGTAGCTAGTCATTATGGTATGAAAATGGAACTGTAAAAAATTAATCAAATAGAATTAAATAAAAAGCCTCAGAATTTCTGAGGCTTTTTGATTAAAGTTAACTAACTTTATTACTTAACTTCAACTTTATACTTAGCTTTTAAGTTTTCAAAAAACGCACGAGTTTTTTCAGATTGAAGTTGGCGTTTAATTTGATCTTTCATTTTGTCGTATGAAGCTAAATTAGTTCCACTACCAGTTTTAACATCATTTAATTTAATGATATGATAACCAAATTGGCTCTTAACTGGAGTTGTTGTGTATTGACCTTTTTGTAGCTTAGTAATAGCTTGCGTAAATACTGGAACATAGTTAGAACCATCAGACCAACCAAGATCTCCACCTTTAGCTTTAGAACCTGGATCTACTGAATATTTCTTGGCTAGATCAGCAAAATTTGCGCCTTTTTTCAATTGAGCAATAATGTCATTTGCTGTTTTTTCATCTTTAACTAAAATATGTGATACTTCATATTGCTTTTTAGCTGCATCGTCTTTTTTCATTTGGTCATATTTAGCTTTAATATCAGCATCAGTAATCGGCTTGTCAGCTAATTGTTCTTGCATGATTTGTGCATAAACCATAGGTTTAATTTCTTGCAGTTTTTGCTGATAAGCTGCGCTATTACCTAAATTTTGGCTATCACCTTCTATCAAAATAGCTTGTTGCATTCCGATAGATTGAAGAATTTCTTTTTTAAATTGAGGATTATTCATTTGCATAGCGGCCATTGGCGAAGATTTTTTAAATTGCGCCATTGCTTGATCAATAATTTTTTGATCAACTGGTTTGCCATTAACATAAACAGTTTCAGCAAAACTATTAATAGCTAGTACTGAAGAGGATATTAATAACAACTTGATTAAAAGTTTCATACATTTTCCTTTTTAGAAGAGATTTAATCAATTTAAAAATTACAGACAAACATTATACCATAAATCCAACAAGCTATGCAAATTAAATTTATTGTTTGAGTTGTTCTGTCACCTGGGTTTTAAGCTTAGTGAAGAATGTTTTGATATGTTAAAATTATAAAACATATCTCGATAAATCTTCAGATTGGGCTATATCATTTAATTTACTTTCAACAAACTCCTTATTAATGGTTAGTGATTTATAGTCTTCTGGTGTATAAGATACATCTTCAAGTAATTTTTCCATCACTGTATACAGACGTCGTGCACCAATATTCTCAGTTTTTTCATTTACATAGAATGCAATTTCTGCAATTTTACTAATGCCATCTTTAGCAAAATTAACCTTAGATTTCTCTGTTGCAAGTAAGGCCTTATATTGTTCAGTTAAACATGCATCAGTTGCCGTTAAAATCTGCTCGAAATCATTTATAGTTAATGAATTTAATTCAACACGAATGGGTAAGCGACCTTGCAATTCTGGTAATAAATCTGATGGTTTAGCTAGATGAAATGCTCCTGATGCAATAAATAAAATATGATCAGTCTTAATCATGCCGTATTTAGTATTAACCGTTGTTCCTTCAATTAAAGGAAGTAAATCACGCTGTACTCCTGAACGAGATACATCCGCACCACCTTTGTGATCACTACGAATAGCTACTTTGTCAATTTCATCAATAAATACAATTCCATTTTGTTCAATACTTTTTATAGTATTAATGCGAATTTCTTCTTCATTAACTAGTTTATTTGCCTCTTCATCAGTAAAAATACGTAAAGCTTCACTAACAGAAATTGTGACTTTTTTCTTATTGCCTTCAATATTAGCTGATTCAAACATGCTTTGTAATTGACCAGTCAGGTCTTCAAGGCCTGGTGGTCCGATAAGATCTATTTTAGGTTTTTGAGTTTTAATATCAACTTCAATTGATCGGTCATCTAATTTCCCATCCTTTAGCATTTCACGAAATTTATTGCGTGCTTTTGTATCAGTTTTTTCTTCAGTTGGTTCTTCCTCATTTGAGCTAGTTTCGCGAGCAGGAGGTAACAATATATCTAAAATTCGATTTTCAGCAATATCTTGAGCTTTTTGCAAGGTTTTTTCTTTGGCAATATCACGTTGACGCTTAATGGCGATTTCAGCTAAATCACGAATTATTGAATCAACGTCTTTACCCACATATCCAACTTCAGTAAATTTAGTTGCTTCGACTTTTAAAAATGGAGCATCAGCAAGTTTGGCAATACGCCTAGCAATTTCAGTTTTCCCAACACCAGTAGGTCCAATCATCAAAATGTTCTTGGGGGTAATTTCAGTTTGTAACGGTTGCAACACTTGAGTGCGACGCCAGCGATTTCTTAATGCAATAGCTACAGCTTTTTTTGCATTATGTTGACCTACAATATATTTGTCTAATTCAGAGACAATTTCCTTAGGGGTAAGTTGCATAAAACAAGTATCCTTTTGATTATTTTTGAGCTGGTTTAATGTGCAATAATGTAATAATTATTACTATATATGGATGTTTTTTTGAAAATCAAGTATATTCATTTTGTCTAATCCAAATTTTAGTGGATCATTAATGTAGTGGCAGAATTAATTAGCGTTTTTTAATACCTATTGCTCTTGTCTTAGGGTGTAGCTACTGGTAATTTTAAAAATCAACTTTGAATAGATAATCTTTAAAAATTACATTTCAAGTAGATAAAGAACTCCAATCGCACAGTTTAATAAAAATAATATTGCGGATAATGAGTGCCAAAAATCAAATACATTATTTTGTAATGCAATTACACTATGTGCCAGATTAGATAAATTTTGGCGTAAACGATAAACAATTGGAAATATAGCAAAGTAATTGATAATTAAGATAAATGCCATAACTAAGATATACCAAAAGCGCTTGGTCTTTATTAATTTTAGTTTATGGTTAATAATAACTTCGATTAACGCTAGAAATAAACAAATTAAGCCCATATAAGCTAAGATATTTAATACTTGCCCAACAATATTTGCTGCAGTTATTTGATCAATTGTACGAAATAAAATCGGAAAAACCACTAATCCAGTAACCCAGCTTCCCCCAATCCATAAAACCATCGCAATTTTACTCAATTGATGAATACTAATGATTTCGTTTTTAATGGTGGCCTTTTTTGTTGGTGCTGCACGTTTCTTTGTTGCTGAAACTTTTGGAGATGGTGGTGATTTTTTCATTAAATGTCCTAAAAGAATTAGTTGAGCCTAACTTATTTTGATGGCTCAACTAATTTTTAATGCTGAATTATGCTTTATTATAACGTTCAACTGATAGTTTAATTTCTTCTTTAGCTTTTTCAATACCTTCCCAGCCGGTAATTTTTACCCATTTGTTTTTTTCAAGGGTTTTATAATGGCTAAAGAAAAATTGAATTTGTTCTACTAGTAATGGTGGTAATTGTTCTATACTATCAATTTTGTCATACATTGGGCAGATTTTTTTAGTTGGTAGGGCTAAAATTTTTGCATCAATCCCAGATTCATCTTCCATAAGTAAAACGGCAAGCGGACGGCATTTAACTAATGCACCATGTGCAACAGGAAATGGTGTAACTACAACTACATCAGCTGGATCTCCATCTTCCGATAAAGTGTGAGGAATGAATCCATAGTTTGCGGGATACGACATTGCAGTGCTTACAAATCTATCGACAAATAAAACTCCGGCTTCTTTATTCATTTCATATTTAACTGGAGTAGAATTAGCTGGAATTTCGATAATAACATTAAATTCTTCGGGAATATTTGCACCGGCACTAACTTTTTCCAAATTCATCAGATTTCCTTTTCTGTCAAATAAAATTATATACAAATCAATTTAATTGTAGTTAAAAATAATCCACTTTTACAATTAAAACGGTATAATTGTAACCGCTAAAGAGTAAATTTTGCAAATTTTAGAATCAACCTAATTAAAAAATATAGCGAATTTAAGGAACTAAATTGTGGATAAATTAATTATTGAATTTGATAAAATCGTCAGAAATTTATTTACTAAACCCATTTCAATACGTAAACATCCGGATGCCCAGATTGATGACGTAAAATTATCGGATGCTGAAAAAAAACATGTTATAGGTCTTATGCGGGTTAATTATTGTGGTGAGGTATGTGCACAGGCTTTATATCAGGGGCATGCTCTAACTTCCAGAGATCAAAAGCATAAAGAAATTTTTGAGGAAGCGGCAAATGAAGAAACCGAGCATTTAGCTTGGACTAGACATAGAATCGAAGAATTGGGTGGTAAAGTGAGTTTTTTTAATCCTTTGTTTTATGCTGGGAGTTTGGCAATTGCTATTACTGCTGGAATTTTTGGGGACAAATGGAATTTAGGTTTTTTAGAAGAAACTGAACATCAAGTTGAGAAACATTTAGCTAATCATTTAGATAAATTACCTAAATCTGATTTTAAAAGTCATGCTATTTTAAGTCAAATGCGTGAAGATGAAATTGAGCACGCTAATAAAGCACATAACCAAGGGGCGGCTAATTTGCCAACCCCAATTAAAATGCTGATGGCATTATCTTCTAAATGTATGACAAAGCTTACTTATTATATTTGATAGTTGTCATTTAAAGCTAATTATGAACTAACAAATATGCTAAAATTCCGGATTAGTTAATTTGTAAACATTTTGTATTGAATTTATAATCAAAGGGGTGCTATTGTGACAGAAACTCAAACCCAGGCGCCAGTTTTTAGCCTGGATAAAATATACGTAAAGGATATTTCACTTGAAATTCCTGGTGCTCCTAAAATATTTCTAAATCGTGGACAACCCACAATTGATTTGAATTTGAATTTTTCAACAGAATCAATTGGAGATGGGGTATATCAAACCGTATTACATGCTGTTGTAAATGCTAAAATTGGTACTGAGCAGATGTTTTTAATTGAGGTTGATCAATGTGGTATTTTTCAGATAAAAAATATTCCTCAAGAACAACTAGAGCTAATTTTTAACATAGAGTGTCCTAACATAATTTTTCCATATCTGCGTGAGACGGTTAGTGATATGACGACACGTGCTGGATTTACTGCGGTTATGTTAGCACCAGTTAATTTTGCTTTTTTGTATCAACAAAAACAGCAAGCGCAAGCAAACCCTCTTAGTAATACAATAAACTAACTAGATGAAATCAGTTGGAGTAATCGGTGCCGGTTCTTGGGGTTCAGCCCTTAGTATTGCTTTTAGTGCTATTGCTCCAGTTACTTTGTGGAGTCGTGATCAAGGGCAAGTTTTAAAAATTAACCAGGAGCGAATTAATCCGGGTTATTTATCTGGTCTAATAAAGTTTCCGAGTAATATTGTTGCAGTATCTGATTTGGCTGAGATTGCTAGTAAAGATCTAATTATAATTGCAACTCCACTTATGGCTTTACGTGAAGTTTTAACTAAACTTAAGTTAAACTTACCGACAAATAAAAATGCTCCTGATTTATTGTGGGTTTGCAAAGGGTTCGAATTAGAAACAAAATTACTACCGCACCAAATTATTCGGGAAGTCTTAGGGGACATACAAAATATTGGTGCCTTACTTGGACCATCTTTCGCGGATGAAGTTGCAAAAAAGCTTCCAACTGCAATAACGTTAGCGAGTTTTGAATTAGAGTTCGCCCTTAAATTAGTTAATCAATGTGCAAAAATTCCCAATTTTAGGATTTATGCGAATAATGATGTAATTGGTTCTGAAGTAGGCTCAGCGGTTAAAAATATTATTGCGATTGCTGTGGGTATTTCAGATGGATTACAATTAGGTTTTAATGCCCGAGCTGCATTAATTACGCGTAGCCTAAATGAATTGTCAAATTTAGTGCGAAAACTAGGTGGCAAAACTGAAACAGTTTATGGTTTAACTGGGATTGGTGATTTGATTTTAACTTGTACTGGTGATTTATCACGTAATCGCAAAGTTGGTTTAGAGTTGGCTAAAGGCCTCACACTTGATGAAATTATTCGTGATTTGGGACATGTTGCTGAGGGCGTAAATGCGGTTAAATCGGTATTTACTTTGAGTCAACAGCTAGAAATAGATATGCCAATTGTAAATGCAGTATACAATGTGATTTATCAAAAGTCTGATCTTGAATTAACCGTATTAAATTTATTAAATCGAGAGCCTAAGCCTGAATTTATTAGTCAAGACAATTAATTATTTTAAGATGTTTTATGGAGTGTAGCAATAAATGCGTAAATTATGGATTTTATTATTGATCGGTTTTAGTTATGCCGATGGCATGAAAGCATTAGATATTTTTTTACAAAATAAAAATAGTACGATTAGTGCTAATTTTACTCAGACTGTTTATGGACGTAAAAAGAATAAAGTTTCAACAGGTTCTATGGAAATCTCTAGACCAAATAAATTTAAATGGCAATATAATGAAGAAGACCAATTGATTGTAAGTGATGGTAAAGTGATTTATATTTACGATAAACCATTAGCTCAAGTGACGTTAAAGAAATTAGATGCATCACTTGGTAAAACTCCAGCATTGTTATTAGCCGGTGGCTCGGATATTAAAAAATATTATAATATCAGTGAATCGAAAAGTAATGATGGGTTAGAGTGGGTAATATTGGTTCCTAAAAATAGTGATGAAAATAATGGTTTTAAATCTGTATTGATGGGGTTTAATAAAACTAATCAAAATCTAACGCAAATGCAATTTGTTGATAGTTTTGATAATAAAAGTTTAATTAGTTTCACAAATGTGCAACTTGGTGTTAAATTTCCCGATAATGAATTTAAATTCGTGGCCCCCAAAGGTACTGATATTGTAAATTCAGATCAGTAATAGTTTAGTTTTATTAAGGCAAATAAGGCAAATGAAATCTAAAGTAAAATATATACATTTCATTGGTGTTGGTGGTGTTGGAATGTCCGGCATTGCTGAAGTATTACATAATCTTGGTTACATTGTTTCTGGTTCAGATATTGCAAATAATTATAATACTGAGCGCTTAGAAACGCTTGGTTTGAAAATTTTTATTGGGCATAAAGCCGAAAATATTGGTAATGCTCAGGTAATTGTTACTTCAGGTGCAATTGATGCTAGTAATCCAGAAGTAATTGCCGCTGATAAAAAAAGTATTCCAGTTGTGCCACGAGCTATGATGCTTGCTGAACTTATGCGTTTTAAATATGGAATTGCGATTGCAGGAACTCATGGAAAGACTACTACAACTAGTTTATGCGCTGAAGTATTAAGATCATGTGGGCTTGATCCAACTTTTGTAATTGGGGGCAAATTAGCTACAACTGGTTCCAATGCAAGTCTTGGCACAGGTGAATATTTAGTTGCTGAAGCCGATGAATCAGATGCTTCATTTTTATATTTAAATCCATTAATTAGTGTAGTTACCAACATTGATTTAGATCATATGGATACATATGATCATGATGAGGAAAAGTTAAAAGCAACTTTTATTGATTTTATCCACCGAGTGCCTTTTTATGGTAAAGCTATTTTATGTAATGAAGATGAACGCTTACGTTCAATCATACCGCAAGTAAAACGACCGATGATTACTTATGGATTAAGTCCTGATAGTGATATTTATGCAACAGATATTAGTAATTGTAATGGGCAAATGAAATTTACTGTATGCGTTCCAAAGCAGAGTATTCAAGAACCAGTAGTGCTTAATTTACCGGGGGTGCATAATGTTTTAAATGCACTATCGGTAATTGCTGTTGGGCTTGAATGTGAGTGTAAGATTGAATCAATTGCTAAAGCTCTAGCTACTTTTAATGGGGTGGGAAGGCGTTGTCAGCGTTATCCAGATGTTAAATTAAATGGGAAAATTGCTAATTTAATTGATGATTATGGACATCATCCATCTGAATTAAAAGCAACTATCAAAGCTTTAAAAGATGCTTATCCAGAGCAAAGAATGTTATTAATTTTTCAGCCTCATCGATACACGAGAACTAGAGATTTATTTGATGATTTTGTAAATGTATTAAGTGGCGTAGATCAACTAATCATATTAGAAGTATATTCTGCAGGTGAAAAGCCTATTGCATTAGCCGATGGTCGATCATTAGTGCGGGCAATTCGTCAGCAGGGAAATGTAAATACAGTATTTGCATCCGATTTAGATGATGCACAAAAAGTTTTAGCCCAAATTATGCATGATGGAGATCTCTTAGTTACAATGGGTGCGGGTAGTATTGGTAAATTACCTGGTATTTTGACTGGTTAAAAATAAGGTTTATAAGACATGTCATTACGAGAAAAATATGGTAAAGTTGCTGTGATTATGGGGGGGGATTCTTCAGAGCGTGAAGTGTCACTAATTAGTGGTGCTCAGGCATTAGAAGCATTATTGAGTTTGGGGGTTGATGCGCATAAATTTGATCCTGTTGAAGAACCTATGGAAAAACTCGTAGTAGAAGGCTTTAGTCGAGCTTTATTAATGCTTCATGGTGGGACTGGTGAAAATGGGGTAGTTCAGGCAGTATTAGAATATTTGAAAATTCCATATACTGGTTCTGGTGTTGAAGCTAGTGCCATTTCAATGGATAAATATCGTACTAAGCTTTTATGGCAACATTTTGGAATTCCTGTTGCAAAAAGCCAATTGGTTTTAAAAAATGATTATATCAAGAATAAATTTAAATTAGAGATTAAGTTACCATTCGTCGTAAAACCAGCATTTGGGGGTTCAACTATCGGATTATCTAAGGTGTTTGATCTAGATAAAATTAATGCGGCAATTAATTTGGCTTTTGAATATGATAAGGCAATTTTAATTGAAGAATTTATTGATGGTGCAGAATATACCGCTACAGTTTGTGGTGATAAAGTTTACCCATTTGTAAAAATTGAAGCACCCCAAGGTGAATATGATTATACTAATAAATATTTTACGGATGATACAAAATATTTATGTCCTTATGATTTAGGTGCAATTCAAGCAGAAATTGAAAAATATGCGCTATTAGGGTACAATGCGGTAGGTGCATCAGGAGTTACTAGAATTGATTTTATGCTAGATAAGGATAATAAGCCATATTTTTTAGAGATCAATACTTTGCCTGGAATGACGCCACATAGTCTTGTGCCAATGGCATTTAAAGCTTGTGGGATTGATTTTAAAGAACTTTGTTTACAAATTTTAGATGGGGCATCTATTGGACACTAAATTGGCAATTCTTGATAATGTAAAATTTTTAAATCGCTCATCTTACTTAATTGGTATTTTAGCGGTATTAATTTTATTATTTAGTGGAATTGATTATGCGGTTCAAAGAAGATTTCATATTCAGCATATTGTAATTGAAGGTGATATTAAGCATGTGACAAAAGAACAATTATCATATATTGCTAAAAATCGTTTAAAAGGAACCTTGTTTACCTTAAATATTAGCAGTTTACAACAGGAATTTCGGCAAATTCCTTGGGTTAAAGAAGTGACTGTTTCTCGTGAGTTTCCAGATACTATAATTGTGGATATATCAGAATTTAATGCCCTGGCAAGATTTGGCGAAGAAGGTTTGATTTCCGAAGAAGGGAAGATTTTTGAAGGTGCAGATAGTAATATTGATTTACCGACCTTTTATGTGTCTGTAAATCAAATTCCAGATGCATTAAAAGACTATAAGATCTTATCTGAATTATTAAAAAATCATTCAATTAGTCTAAGTAAATTGTTTTTGGCTAGAACTGGAATTATGCGCTTTGAATTATCTAATAATTTAACTATTACTATTTGTGGTAACGATATAGAAAATCAAGTTGATTTAATTTCTCAATATTGGGATAGATTGTATCAATTAAATCCTAAATTAAATTCAATTAATTTATGTTATAAAAATGCTATGGCGATTAATGGGGTCTTAGCCGTATCAAATAATCCCCAGAAGGAAAAACAAAAATGATGAATCGAATGCTTTTTAGCCTTGATATTGGTAGTTCAAAAATTGTTTCTTTGGTCGGTTCTGTTGGTGATGGTGTTGAGGTGCAAGGGATTGGTAACTATTATTTTACAAGTAGCGGCAAAGCAAATGATTTTTTAAGTGTTAGTAATGGTGTTATTTGTGATTTGGAATCGGTTGGTGTTAGAGTAACTCAAGTTTTAAATGAAGCTAAAATTAATGCGGATTGTTCTGTTGGTAGCGTTTTAGCTAATATCTCTAGTAGTAACGTACGTAGCATTTATTCAAATAGTAATATTGAATTAAACCAGCAATCAGTTAGTGTAGATATTATTCAACAACTATTAAATAGTGCAAGACAAACAAAAATACCGAATCAATATGAGGTCTTAGATTATGAAGTACAAGAGTATTTGATAAATAAAGAACACTATACGATTAACCCTGTTAATCTTACCGCTGAAACGATTGAATCAAACTTAAATATGTTTGTTGCTAGCTCGGGTCAGATTTCTAATTTAAAAAAAGTTGTGCGCTACAGTGGGTTTGGTCTAACAAAAATAGTTCCATCTGGAATTTTGTCGGGAATGGCTGTTTTAAATCATGAGGAAAAACAATTAGGTTGTTGTTTAATTGATATTGGTGCTGGAACAACAGATGTAGTTGTTTACGAAAATGGCTTTATTCGCTATTTAACATCAATTCCAATTGGTGGAGAAGATATTACTCGTGATATTGCTAATGTTTTAAAAATTTCCAGAAATTTAGCCGAAGATGTAAAAATTAATTATGGTGGGGCATCTTATACTACATCAAATCATAAATTTGGAGAAGGAATAACTATTACTGACCATCGTGGTCTAAATAATTCAATTTCACGAAAATTATTAATTGATGTAATTACTGAGCGGATAAAGGATATTTTTGAGGTGATAAAATCTGGCTTGAGTAGTAAAAATATATATGATATAATCAATTCTGGCATAATTATAACCGGGGGATGTTCTTTGATTCCAAACATTGAAGATCTAGCTAAGCATTATTTTGGTTTACCGGTTAGGATTGGTATTCCTCACTATAGTGGTGAGTTTGCAGATTTAGTTGCAAATCCAAAATATGCAACCAGTTTGGGTGCTCTATATTTTGCAAATGAATATATGCTAGATGAAATAAAAATTGCTGAAAAACATGGAATTGGAACTGATCTAGGCTCAATTGTTACTAAAATAAAAGGACTTTTCTCTAAATAAACTTATAGGAATTAATTATGGATAAACTTTTTGACATCGCACCAGAGATAGAAAATAAATATGACATTCAAGAGGTAATGACTCATATTGGTGAAGTCATAAAAGTAATTGGTGTTGGTGGTGGTGGTTGTAATGCCATCGATAACATGGTGGTAAGCGGTGTTAAAAATGTTGAATTTATTTGCGCAAATACTGATGCCAAAGCTTTAAGTAGAAATAAAGCGCATCATTTGCTTCAGTTAGGTCATGGTTTAACACGTGGTTTAGGTGCAGGAAGTCAACCTGAGATGGGTAAAAAAGCGGCAATGGAAGATCGCGAAAAGATCGCAGCACTTTTAAAAGGTACAGATATGCTATTTATAGCATCTGGTATGGGCGGTGGAACAGGAACTGGGGCAACCCCTGTGATTGCGGATATTGCAAAAAGCTTAAATATATTAACTGTTGGAGTTGTTACTAAACCTTTCTCATATGAAGGCGAGAAAAGACGTCGTATTGCTGAAGAGGGAATTGAAGAACTTAGGAAATATGTTGATTCATTAATTGTATTACCTAATGAAAAATTATTATCGGAATTAGATGAAGAAGTCTCAATGCGTGATGCATTCTCTGCTGCTGATAATGTATTAAAAGGTGCAGTTTTAGGAATTACTGAAGTAATTAAAACTCCAGGGGTAATAAGTCTTGATTTTGCTGATGTGAAAACGGTGATGTCGGGTCGTGGTTTAGCAATGATGGGGTCATCTTCAAGCACTGGACAAAACCGTGCACGTGATGCTGCTGAAAAAGCAATTTTTAGCCCATTATTAGATGATGTGTCCTTAGATGGAGCAAAAGGAGTGTTGGTTAATATTTCTTCAGCACCTGGTGCTCTTCGCATGAAAGAATATCATGAGATTTTAGGTTTAATTCAAGGACATGTCCATCCTGATGCTGATTTTAAATCAGGAATGGCTGAAATTGAAGATATGCCAGATGAAGAAATTCGAGTGACAGTAATTGCAACTGGATTAAGTGACATTAAAACCCCAAAACAAGATAATAGCTTATTTAAAAAAGAAGATGCAGTTGCAAATGATGCTAAAGCAGCAAATGAACCAACGGCTCAAGAAGAAAATGATCCATTTTCTGGGTTTAACAAAAATTTATTTACAACTCCAGCATTCTTCAGGAGACATCGCTCTTGATCTTTCAAAGAACTATTAAATCGCCGGTTTCAGTAACCGGAGTTGGATTACATTCTGGATTTCGCGTTAAATTAACTTTGAAGCCAGCTAAAGCTGATCAAGGAATAACTTTTATTCGAACTGATTTAGTTAATCAACCTACAGTTAAATGTCATCCATTTTTAATTAATGATACACGATTATCCTCAACTTTGGTTGACGATAATCAAGTAAGAGTTGCAACTGTTGAACATTTAATGTCAGCTTTAGCATGTTATGGTATCGATAACCTAGTAGTTGAATTATCTGCACCAGAAGTGCCGATTATGGATGGTTCATCCAATTCATTCTTATACTTATTAAACCAAGCTGAGGTTGTGGAACAAACAGCTAAAAAGAAATATATTAAAGTTAAGAATACAATTGAAGTAGTTGAAGAGGATAAATGGGTTAAATTAACTCCTTATGAAGGTTATAAAGTTAAACTTTCAATTCAATTTAATCATCCTATTTTTAAATCAGAACACAATGTTTTTGAAATAGATTTTGCTGAAAGTTCATATGTTGATGAAATTAGTAGGGCTAGAACCTTTGGTTTTGTTGCTGAAGTTGAAAATCTCAGAAAACATGGTTTAGGGCTTGGTGGTAATTTGAACAACGCTGTGATTGTTGACGAAGATTGTATCTTAAATGAAGGCGGCCTTCGTTATGATGATGAGTTTGTGCGGCATAAAATCTTAGATGCTATTGGCGATTTATATATTATTGGTCACCCAATAATTGGATTTTTTGAAGGCTTTAAATCAGGTCATGCAATTAACAATAAATTATTACGTAAATTATTAAATTCACCTGATGATTGGGAATTTGTTACCTTTGAAAATGAAGAGGTTGTTCCTAATAGCTTTCATTATGTAGCTTAACTTAAGGATTTCAATTGTGCAATGTGAATTATGCACTCTTAATAATGAAGAAATTCTTTATCAAACAGATCTATATCGAATAATTGCAGTTAATGATCAATATTATCCAGGATTTGTGCGTGTTATTCTAAATCAACATGTAAAAGAATTAACTGATTTATCCAAAAATGAAGCTCATATACTATGTGATATAATTTTTGAAATTGAAATAAAAATGCGAGAATTTTTAAATCCAGATAAGGTTAATATTGCAAGTTTAGGCAATGTAACACCTCACTTACATTGGCATATTGTTCCAAGATTTATAGATGATCGCCACTTCCCTAATCCAATCTGGGGGAAAGTGGTAAATCAGAATTATCATCCAGCTAAAAAATTACAAGATGCATTTAATCAATTTAAAATTAGTTTAAAAACTGGTTTAGTCTAGCAGTCCATCATGCAAAATTTTATCCATTTACGCCTTCATTCAGAATATTCAATTACTGAAAGTATTTTAAGAATTAAAGATGCCGTCAAACGTGCAAAAAGTGATCAGATGTTTGCCCTTGGGATTACTGATTTACATAATATGTTTGGGGTAATTAAGTTCTATAAGTCTTGTCGTGATAATGGGATTAAACCAATTGTTGGAGTTGATTTAAGTGTTACCGATACGGAAAATAACCCCTATAAAATTTTAGTTTTAGTTAAAAATATTCATGGATATCGTGAATTATCTGATCTAATTTCTAGATCATATATCGAAAATAAGATATTTGATATTCCATATGTAAAAGAAGAATGGCTCTTAAATAAAGTGCATGAAAATTTGATTGTGCTATCTGGCGCCCATTTGGGTGATATTGGGCAATTGATTTTACAAAATAAAGATAAAAAAGCATTAGAAAAAGTTGAACTTTGGCACAAGGCCTTTCCAGATAGTTATTATTTAGAATTACAGCGAATCACTCATGAGGGAGTAGATTTGGTTGTAGCTAAATCAGTGGAAATTGCTAGTAAATTAAATCTTCCAGTAGTTGCAACGCACCCAATTTTATTTGCAACAGCTAATGATTATGTTGCTCATGAAGTTAGGGTATGTGTCGCATCAGGTGCAGCACTTGATGATGAAAAACGTCATTCTAAATATAGCCAAGATCAATATTTCACATCACAAAAAGAAATGATTGAATTATTTTCTGATATTCCAAGTAGCATTACGAATACCCTGGAAATTGCTAAAAGGTGTAATTTTGAAATTACGCTAGGTAAATATTTTTTACCTGATTTTGTTGCACCTAATGGTATGGTATTAGAAGAGTATTTATCAACTATTGCAAATAATGGATTAGACGAGAGACTGAGAGAAATTTATAAGGATCAGAGTGAACTTGAAGCAAATGAGCCACGTTATCGAAAGCGCTTAGAAATCGAAATTGAAACAATTATACAGATGGGATTTTCAGGATACTTTCTAATTGTTGCTGATTTTATTAATTGGGCAAAGCAGAATAATGTAGCGGTTGGACCTGGACGCGGTTCAGGTGCTGGATCATTGGTTGCTTTTGTATTACGTATCACTGATGTTGAGCCACTTCGTTATGGGTTACTCTTTGAGAGATTTTTAAATTCAGAGCGGGTGTCGATGCCAGATTTTGATATTGATTTTGATCAAGATCGTGAACTAGTAATTGAATATGTTAAGAATAAATATGGAGTTAATGCTGTTGCACAAATTGCGACGTTTGGCACTATGTCTTCAAAGGCTGTAATTAAGGATGTGGGGCGTGTATTATCTTTATCTTATGGACTTTGTGATTCAATTTCAAAACAAATTTTAAATACTCCAGCTAAAAGTTTTACTTTACTTGAAGCTTATGATAAATTTCCTGAATTAAAAGAAAAAATTGATAGCGGTGATGAAGATGTTACAAGACTTTGGGAACTTTCATTACAGTTGGAAGATTTACCAAGAAGCGTGGGTAAGCATGCTGCAGGTGTATTAATTGCACCATCAAAATTAACTGATTTTTGTCCGATTTATATTGCTGATGGTATGCAAACATCACAATTAGATAAAGATGATGTTGAATCGGTTGGGCTGGTTAAATTCGACTTTTTAGGTCTTCGTAACTTAACTATTATTAAAGATACAATTAAAAATATAAAAGAATTAGATAATATTGATGTAGTCCTATCTAATTATGAATTTGAAGATAAAGCCGTATATGAATTACTAAAATCCGGTAATGCCGCAGCAATATTCCAGCTTGAATCTCCAGGAATGAAAAGAGTTTTAACTAAGTTGGAACCTGATCGTTTCGAAGATATAATTGCACTACTTGCGTTATATCGTCCAGGACCATTAGGCTCAGGAATGGTTGATGATTTTATTAAGCGGAAAAAAGGAATAGACGTTGTTGATTATTTTCATGATGATTTAAAAGCTTGTTTGGAACCTACATATGGGGTAATTGTTTACCAAGAGCAAGTTATGCAGATCTCCCAAATAATTGGTGGTTATACTTTGGGTGGGGCAGATTTACTTCGTCGTGCTATGGGTAAGAAAAAGCCAGAAGAAATGGCAAAGCATAAAAATCTATTTATTGAAGGTGCGCTAAAAAAGGGGTATACTCATAATTTAGCTGAAAGTTTATTTGATTTAATGGCTAAATTTGCCGAATATGGATTTAATAAATCTCACAGTGCGGCATATGCTATTATTTCTTATCATACAGCTTATTTAAAAACTCATCATTTAGCTTGCTTTATGGCAGCAACTTTATCTGCCGAAATGGATAAAACTGATAAAGTCTATGAATTTTATCAGGACTGCTTATATAATAATTTAACCATTTTACCACCGGATATTAATCATTCAAATTATACGTTTGTAGCAACTAATCATACAACAATTCGTTATGCCCTAGGCGCAATTAAAGGGGTTGGTCAAAACGTGGTTGAAATTATTGTAAATGAGCGTGAAATAAATGGCTCGTTTACGAGTTTTGCTGATTTTTGTTATCGTGTAGATAAAAAAGTTCTTAGTAAAAAAACCTTAGAAAGTTTAGTTAAAGCTGGAGCTTTTGATTGCTTCGATTCAAGTCGTGCAAAATTATTTAATAATATTAATAAAATTCTAGATGCGGTAGAACAAGAGCGGCAAAATGCCAATCAAGGTTCCCTATTTGATGCTTTTACTGAAGATCCGGAAGATTCATTTATCTGTAACAATGAGATTATTCTTGATGATTATCCTGTTTGGACTTTAAAAGAGCAGCTTCATGCAGAAAAGCAAGCTTTGGGCTATTACTATAGTGCCAGTTTATTTGATGAGTATCATGATGTAGTAAAAAAATTAGATATTGATAATTTAGCTAAATATCATCTTGATACTGAAGAAATGCAAGAGTTTATTAATAGTCGTTCTCGTGAAAAACATAAAGTATTATTATGTGGGATTATCAATTATATCGGTTCAAAACCTCTTAAAAAAGGTGGCAAAATTGTGTTTGTAAACATTGAAGATGATGCTTCTGATCTTGAATTTGTTATATTTAATGAAGATTTTGATAAGTATAAGCATTTAATTAAAATTGATGAAATGGTATTTGTTGAAGGTGAGTTAATGTTTGATTCATTTAGAAATCAAATTAAATTGACCGCAAAACATATTTATAGCTTAGATGAAATCCTAGCTGAGCAAATTGGCCGTATTACAATCAATATTGATAATAAAATTAATCTAGATTACTTAAAACCTATGATTAGCAATAATGGAGTCAAATTAAGAGCTACTTATATAAATGACCAGGCAAGTTGTAGGCTAGAATTTGGTGATTCATCTAAATTTATTGTCAAATATGAACATTTAAAAGAATTAAATCAAATTCTAGGCAAACATGCCTGGAGTATAAATTAAGATTTTTGATTTTTAATATTGATTAGTCAAAAGTTATCAATTATATAAAAATTCACAGTTGTTAAGATCAAATTTATGATCATGGATCTTGATTATAGAATATTTTTACGAAATATAGATAGATATACTAAAGTTTGAATTGCCACAAAGACAAGGAAAACCCAAAATAAATCAGATAGGGTATTGATATTTAAATGACTTACGATAAAATTGCCTATTGAACTAAAGAGCATTACAATCGTTAATTGTATTGAATTTAGTAATCCTACGTTGTTGGGAAATAAACTAATACAAGTTGATGAAATATTACCAACTAGAAAACCAACCCCATAGCAAATTAATATTATAGGTATAACCAAAGTCCATAGGCTAAATTGAAAGTATAAAGCAAAAATTAATTGTAGGATTGAAGCGCAAACTAAGATAATTAAGCCTAAATTAAGTAATTTGTTTTGATTCATATAAGGTAGTAAAATTCGATTGGTTATTGTGCCAAATAAATATCCACATCCAACAAATAATGCAGTATCACCATAAATTGTAGCTGAGTCACCAAATTGACGTTCAATAATAAATGGAACAATTGTGGGATAAAACATAATTTGTAATTGACTAAAGATTAAAATAACTACTCCAGATATAAATGTTTTATGTGACAAAATGGTTTTGTAAATTGTAAGAAAGCTTCTAAGGGTATATTGTGGTTTACGTTGGTATCTCTCCTGAATAAATATACTGTGCAGTAATAACAAGATAATTCCACAAATAATAAATGCATAAAAATTACTTTGCCAACCAAACCTATCTTGTATATATCCGCCAATAAATGGAGCAATAACTGTTCCAATTCCAAATGCAAATGAGGTATATAAAATAGATATGCGTAATCGTGGTCCAGTGAAGTGGTCTGCAATGGTTATACGCCCCCCAATTGAAATTGCTGATGCTGTAAGCCCCTGAATAAAACGTACTATAATAAGCTCATTTATACTTGTACTACTTGCCCCTAACAGGCTTACTAAGATAAATAGACTTAAATTGATAATAATAACTCGTTTCCGTCCTAAAATATCAAATAATACTCCTAAAATAATAGCTCCGACAGCATAGCCAAAGATTGTAACTGTTATGGTATTTTTTACTAAATCAGCAGATACATTTAGATTTTGCGCGATTTTAGGCATGGATGGGGCATACATATCAATTACTAGTCCTGGTAAAAAATTAAGGCATGGAACCAAAATAGTAACTAATGATAAATAAATAGTTTCATCCAGATTTACATATGCAAGCTTAAAGAATTTCATGAAGTATTTAATCCAAGAAGCAAGATTAATTTTGAGATGTTGTGATTGTATCATAGAATTTGAAACACTATTGGAAATGATTTTTATCAAATTTTTTACTTAAAACATTAATTCATATTCTATATTTGATATATAGTATAATTTTTTCCGCGTATTACAGTTTTATGTGCCACTTCTACTTAATTACTATGCTTTATTCAGGAAGGATGATTATGTATCAACAAAAGCAGCTGAGGTTATTCACCTTAATCATGATTAGTTTGACTGCTGTATTTAGTATTAATCATATTTCAGTAATGGCTACAATTGGGGCCCAAAGCATAGTGTTTTTAGGTGGAGCTGCAATTCTGTTTTTTATTCCATCTGCACTAGTGTCTGCTGAATTGGGTGGGATGATGACAAGTAATAATGGGGGGCTTTATACTTGGGTTAGCCGTGCATTTGGCCAAAATGCAGGTTTAGTTGCAATTTGGATGGAGTGGTTTAATAATGTAATTGGTTATCCGGCAACTTTAGCTGGAACTATTGCAACTTTTGCATATTTAGGTTTTCCTAATCTTACGAATAATCATAATATTTTATTTGTGGCAATGGTTATATTATTTTGGGGAATTTCATTTTTTAATTGTCTATCAATAGGTAAAGTTACGATTTTAAATATTGTTGGTGGATTATTTGGTATGTTATTACCCGGCGTAATTCTAATTGTGTGTGGTATCTATGGGTTTTTCTACATGCCCAATAATTTACAAATATCTAATTCAAGTGATTGGATTCCTGCTCTTAATTTTGCAACTTTTGCACTTTTTGTTAAGACTTTAAATAGTTATTCAGGAATTCAATCTGCAGCATTTCATACTCGTAATGTAAGAAATGCTAAACGCAATATTCCATTGTCTATGACAATAACCGTAGTAATAATCTTTAGTGTCGTTACTTTAGCTACATTATCACTATCCTCAATTGTGCCACAAGATCAATTAAACGTTATGAGTGGGATGATTCAAGGGATTAGTATCGTGCTTAATAAGGTAAATCTAGGTTATTTAGCACCAATAATCACTATTTGTATATGTGTTGGGATTGTAACTCAAACTAGTACATGGGTATTGGGGCCTGCTCGTGCTATGCAAGAAGTTGCTGCAGATGGATTAGTCCCCAAATATCTAGCTAGAAAAAATAACTCAGGAATGCCAGTTGCTGTTTTAATGACTCAAGGTATTATAGGCTCTTTCCTATCACTGGTATTCCTATTTCTACCAACAATACAAGAAGCTTTTGCAATGATTATTGCGTTGACCGCTCAATTTTCAGTAATGATGTGGGTTATGATTTTTGTAAGTGCAATTAAACTAAGGTATTCTGAGCCAGAGAGTGAAAGGCCATTTAGAGTTGGAGGAAAAAGTAATTTTCTGTTGATTCTATGTGCTAGTTTTGGCATAATATCTTGTGCTTGTGGTTTCTTTTTAGGATTGTTTCCACCTAAGTTTTCTTTAGTGCAAAATCCAGCAAGTTATTGTTTATTAATGATCATTGCGGATGTTATAATCATAATTGTTCCATTTCTTTATATTTGGTTTAAGAAAAAATCGGTAACTAATAAAGCTGCTGTTGTAAATAAAATTTAATATGTATTAAAATCTAGTCATTTTGCATGAGAAGTATTTTGTGAATAAAATAAAAATTAAATTATTCGGGTCGATGTTCCTTGCAATATCTTTAGTTGGTTGTGATGGTGGCTCGACCGTTTCTAACACATCAGGTGGCGGCTTATCAGCATCACAAACTATTCCACCAATTGGCCAAACGAGTGCTCATTATGGAATCTATTATGGTGGCGAGTCGCCAGGGCATTATTCAATGTATGTGCCAGATGGTAATGGTTCAAATTATAGTATATCAATTACACCTAATCTTGATGCTGGTATTCTAAATGCATACCTAACTAATTTAGCGAATGGTGGAAGTTTGCTGATTTCGACGCAAAATGGTATGGTATGGTCAGTTGATTTTAATGGGTCAGCAAATTCATTTGGCGCAACGTCAACTTATAAGAGCACTAGTTTTGCCAATGAATCATTTGGAGTGCAAACCCCATTTGTTATAGTCGAAAGCGCAGATTCTGTGCCATACTTAGTCAATGCCAGTTATGATGGAACAAATTATTTACCTTTTTTATCAATGGTTGCTGAAAGTATCGGTAATGGTGGGGAGTCAATTCCAACGTACACGACTTTATGTGTTGATAGTGGTAGTCATGGTATTAATGAAACGCAACAAATTAATTCAATTGCTGAGCCGAATTTAGCAAATAATCCATATGTGGTGTTTGGTAATAATGCGGGAGATGTATGTTCATATAACGTTATAACTAAAGGGTGGGCTAATTTTACTGAATTTTCAGAATCATATTCATTTGGAAGTCCTATTGTAGCTATATCTGTTGGTGTTTTTGAATCAAATTATTACAATTATTTTGCAACAGAAAGTGGCCAATTGTGGCAAGCTACAGTTAATTTCCAAGGTATAGTGACGGGGCTCACTCAATTAAACATAAATAATGGCCCGATTCCGACTTTAGGTGCTATTACTGCCCTTTATGCAGATTTAAATAATAATTTATATGTCGGTCTATCTAATGGATATATTTATGGATTAGCCAATGGCTCTCATTCATGGCAGAATATTCAGCTAAGAACTAATTCTGGTTCTCTAGAAACTGCTGCGGTTGATGTAATTGTTCCTACAACTGGTGCTGGTAATACAACAATAGGTGCCAATTCACCTCAGGTAATTTTACATAATAGTCATATTTATAACCTTTGGGGATTATAGTTCTTAAAAGATATACTTAAGATTTGATGTTTAATATAGATTTGTCAATTAAAGTAAACAATATTTTGAAATAAATAATTAATGATATTTTTAAATATGCCATTGAATTTTCTGGCATAATCTACTACTCAAACTATTATTTTATACTGCAATTTATGTGGAGTATTCATGAAAAACCTTAATGTAGTAATTTTAGCTGCAGGTCAAGGAAAACGAATGTTTTCTAATTTGCCTAAAGTTTTACATACAATTGGTAATAAACCAATGTTACAACACGTAATTGAAACTGCGTTAAAATTAAATCCAACAAAGCTAATTATAGTATATGGTCATGGTGGTGAAAAAGTTAAACAAGTCATTAATGAAGCAATGCCTAATAATAAAATTACTTGGTGTTTACAAGACCAACAATTGGGTACAGGGCATGCACTTAAATGTGCAATGAATGCTTTAGATAATGATGGTTCTACTTTATTACTTTATGGTGATGTCCCACTAATTAATGTAAATTATCTAAGTGATATGCTTGATAAGCATTCAGACAATATTGTAATGTTAACTACAAGGTTAGATAACCCTTCGGGTTATGGTCGAATATTAAGAAATGATAATTCAGAAATTATTGGTATTGTTGAAGAAAAAGATGCATCACAGGGTGAGAAGTATATTAATGAAATTAATACCGGGTTTTATGTTTTTCCAAATAACTATTTACCAGCCTGGCTAAATCAGTTATCTAACAATAATAATCAAAAAGAGTACTATGTCACTGATCTTATTGCGATGGCAAAAAAAGATCAAGTTGAAATTGATAATGTTAATGCAACTAATCATGGACATTGCTTAGGAATTAATAATAAACTTGAATTAGAAAAGTTAGAACGTTTATACCAATTAGATTTAGCCAATGAATTGCTGTTAAGTGGAGCAACTTTATTAGATAAATCACGTATTGATATTCGTGGTAAAGTAATCGTGGGAATGGATTGTGTTATTGATATTAATTGCACCTTTGAAGGAAATGTTGTTTTAGGAAATGGTGTATCAATCGGTGTTGGATGTATTTTAAAAAATGTTGAAATATGTGATGGTGTTGCAATTAAACCCTATAGTATAATAGAGGGCGCAGTTGTTGGGGCGAATAGTCTAGTAGGTCCATTTGCTCGCTTAAGGCCTGGTGCTAAACTATCTGAGAGTTCGCATGTTGGTAACTTCGTTGAAATAAAAAATAGCACAATTGGGGTTGCTTCAAAAGTTAATCATTTGACTTATATTGGTGATGCAGAGATTGGCGCAAAAGTAAATGTTGGTGCTGGTAGTGTTACCTGTAATTATGATGGTAAAAATAAATTTAAGACAGTTATTGAAGATAACGTATTTATTGGTTCCGGCACGATGATGGTTGCTCCTGTAACTATTGCAAGTGGCGGTGTAATTGGAGCTGGTTCGACAATTACCAAAAATACAGAAAAAGACGAATTAACTGTTGCAAGAAGTAAGCAACAAACTATTCATGGCTGGTTACAAAGACGTAATAGAAAAAATTAGGTGAATAATGATTAAAATTAAGCGTATCTGTACATTGCTTCTAGTTTCAAGTCTTTGTGGTTGTGGATTATTTGGTCCTGATTATAAAAAGCCAACACTTAAAGATCCAGGCGAATGGCCAGATAAAGATCAATTGGCTAAAATTGATGATAGTATTAATCTACCGGATATGGCTTGGTGGAAAACGTTTAATGATCCAGAACTGAATAATTTAATTAGTGATGCGCTAAAATATAATAATAATATTCAAATGGCAATTGGTAACATTACACAAGCACAAGGACAATTACAACAGGTATATATGGGATGGGTTCCAGTACTTGCGCCTAAGGCTAGTTATTCAACTTTACAAAGTTTTTCAAGTAGTAGCCTAAGTAGTAGTACAAGCAACTTATCCGGCGGTGGTGGTAATGCTGGTTATCAAGTTGGATTAGTTCCATCGTATACGATAAATATTCTACAGCAGATTCGTTCACAGCAGGCTGCTGAAGCGAATTTAGCAGCGCAACAATATGCCAAAGATGCAATGCGTTTAACAATTATTAGTCAAGTAGCGGGTAGTTATTTCACTCTACTTGGTCAAGATTATCTACTTAAATTACAAAAGCAATTAGTTAAAGATACCAAGAATCAACTTGCTTTGTCTAAAGATCAATTTAAAGATGGTTATGTTTCTTTGTTGACTGTGCAACAATATGAGCAGCAATATGAGCAAGCGCAAACCCAAGTGCCAGTTATTGAAAATAATATTGTGCAAACCCAAAATGCATTACAAGTTTTATTAAATAGAAATCCTGGTGATATTAAACGTGGTCTTAGTTTTAACGATGTGAAAATTGATGGTATTGTGCCAGCTAATTTACCATCAACAGTGCTTAGAAATCGTCCAGATGTAATTCAAGCAGAACAGCAATTAATTTCAGCGAATGCAAATATTGGGGTTGCTACTTCAACATTCTTTCCAAGTATTAATTTAACTACAGGGATTGGAACTGCAGCTGGAACATTAAGTGGTTTATTTTCTAGTGGTAATGATTTTTGGCAGGTTGCAGCTGGAGCTACTATGCCAATTCTAAGCTTAGGCACTTTTGGTCAAATTAAAGCAGCACGTGGAGCATATTACACCGCGTTTTATAATTATGTACTAACAATTAGAAATGCATTTGCTCAAGTAGATAATGGGTTACAAGCGCATCAAAAGATCATGGATAGCTATAAATATCAAGCAAAAGTTTATGATAGTGCTAATTTAGCTAATGATTTGGGA
>CALFYC010000106.1 GCA_937952895.1 uncultured Neisseriaceae bacterium
GTGCTCTTCCGATCTTATAGGTGGAACAATACTAAAGAAGGTCACAAATGGATGGGTAGTGGCAAACAAGGAAGAGATAATAAAAGAAGAAGGGATGTATTTAGCTAAAACACAATCTATTTATGATGGAGAAAACGATATAACTTTATCAATTAATTTTGGTAAAGTAACTAATGTAGAAGCAATAACACCAGTCTTTAAAAATGCAGAAGTTGTAAAAATATACACATCAAAAAACGACAAAGATTTTAATTTGATAGCTTATAAAATAGCAACAAAAAACAAAACATTTGTTTTAGAAGATAAGAATATCAAGAATATAAAAATAGTCATTAATAAAAAAGATGCATCATATAAACTTGGCAACACATATATATACGAATGTCCATTAAGTCAAATAAAAATATCTAGCGATTACGAAAAAGAAGATGTTATTTTTGAAACAAAAAGCATAAATGTAAATGCAGCATTATCCAAAATAGCAATCACAACAAAAGATAATTACGACTCTAATGATGTAGATATAAAATACTATATAAGCATAAATGAAAAAGACTATGAAGAAATAAGACCAAGTGGAAAAATAAAAAACAAAGATATTTCATCAATAGTAAATATTGAAAATGAAACAGAAAATAAATTAATAAAACTTGCAACATCAACAAAAATAAACAACAAATTTGTTTATGATTTACCATTGCCTCAGCCATTTGTAATGACCAATAATTTAAGAATATTCACAAACCTTAACTCGTGGGAATACAAAGAAGGCTTATATGAATGCTATATTTTTAACTATGAAGAAAAAACAATAAATATAGGTAATAAATTTATTTTCATAAACGGGGGAAAACATAGTGGAGATATTAAAATAAAAAAAGGAATAAATAAGATACAAATACCAAAAGAATTTTTTGTAAACTTATTTAATAAAAGTTTGTGTAAAAAATACACAATAAATGGAAGTATAATTACAGTAACACTGAATAATGGAAATGAAATAACAATAAATGATAGTATGTACCCATACAATATCAAATTGCTAATAGAAGAAAATTCAGACTTTGTGTTTCAAGAAATACAAGAAAAAATAAATTTTAATTTCAAATTAAATGAAAACAATGAATTAAAAATAGAAAGAATAGATGGCAACAAAGAAATATATTGCGCGTATAAAAATTTATATAAAAATACACAAAATATAAAATTAAAAGGAATATTAAAGTCAACAAACAATAAAACAATACCAAAAATAGAAAGAATTACAGTAAGGGCAGAATAATGATAATCAGTAAAAAAACAATAGATACAACACCAAACGGAGCAACTAACCTATTTCAGTTGCCACATGCATACATAACAAATAGTATTATTGTTATAGAACAGAGATCAGACAATACAGTTATAATAAAAAGTATTAATGAACTAGGAGGTGAATATATTGAGATACCAGACACGCCAGCAAATGGTTCAAAACTTTTAATATTTTACGATTATAATGATCCATCTATAGAAATAACTTCACAAGTAATAGAAAATTTCAAACCTTGGGATAGTAAAAGACTATTAGATTTAACTCAACAGTTAATAGTCATAACAACAACTATTGAAAAGTTAACAAATAGTCTTAAAACCAAAGTCACAAAAGAAGAAATGCAAAGCTTTGTAGGGCCTCTATATGACGAGATAAAAAAATTAAACATCCAGTATGGAGCTAGTTGAAACTAATTTAGACACAACATGATAATAAAGCTCGTTACAAAATAAAAATTGATCTCCCACCGTAGGGAGATCTTCCACATTTATTGTATCATCTATATTTAAATTCTTAAAAGGATCATATTTATATCTAAAATCTTCCTTATGCACAGACCTACAATAATCTATATAAGATAAAATTAATATTCTAGCAAAAGCATTTTGAAAAAATGTCGTATAGCTACCAATAGTTTTTCTATATGAAATTTTAAACTGTTTAATAAACTTAACTACAACAAAGGGCAGCAACATTGGCCAATCAGATGCAAGCCTATCATAACTCTTGCTATCAGTTACATATCCTGCCTTTAAAATAAAGTGCCTAAAAGCAGGATCATAATTGCCATTTAACAAGTATCTAATTAAGCTATGAAAATCTTGATATTTGGAATATATCAATTCAGCAACTACATTATCGTCAAACCCATTGGCTAATGCCAAGCTCCATTCATTTTCTGTTATCAAAGATTTATAGTTATGCAAAAGTGGATTTAAATATCTAGCTTTTGCAGCTCTCTTCATTGGATAAGGCAAATAAACTATACCATTTTTAGTTCTAGTATAGGGAGTTCCAATATAAGGGGCGTAAAACCCATCAATTGGAGGATCGTATTTAGGAATTGGTAGATTATTTTTCCTACAAAATTTAAGAATATAGGATCTTTCAATCTTATATTCTATTAGTTTTGCTTTGGCAGAAGCAATCTCGTCTTCTGTTGGAATATATTCATTAGACATGTATATCTATTTTATAACATAAATTGTCTGGATCGTATCTTAAAAGGTATTTAATACCACAGCTAAAAGAAGCTCCAGTCACAATTGGCATATCATGCTTAGAGTTATATTCAACTTTTAAATCCCATTCAAGTCTATCGCCACATATGTAGCAACAAGACATTAAAGCAGATTCAATATTGTCATATTGTAGATCTGGATCAACATCAGACCAATAATGATTAGGCATCTATTCTATACCCATTAAAAGCTAAAGGCTTCATAAATCCCCATGCCCTGTCAATTTCAAATTCAACTTCAATTTCGGACACAGAAGCATTTAAGCTTAAACCCTGCTCTTCATTTAAGCATGAAGAGCAATCAGTAAGCTTATCAAGATCGACATCGCTAGCAAGCTTATATTTTAATTTAACAGTAACCATATCTGTGCCGTTAGACATTCTTTGATTCCTGTAATTCAAAATGAATTAAAAACATAAGACATGCGGAAGCATGTGCAAGATGAGACAACCCAGTTTCTGGGTCATTTTTTTCGCCCATTAAATAAGCATAAATATGTCTTAAAGCAGCATCAGTATATCTTGAATGTGGAGTTACCAACTTCCAATTATCTGGAGAATATTTCTTTGCACCAAGCTCTAAAACTTTCGCTATCTCAATTAAAGAGTCAGTTGGAACAAGAGAAGGTCTTACTTTGCCAGCGTCATATTTAACTCCAATGGGATCATCAGTTCTTATGTTATCTTTACGCATAATTGTACTCCAATATCTCATCATCACCTATATCGTACACAACTGATGATAAAGCATAATTAGACGAAGATGACTCCTGTTGCGCATGTTGAAATGAATTCATGTCTAGCCACTTAAACATATAAGGCAATGGAATATCATAAATATTCTTATGAAATCCAAATAAATTATATATTGGTGCAGCATTGTATTCAGACCAATCGTTACACAGTTGCTCATTTAAACCAACTATGGTTCTATTTTCGCTAAATTGATACTTGTTCCAAGCAAATTCTGCACCAACAAATATGTCAATGATAGACTTAATTTCATTGCCAACCATTTCCATTGCTAACTTTCCGCGACTAGTTTTTAGCAATATACCAATAGCAGTTTTCCAAGTTTGAGCATGACATGCCAATTCATCAATCATAATCTTCTGAACAAGCTGACCAATAGATAAAAATAACCCTAGTTCAACTATACCGAAAGTTGTAGCGAATGAAGAGCCAAATTGTATTCCCTCTAAGCATAGCATAACAACCATAGAGAGAAAAACTATATTAAATAATTCTTGATCATTTTTTATCAACCCTAAAGAATATTTAGCACCAGCATTAGAAAGTTCAGTAAGATAACGCAATGCAGGAGAAAGTCTTTCTTCTATAAAGGCATTATTAACAACCAGTCTAAACACTTCTTTAGGATCAGCTATACATTGTCTAATAATTTCAGAATAAGTAAGACTATGAGTTACTTCCATTTCAGAATTTTTTAAGATAGCAGACCAAAACTGAGAGTTGGTAATAAATGGAGCAAATAATGGAGCAACCGATCTAGCAGCAATGCTATCAGTTTCCCATTGATAAGATAAATTAAGAAGCATTAATTCTTTAATTTTAGGAGGACATGTGAGCATATCTATTCTTGATTGCTCATGAGTTAATTCATCCTCACTCCAGTCGATTGATTTTTGCAACTTATATAAATTATGAAGTTCTGGATGCGGAACATTAATGCTATCAAATAATCCAGGAGCTTGCCCTAATATAAGTTGATTTTCACCAGTCATCCATTCAGTATTATCTTTATTAAATAAAATATTCATATACATTTCTCACAAAGTACAACTTCCACCTGCACATCCTTTTTCTTCTTCATTTATTATATCAACTCCAGCAAAAACATTTAGATAATATCTGGTTTTAACTCCAAGAGAAGCAGCGTACAAGAAATCATTCATAAGTTTTTTGCCACTAACTTTGCGTTTAGATCCATCATTGTTATATTTTAAATACAAATCAGCAGATATAGCTTGTCCAGTGAATTTTTGAAATATAGCATACATATCTATTAAATCTTTAGAATCAATAGTTTCAGCAAGTTGATATTGGTATTTAAGATCTTCCCAATTAGGGGCTATAAAAACATTCTTATCAGTCCCATTGGTTTTAATTACAATGCCTTTTCTTATTGGATATAAACTATTAGTTACATTAGAAGCTAAACTACTAGACTCTGCTGGCATATGCGCCTCAAGCACAGAGAATGCAAGACCACCAAGATTAATAATTTGAGATCTTAATAATTCCCAATCATAGATTAATTTATTTTCGACGACAGAATCAACAGATTTTTTATATGTATCTATTGGCAACCAACCATTAGGATATTTAGTCTTATGAGTCCATAAACAAACACCTTTTTCACCAGTTATTTTAATAGCAGCCTTATGTAAGAAATAAGAATGTCTTTCCGCAACTTTATGGATATAAGCTTTACCAGAAGGATGGTCATAAACAAATCCCTTATTTGCCATATCATAAGCTAAATTAACAACACCAACACCAGCAGACATTCTAGCTTTTGCAGAATATTCCAAACTGGGAAATGGATAATTCATGATATTAATAGCTTCATATATTATAGCTAAACAATAATAAGCAGCCATTTCATAATGAGCATCATCTTTAATTCTTCCTTGACATATAGCCATTAAATTACACAAGCCAATTTCACCATCTGAATCATTTTTAAATAGCTCTAATACGTGAGAATATGGAGAAGTTGGAACAACCACCTCCTTGCACAAATTGGAAGAATAAATTTTATCCAAAAACGGAGTGTGCCTATTTATTTCATATATATTATGATGATAAGATCTTCCAGTTTCTGGCGCTTCTTTTAAAAAAGCAAAAGCTATTTTTCTTGCAGAAACAAACTTCTTCGGAATTGAATCATCTTTCTCATACTTCTGATAAAGAGATCTAAATAAATTTAAATCGTTACCATAGAAAGCATCCCACAAATCTTTTGCATAGTAATAACTAATAAGCATCCAATCTTCATTATTTGCAACTTTATATGCAAAATAATCATTATACCCAGTAGAGTAATCTATATTTGGTATTCTTTTTTCAGCTATAGACATAGGATTTCTTAATGAAATTAAATCAAATATTTCTGGATCAAGAACAGAATAATGGACAGTAGCAGCACCAGATCTAGCACCTTGCTTATTAGCAAGAAGGACACCCTCTAGGGAACGATAATAAGGTATCTTTCCTTGATGAATAATAGAGCCATCACGAACTGGATCACCTATGCTGCGAGTTTGTAAATGAGCACCAATACCAGCAGACATTGCTGTCATCATGTAGGCTATGTGATCTCCTGCAGCAAGCGAGCCAATATTATCGCTAGATGTGTATAAACAGCATGAGCTTAAGCCTCTATGCTTTGTTCCAAAATATAGCATGTATGGAGT
>CALFYC010000107.1 GCA_937952895.1 uncultured Neisseriaceae bacterium
TTTGTTTATTTATAGATGACATGGTTGGGAGTATGTAATGCAATTTTTAGACATTGTTCTATCAATATGTGGGTTTTTAGCGGTTTATTTGATTAGAAATATGTCTGAATCACTCAAGGAAATGAGCGAAACAACCAAAGAATTAAATGAAAAGGTTGCTGTTATAATCGAAAGAACTGAAACGCATGGGCAGGAAATAACTTACTTAAGAGAAAAACAAGACAATATTATTTCAGACGTTGCCCACATTAAGGCACGTATTCAATAGGAGTGAATAAATGAAAACAGTTAAGGAAACAAAAGAATTATTATCAGCACTAGAACTATTAGGGGTTAAATTAAAATTGATTGCTAAGAATGGTGTTGGCGTTGATGATTTAGCTCAATTGCTTGATCTTGTAAAAGCACACGAAGTTCTATTAGAAGGCTTTAAAGATTTAAAAGAAGTTGATGATGAGCTTAAAGATTTATCTCAAGAAGAGGTTGTTGAGCTTGTTATGGCATTATTAAAATTGGCAAAATCACTTAAGGATGCTTAATGAGTTTAAAGCTTATTTTTACGGCCATCATTACTGTTGCTAAAGTTATTCCTAAAGTTTTAGACGCAATTGAATCACTGTATTCAATGTTTTTAGACTGGAAGATTGAGCAAATAAAAGACACTGTAATAAGCAAAGAACAAAAAAAGTTTCTAATTTTGGATAAAATAAAAGAGGCAAAAAGTGATGAAGAACGCAAGATTTTATCTGTTGTTTTGTCTGACATTAATAAGCTGCAATAGTCCACAAATAGGCAGGTATTTTAACAGACCTGTAATTGACCAAACAATTGCAAATGTTGGTAGTGGATATCGCAATGGAGAGTTAGTAGACATTACAAATAATATTTGTGTGACAACCGACGAACTAAAACAGTTGGAAAATTATTACAACGACAAAGAACTTAGGCTTTATGTTTGCTTGAAATATCCACGCAAATGTAAATAAACTCCCTGACCGTATACAGATAACCTTTGCCTGTCTGTATGCGGTTGGGATTAATAGGTGATATGGCATTTATATTAACAGCTAGAGCACAATCATTATCGCAGCAAATATCAAAGACGCCTCAGTTAATTTTAGAGGTGGAAGGCATTGATACTATTTTTGGATCAAGCCCAATATTTGAATTCGCTAAGTGGGATGGTGGACTGAATTGGGATGATGAAGGCGCAACATGGGATGGTCTACAGCAAGTATTAGGTGCGCTAGACTATATTAGCTTTGAAGGTGCTACAGATAAAAGCATTTCACAGCAGCTACAGCCGGATAAATCTAATACAAATTCAATATCAACATTTCAAATTGAATTAATTGATAAAGATAATAAGGTAGCAAAAATTTTTGCTCTTGATTCTATTGGTGAAATTCTTGGAAGGAAAGCGCAAGTGTATTTATCATTTGCGAAAGCAGCATATCCACAAGATGCTATTCCTTTATTTAGGGGTTTTGTCGACGGTTTCAATCTTGATTCTGGCACCTGTCAAGTATCAATATCACACCCCGACAACCTCAGAAGACAAACCATCTACAACCCCTACCAAAGCAAACTGACAGGTGCATTGACACCACTATCAACTACCATAAACGTACTATCAACAAATGGGTTATATGAAACTCAAGACACGTTTACTAGCTATATTAGAATTAATGATGAGATTATCTTGGTTTCTTCCATTAATTCTACTACTCAGATTACAGGCATTAGAGGGCAGCTCGGAACAATTGCTGTTAGTCATGATAATGATAGTGATTGTACAAGTGTTTATCAACTAATAGATAAACCATTAGAGTTGGCGCTAAAAGTAATGCTATCAAACGACGGTAACACTAGCTTTGAGTCGCTAGATATTCCAGCATCAATTAATTTTATTAGTCCAATGGAATCAATTAATAATACTTTGATATTTAATTACTTTAATATTCAAGAAAAAACTGGATTGGTTGAAGGCGATATTATTACATTATCTGGTGGTTCAAATGCTGGCACATATACTGTTGCAGGGTTTGGATTACTTGATAATGGTAGTTATATCGTAACACAAGAAAGCTTAGTTACTGATGCAAATTATACTGGCCAGATGTCATACAAATCAAAATACAATGTATTTCCTGATGGCCTTAATATGCAAACAAATGAAGTTGATGTCGCAGGTTTTGAATCATTAATATCATCTTTATTTTCTACATTTGTTGAATATGAATTTTACCTATCTGATGCAATTGATAATGCAAAAGACTGGATTGACACACAACTATTTTTCCCAGTTGGATTATATTCATTACCAAGGAAAGCAAGATCATCTGTTAAAATGACAACGCCACCTTTGTCTGTTGATGTATTACCAACAATAAATGTTAAGAATATAACTAATATTGAGTCAATCAAAACACAAAGATCAACATCTAAATATTTATACAATAATTTTACATACCAATATGATCTGGATCTTATTCGTGGCGAATATTTAACCAGAGATATTCTTGTAAACCAGACATCTAAACAGAGAATGAATGTTGGTTATAAGGGATATAAAGTTGAATCGGACGGTTTGAGATCAAGTTCGGCAACAACAACTATGATCCAGGCAATTGTATCAAGGTTAAATGACCGATATAGATTTGCTCCACTATTTATTCAAGGCATTCAGATTTTATACAAGGATGGCTTTAATATTGAAGTTGGTGATACCATTCCTTTTGGTGGCAGCGATGTTAGGATTCCAAATCCAAACACTGGTAAACGTGGTTTGCCTTTAGAGCTCTATGAGGTTGCCAATAAAAAAATGGATATCACAACAGGGAATGTTTCAATTGATCTATTGCAAACAAATTATGCATTAGCAGCGAGATATGGCGTAATAAGCTTATCTAGTTTTGTTGGTGCAGGATCAACAACTACAAGGGTTAGACTTTCTAGAATGAATATTACAGGAGAGTTTTTAACCGAAGCAGATAAGTGGCGGCCGTTCGCTGGTGAGAATATAAGAATAAGATCGGATGACTATACTGTTGATGAAACAACAAAATTTATTTCAATTGATCCAATAGATAGTAATTTTATATTGGTTGAAGCACTGTCTTTTGCTCCATTAGAAGATTACATAATAGAGATACCAGAATATGATGACACAAACGCAGAAATTGATTCTAATTATAAGCTTAGGTTTGTTTACCTTAATAGGCAATTCAATATAACTAGTGTGGTTTCATCGAATGAATTTGATGTAGATAATGTTGGTGACTTGGTTATAGGATCATCTATTTATGTTCATTCAGAAGATTACGTTAGAGATTCATTTGAACAGGAAGTGACGGTTGACAATATTATAGGTAACACGGTTTACTTGAATACGGCCCTAACATTTACGCCTTTAGTTGGTGATAAAATGGAAAATTCGCTTTATCTGGATAATGGTTATCCTTATTTATTAGCATAGGATTATTATGGCAAATCAAGATTTAGTACCAGCATCGAGAGAATATTTTAGAATAGGTGATATCTCATATAAGAGAAGTAATACAGAAGCACTGTTTAGAAAAGTTGGTGCAGCGATAAATTATATCAATGATAGATTCTATCACGTGAGAGATTTTTCAATGTATGGTTTTTTCTTTGCAAATTCTTTTAATAATTATCTGCAAAAATATCACATTCCTTATAAGTGCGAAGTTATTGCGTGGACAATGACAGTTGGTCACACGGTTAATACTGGAAATAATTCTATTAATTTTAAAGTTTACGATGATACTGGTGCATTTATTGGCAATTTATTTGGTACTGCACCTATTGTTAACCAAAATGCTGTCACACAAGCAACTGTTGGTAAAGATGTTGACGCTGTTGACATCATTCAAAATACAGCATCTGGATATAATGTTGGTTCACTATCAATATCGACACTGGAAAAAAACTATAGTATCGTTCCATTTATTGTATCTAATGCAGTTGGTTCATTTAATATTAGTGTTAGCTTATCAATGGCACCACTGGAGTAAATTATGTTATTTCCATTTATAGACTATAGAAAATCAGCATTCAGCACTACATCTAATAATGTTCTGGTAACAACTATGACTTATAGAGCGCTAATTGTTGTTGAGGTAACCAATAACAATGCTGTTTTTGGTGGTCAAAGAGTATTCATTGAGTCAGGAGGTGCAATTGATGTAGACATAGATTTATATGCTACAGGTAGTACTCTTACTGGTGGTGGTGCACATATTAATATTGGAAGAAATATTAGAGTGGATGCAAATGGTTCAACTTTAGCGGGCAATGTGCATATATTTAGATTGCCGGATGATATCGCATGATTAAATTTAAAACAAAAAAAGACGAATCTTTATTTTATAAATGTCATCCAATGCTTGTGATGATGGTTTGTGACTTTGCTTTATTTTGGCATGAATCAAAAAAAGATATGACCATTACAGCAACACTCTCCACACTAGAAGAGGATCAAAAGCTAGAAAGAGTTTCAAGCTCACATCGTGAAGGACGTGCGGTTGATATTAGAATCAATGATGTACCAAAAGAATTTGTTAACGAGTGGTATATTTGGGCCAATAGAAAATATGGTAAGATTGGTGCCTTTAATAAGTCAGGCGGTCAATCACTAATTGTTCTACATGGAACAGGTGATAACTATCATGCTCATGTTCAATTAAATAAGAATTTCTGCGTTTAAAGAATAGATTCAATTGCTTTTATTTGAATATCTACTTCCACTCTATATTCTTTAGATTGAATCTTCTCAATATTCATGGCAATAACATGTGAGTCATCGGCATTGGTAAAGTGCATAAATAGTGCATCTTCAATAGGCTTAACAATATTGGACAAGTCACCAGAGCGCATATTAACTCTAGTCTTTTTATCTTTGGTTAATAAATTTGGAATATAAAAACGCCAATTAACGGTTAAGTAATGAGCTTCTTTGCAAAATACAGAGTTAAATCTTTCAACTAGTGTTGAGTATTTTAGTTTTAATTCACTTGCTATGAATGATTCTAACTCTAAATACTCTTTAGTTTTAGTGATTCTTTTCATCCTGAAATTAACAATTCTGCAATTATTTAAATTAACAGGATGAGTATTAAAAGAAAATGAGTACATTATTTACACAATTCTTTGGCTTGCTTACTTGCTAGATCACCAACAAAATACGGTACTGATTTTTCCTTGCCATATGCGTAATTATCACCATGTGAAAAACCGATTGTGTGTGTCAATTCATGTGTCAAAGTATTGACGATATCATAAACTGGACGTGTCCACTTGGTGTTTAAATAAATTTCCTTTGCATCGTAATACGTATATGCAATAGCTGATCCGAACCTTTTATAATAAGTGCGCACAGAAACGGTTTTAGCTTGATTTAAGCGGTTTAAAACGTCGATGCCTGTTAGTTCCTTGGGTGCATAATCAAAGCTTTTAACGGCCATTAAATCATCTTTAAATTCTTTTGAGTTTAAAACTTTATGCACACAATCAATTGACGGTTTAAGCCATACATGATTTTTCATATCAAGCTCACGTGCACTAAATAGAACTAAATTAGATGTTGTCTGAATGTCGTCTGGTTGTTGTCTCGCTTCATTACTAACTGACTCAATTGGTTTGTCTGGAGTAATAGTTGGGTTAGAGGTAGCACATGATACGGCCATTAAAATAATAATAAGTAATTTCATATAAAGCCTTTTGTTTATTTAAAGATTGAATTGTCTACTAACAGGGGACATTTAGTAAATAAGATAAACTAATTAAAATAAAAAAGCCTAGAGAATTTTACTAATCTAGGCTTAAAAGGAAACTTGCATATGAATTGTCTTGCTTGCTAAAGGCTTAATTTGGTCAGGGTAGGCTTTGTGGGCTTTAACGCTTTAACCTACCATGATTCATCAAATGGTTGGTGGGCAACACTCTGATTAAGGGATATTAATTAATTTGTTTTGTTGATGCAAGAAATATTTTAGGAAAATGAGAGTAAAATTTTTTACCCAAATAACAATTACACTGGTAAGCATTGTCAGCAAACCCATAACATTGTTTAACCAAAACAATTCCAGTTGAATTACATTTAGTGCAATGATTTTCTTTGGCCATTGAATCCATGATATTTTTATTTTTGGTTTGAATTATGTTTTGAAAATACTGTTTAAATTCATTCATCATAGGTGGGTATTTTTCATTGCCCACAATCGCATTTAATCCGTTATTAAACTCTTCTATGCTGAGTGCTTTGAGATAATCAAATATGATTTCTTGTCTGACAGGTGGATAGTTTTTGTCACCATAAACATCAAGTACAATTTGAAATGCCGTAAAAAATTCTTGTCTAATCATTTTCAATTTCATCCGGTTTATTTAGAAAAGCTTGCATTGCTTTTTCACGTTCATTTTTTATTTGTGATTGGTCTGAGTATTTTTCTAATTGCTTTTTAGCTTGGTGGTGATCGAGCATTCTGTTTGGGTTATTTAATTCAACCCGAATTTTATCTAGTTGCGATACCAATAATCCGAATGGGTGTTTTTGCTGAATATGCCATGGATCGTTGTAGTTTAAATAATTCGCTGATAGCTCTAGTGCCTCTTGACCAACTCGGGTGATTAAAGTTTTTACAAGTGAATTTTCTTTTGCTGCCCATGTTGGTTTTACTCCGTAGCGATTTTGATAACCGGAAATATAATTTTCTCGAATTGCCTTGGCAAGCATTTTATTTTCTTCGCTCTGCGTTTCTTTTTTCTTGACCGTATTTGTCAATTCTGAATTTAATTGTGGTGTGTCAAAATCTTCGCTAGAAGGTTTTGTGGAAGTATTTAATTTAATTTTATTTTCTTTTATTTTATTTCCTTTAATAGGAAAATTTGAGGTATTTTTGGGTTGATACAACCCTAGATATTTCGGAAGGTTAGGAATCAGAATCTCTACTTTACTAGAAGTCATAAAGTAGTGGCAAAGTAGTGACGACTGTATGGCCAGTAGGTGGTGACCTAGTCGTGAGTTAGTCACCAGTAGTTCAGCACACAAAGTTCGGCGGTGGAAAATGAACTTTTCTGGCATTGAGTCAATGGCTTGCTCTGCGCATAATTCGAGTAATCTGAAGTAGTGAAAATATGCTTGTTTGCCATGCGTTGAAATTAAATCAACGATTTTATCATCCTTGCTGGCATAAATAGAATGCCTAAAATAGTTCTTTTTTCCCAAACTCATTTGATGCCTTTTGGTTATTTATGTATTCCAAGAATGCCCTTTTTGTTACCAGGTAATTTGATCCGGCCCTAAAGTGTGGCATGCCTTGTTTTTTAAATAGATTTACTACTGTAGGGCGAGATATTTTTAATATCTCAACTAGGTTTGTAACAGTCATTATTTCTTCGTATTTATCAAGGTCTTGTATTGAAAATAATTGCATTAATTTTCCTTTTTTTAATTTACATATACTTTGTATTATTATAACAATTAGTTCTAATTATCAATAATTAAAAGTGGGCACAATGAGAGAATTAAATTCAAAAGAAATTACTCGAGTTATTAAAACTATTGCTAGTTGCAAGACGACAGATCACTACACTTCCACTTTTAATTGGATTAAAAATATTGAAAAGAATTATGAGATAAAAGATGAGCATAAGAAATTAATTATGGAATCAATTTTTATACAAAATAATAATATTAAACTTACAAATAAATAAAGGGATAATTATGGATATTCAAAAAACAAACGAATTAGAATTTCATCATATTTTTGCAATTATTGTTGGATCATCTGGTAGTGGAAAAACAACATTAGCTGGAACACTTCCCGACAATGAGACATTAATTATAAGTGCAGAGTCAGGATTGTTATCATTAAGGAGAAAAGAAATTGATTTTGTAAAGGTTAAATCATTTGATGATTTGATTTCCATTTTTAATAAGCTTAAAAACGGAATGAAATATAAGCATATTTTTATAGATTCAATAACTGAGATTGGAGAAATAGTTTTTTCTCACTACAAGCCACAATTTGATAAAAGTAAAAACTTTGCTTTATATGAAGCGTACTCTGAAACAATGACAAGATTACTTAAGTCCCTAAGAGATATGGATAAATATAATATATGGTTAACGTGTCTTGATAAACTAGGCGATAAAGACGGAAGTGATACTGTAACATTGGATTTGGTTCAAAAGTCATTGTCTAAAAAAATTGTTTCTTTTTTTGATGAAGTTTTTTATTTAACATCAATAGATAAAGATGGTGAGAAAAAAAGATTCATATCAACAGACAATACCTATATAGATTTTGCAAAAGATAGATCTGGAGCTCTTGATAAATTCGAGAAACCAGATTTAGGTTTAATAACGAATAAGATTTTTAACTCAAAACAAGAGGGGTAATTGTGGATTTTTCAGGGCTAATTAAAGATGTGAAAGAAGAGGTTGGGTTTGGTTTGTTGCCAAACGGAGAATACGAAGTGGTTGTTGAATCGGTTGATTTAAAACAAAGCTCTAGTGGCGGCAAATATTTAAACTTTAAATTAAAAGTTTTATCTGGTGAATATTCAAAAAGAGTTTTGTTTGATTCAGTTAATGTTTTTGTTCCATCATCTGACCAAGCAACAAACATTGGTTTGGCAAGGCTTAAAAGAATTTCTAACTTAACAGGTGTTATGCAAACAGAATTAATGGTTGGCAAAAGATTGTTAGTGGATGTTTCATTTAGAAAAGATTCTCAATATGGAGATAAAAATTATATTAAACAATACATTGAGGGGTTGTCGGTTAATCAATCAAAGGAAAATTTTTCCTCAAAGGCATCAATTACAATTGAAGACATTCCTTTCTAGGGTAATTATATGGCCAGACAAATGCAGCTTGGTGGATCATACATGCATATTGAAAGGATAATTTCAAGTATGGAGTGTGACGGTTACAGTATAAAAGATTGTGGGCACAAGATTACTGCACAGAAAGATGATATAAGATTTTTTGCTTATAAGAAAAACGGTGGCATTAAAGATGCGCTATCGTGTATTGCTTATGAGTATGAAGAAATGAAAAGGATAGAAAAATGAAAAATAAAATTTCAAAAGTTTATTTATCAAAAGATGGTTGTGGGTTGGTTATAGTGGATGCAGATATTGGTTGGTGGGGTATGGTACTAGAGACAGAGGCGAGTGATCCTTGCTTTTTAAACAAATACGCTCCTGATGATACCTCAACAACTATTGAAATTTTATTAACATGGATATGCTTAGGAGAGTTATGAAATCACGGAAGGAATGCTATCAAGCGTTGTTGGATGGGAAGACATTAAAGGGAAAAGTTGGAGTATATGCTAAAATAGACAGTGGTGCGCTAATTCAATCTAGTGATCTAAAAATATGGGTACAAAGCACTCTTCTTTTTAAGCACCCAGGAGATTGGTCAATCTACGAAGAACCGCCAAAGCCAAAATACGAAGTACTGTATAAATGCTTAGGGG
Source organism: uncultured Neisseriaceae bacterium (assembly GCA_937952895.1). Lineage (GTDB taxonomy): Bacteria > Pseudomonadota > Gammaproteobacteria > Burkholderiales > UBA11063 > Aquella. The sequence goes on from CALFYC010000107.1 coordinate 9,513, forward strand.
AAACTGGCTGTATTAGATATTGCTTTGATTCAAAAAAAGCACCCGATTTTGACTGCAAGAGAAAATTGGAATTAATAGAAGAAATAACCATGGTAAAAAACGGAGATAAACTACTCCTCAACATGGAAACATGGGAAGTGTGCAAGTATGATGAAGGGTTGTTGTGATCGGTAAGGCGGTGCCAAAGTATAGCATCTTTATAAAATTTTGCAGGTGCTTAAAGGGATATAGTAGAGAAAAACTTGCTTCCGCTGTCGGAATAACAAGAGTCTCTATTTCTAATTATGAGAAGGGAGAGCATGAGCCATCATTAATTACTTTTGAAAAAATTTTAATTGAGCTTGGCTTCAACATTACTGATTATTACCATTTTGATGCGAAAAGAATGACTGAATTATTTAACAAGGATGAGTAAATGAAAACAATCTTATGGACGATCTACGGTGTTATGACAGGCATTCTATGGCTAATTGCTTATGTGTTTGAGGCGATATTTATTATGGTGGCGGATATTTTTGGTGAGATGAAAGAATATTTTAACAAAAAAGGGGATTTAAAATGAGTCAAGAAAAGATTGAGACAATTATGATTAACAATGTTGAGTATGTACGCAAAGATAGCTTAAGTGCCCAAGCAAAAGACTTGAATGGGATGAAGGCGGTTATCGTTAGAACATACTCCGCTGGTGTTTTTTATGGCTACTTAGAATCTCAAGTCGGCCAAGAGGTAGTCTTGAAAAATGCTAGAAGAATGTGGCAATGGTACGGAGCTAGTTTAAGTGAATGTGCGCAATCAGGCACACCCGATCAAACTAAGTGTAAATTCCCAGAAGCAGTTGATACGGTTAAATTATTAAATGCAATTGAAATTTTAGATTTAACTCAAAAAGCCAAAGATAGTTTGGATGGAGTTAAAGTATGGAAGGCCTAAAGATTAATAATGGCTCTGGCTATGGCGATGGCTCTGGCTATGGCGATGGCGATGGCTATGGCTCTGGCGATGGCTCTGGCTCTGGCTATGGCGATGGCTCTGGCTCTGGCTCTGGCTATGGCGATGGCGATGGCGATGGCGATGGCTCTGGCTCTGGCTATGGCGATGGCGATGGCGATGGCGATGGCTATGGCTCT
>CALFYC010000108.1 GCA_937952895.1 uncultured Neisseriaceae bacterium
TGGCTCTGGCTCTGGCTATGGCGATGGCGATGGCGATGGCGATGGCTATGGCTCTGGCGATGGCTCTGGCTCTGGCGATGGCGATGGCGATGGCTATGGCTAATATGAAAGAATTTTTTAACAAACAACGATCCGTGCTCGATGATTGCGCTTAAAATACCAAAAGAGCAGTTTGAGTTATTACAAAACGACGAAGATTATTACTTAAGCATTAAAGATGATTGGTTTGTGGATTATAAAGGCAAATGCATATAAGGAGTGATGTGATGACGGTAGATGAAAAACTAGAGAGGGCTATTGCGGGTTTAAGATTTTCAATTGAATTAATTGAGAGTATTTTAACTGGAAAAGAAATTAAAGTTGTTGATAAAAAAAGGAAACGTGATGAGTAGCTTGAAAAATTACAAAGACGTAGAAATATTTAAAGAGCTTAATTTAACCGTTAGGAAGTATAAATTTAAGGATAATAAATGAGCAAATGGACACTTGAAAAAATATTGGCGTGCGAGGAGATTAAGTTTGGGACGATTTTTAAACTTTCAGGCATAGATTGTGTAGTCATTGGTTCCAACAATAATTCATTATTTTATATTCCAAAAGGGCATCATTCAGCTTGCACTTTGTTGTTATTTGATTCTCTTTGTTTTTACAGTTCAAGCGGCACCGAAATCCTACCACCTAAAGACAAGAAGAAAATATTAAAAAAGTTTTGGGTTAATTTTTATGAGTGTGGGTACATTAGCGCGCACACTAAAAAAGAAGTAGCGGACGCTCAAAGAGCTAAGATATTAAATAGAATAGCTTGTGAATATTTTGAAAGAGAAATCGAGGTGAATTGTGAGTGATATAGCCTTTTTTACATTATTGTTTATTTTTTATTTCATACCTATGTTTATTACTATGGGTTTCATTTTACGCAATAGACAAAGTAAAAATATTAAAGGCTTGTATTTTATTATATGTATTTCGATAACGCCTATAATAAATATTTGGGGAGCGTTTTGTGCGCTTAGTGCGGTGTCAAAATGAAAACTAAAACCTTGGAAAAACTATTCGACCAATTTCTTGTTGAAAATGATTGCTTTGATGAGTTTATGTGTGAGTTTCATTATGACAATAAAGGATTGCTTTGCGACTTTCTGGAATTTAACCATTACTCATTAATACTTGCTGCGTTCCCTTGGGAGCACACTCCGCAACGTTATTGGTATTGGCATGATATTGATGGAAAATGGCAAAAGTATTTAAAGGAAAATTTATGAGTGAATATGTAGGCAATTATGTTATTAAAATTGAAGAAGAAAATAAAAAACTAAGAGAAGCGGTTAAGGATTTTCATGAGACACTTAATTTTATTGCAGACAACTTGGAGATGGATCGCAACGCCTATTTTGCAATAAATGCAATTGAAAAACACGAGCAGTTTTTAAAGGGGTTGGAATGAGTAATTATGAATTGGTTAAAATTAGAATAAATGTAGACTTATTCTGGAATAATATAAATGTTAATGGAAAGGAGCTATGCGCAGTTGTATATAATGGTGTTGATGCTATTGCTTTTTTTGACAACTATTGCTGGTTTGTAGATACAAGTCTTTTTACTGTTGTAAGAAAAAACAATGAGGAAGCCTCACTGTTTTCTAGTGGCACTAATCTTTTATCCGCAATAGGCGATAAACCAAGTAAAATAACAATCGAGTTTTAAAATGAAGTCTTCGTTGTGTTGTCGAGAGGTAGATGTTTGTAAGTCTTGTGGTGTTGAAGTAGATTTTATTAACAATAATGATTCACTTGATTATTGTGGTCATTGTGATAAAGCGACATTTATAAAGAAGAAATTGGATGATGCTTATTGTCGCACGCTTGAGCAGTTGAGTGAGAATATTAAACACGATAAACTTTTTTTCGAGAAGGATTAAAGAAATGGATTTTCCAAAAATAGAAATAGAAACTTTTGGTGGTTCACCAATTGCGGAGCATAATTATCCTTGCCCAATATACTTAGATAGACACGCAGTATATATAATGAATAAGGGATATTTTCAACCAAGTTGGGATGCACAAAAAGATGGATATAGGATAATAAAAGCTGACACTAAGTTTAAAAAATTAATATTGAGGCTTGTGTTTAATGAATAAATCAATGATGTATAGAAAGCTAATAGATCAGTTTGGCAAGGATGAATATCTGTTTAAAGTGGTTGAGGAATTGGGTGAATTAATTGTTGCAGTGACTCATTTTAGGCTTGGCAAGGTTGATGATGTTGCTTTGGCCAGTGAAATGGCGGACGTAATGATTCAATTGGAAAAGCTTTTTGAAATAGCGCCAAGCTTGCATGAGTTGTACTTGTATGAGTACCAAGCAAAGATTAAAAAATTAAAGATTATAACCGATAGTAATTAATCGCTGTCTGATTCACTATTTTTGATTGCATCAATTAATTTTTTTAGTTCATTACTTAGTGAGTTTATGTCTGACATCAACATTCTTACTTGTTCAATATCATCAGCGCTTGTATTTATTCTTAGTATTACTTGCATTGCGTTTAAGTATAGACCAAAAGATATATCGTAGTTACTTTTAAGGATGTCTTTCATTTGGTTAAATTGGCCTTGCTTCATAATTACTCCACATAGTTTAATTGTTGGCCGTTAATTGTTAGCTCTTCTTTTGTGCCAGTTAGAACAAATTGTGCCGTTACTGACTCTTCGCAGTCACCATCTTCATAATTGGGATCACCTGTTTGCAGGCTTAAGTTGCTGCCATTATCTATGCAGCTCATAATATCCCAGTCATTAATATCTAAAGCAAAGTGATCAACCATCCAAGTGTAGTAATTTTCATCTAATTCACAGTTAAGTACATTTTCATCAAGCTCACAGGTATAAGTTAAAACATGCGAGTCATAGCTTCCCACCAGGGGATAATCAACATATTCTTTTGTGCAATCAGCATTTTCAAAACGATTATATCTAACCGTTAATTGGCCATTACCTTGGTACTTATAGGCCGTATTAGATCCATTAGAGCAGCTTGTGTGGTAGTCAACAGTCGTTAATGATTCAATGTCGCCTTCAAATGTTAAAACCACTTCCTTGCGTGCATTTGATGCATCTGAGCTTGGTTTAGATGTACTATTGCAAGATATTAAAAACATTAGTGGTAAAATTGATAATATTTTCATATTGCCCCCTATTATTGTTTATCTGTACTATCTACTAAATCTTTGATTTCTTTATTTATCTCTTCAAGTCTTGATTTTAAAAGATCATTTCTATTGTTTAATAATAAGCTCTCGACTAATTGTTTTTCTTCTAAAAGCGCAATCAACTTAACTGTTAATGATGTTTCCATATTGTGCCTTTTGTTTTGTTTATATAGTTATTATAGCATATTCTTGAGCGAACTAAATTATTATTATTTATGTAAATATGTGATAACACATGCTTAAGTTAAACTTTAGGTAATGTTATTTCAGCATGTTACAATGTATTTCTAGTTATTTGACATTTCAATGACTTGAAAATATTCTTAATTCGTGAGGCGGTGCCCATAACTTAACTAGTTGTGCTAGTTATTACAAGGATGTAAAAATGAAATTCAATTGCGCATATGGCGAGCTACTCGCTATTGATGATCCACGTATTATCCCAAACCCAAAAAATCCAAACAAGCATCCAGAGGCACAGATTGAAAGATTGGCAAAAATTATTGACTATCAAGGTCAAAGGACACCAATTGTAATTTCAAAACGCAGTGGCTTTATGACAAAGGGACATGGGAGACTATTGGCAATTAAGCATCTTGGTTGGTCACAAATTGCAGTTGATTTTCAAGACTACGAAAATGAAGCGCAAGAGTACGCTGACATGGTTGCAGACAATGCAATTGCAGAATGGTCAACACAAGATAATGAAATGATAAATACAGAAATTATCGATTTTGGGCCAGAATTCGACCTAGATAATTTAGGTATGAAATTCGATTTCACTAAACTTGATTTAATGAATGACGATGAAGACGAGAATGAGTCAGAAGAGACCGAAAAGCTTACACTTGAAATTAAACTTCCAAACAAAATGGAGTTGCAAGACCTCTATGATGATTTAACTCATAAGGGTTATGTGGTGAAAGTAAAATGAGTCAGTATGGCATACCCTACATGGGATCAAAATCAAAAATAATTAAAGACATCATTGGAATATTCCCGAAGTTAGAAAATTTTTACGATCTATTCGGTGGAGGTTTCAGCGTTACTCATGCGATGCTATTGCACAGAAGCAAGGACTACAAGCAATTTCATTTCAATGAAATCAGAAAAGGCGTACCAGAATTAATTCAAAAAGCAATTAATGGTGAGTTCAATTACAATGTTTATAAACCCGAATGGATATCACGAGAGCAGTTTTTTAAAAGAATAGATGAACCGATGATTAAATTATTATGGTCATTTGGCAATAATGGAAGAGCCTACCTTTTTGGTGAGGATATCGAAGATTATAAGCGATCAATGCACCAAGCGGTAATATTTAACGAGTTTAATGATTTGGCAAAAAATGTCTTTGGATTTGACAAATTTCCAGAGCATTTAAGCGTAACAGAAAAACGACTACATTTAAGAAATAGAATCGAATATTATCGTGTGAATGGTGTCCCTAAGTTTTTATATAAATTTATTGACGAAAAGCAACTACAGCAACTACAGCAACTACAGCAACTACAGCAACTAGAGCGACTACAGCGACTAGAGCGACTACAGCGACTAGAGCAACTAGAGCGACTACAGCAACTACAGCAACTAGAGCGACTAGAGCGACTACAGCGACTAGAGTTTTATAATGGTGACTACAAATTAGTTCCAATAAAAGATAATTCCATTGTTTATTGTGACATTCCATATAAAGGTACTGCCGAGTATGATAAAAACTCTTCTTTTAACCATAGTGAATTTTTCGATTGGGCCGCAAACTTAAACCATCCAGTTTTTATCTCTGAATTTAAAGTAAGCGATAAAAGATTTAAAGAAATTTGGAGTAAGCAAGTTAGGTCATTGATGGGCGGTGCTTTAACCAAAGATAGACCAACGGAAAGAATTTATTGCAACGATGTCGCATATAAACTAGTTCAGCGTGAGCAATTAAAACGAAGGAGCAAGTAATGGGTGCAGGAAGAAAGCCAAAGGAAATAAACTTTGAAGAATTCGACAAACTGTGCGCTATACAATGCTCATTAAGAGAGATTGCATCATGGTTTGATGTTTCAGAGGACACAATTGAAAGAAGAGTTATAAAAGTTAAGGGCATGAAATTCGCGGAGTATTTCGAGCAAAAGCGAGGCAAGGGCAAAATTGCACTAAGACGCAAGCAATATGACGTCGCAATGAGCGGTAACGTGACAATGCTTCTATGGCTTGGTAAACAATATTTAGGACAATCTGATAAACAAGAGATAAATCACGAAATAAATAAAATTGAAATTTCAAGCGACGATAAAAATCTATGATTGAATTTTCTTTAACCGATAAGCAGAAAGAGCAGGTGTCCCTTATGGCCAGTGATGCTAAGCACATCATGAGCTATGGGGGATCGTAGTCAAGAAGCGGAAAAACATTTGGCATTGTAAGAGCAAACACTATACGCGCTGTAAAAGAAAAATCACGTCACGCTATTCTTAGACAAACATTTAACTCTATTAAAACATCTGTTGTACTAGATACATTTCCAAAGATGATGAGGATGTCATTCCCTCATTTAAAATATGAGTATAACAAAACAGACAACTATGCTGTGCTGGCAAATGGTAGCGAGATATGGTTCGCAGGGCTAGACGACGATAAAAGAGTTGAGAAGATTCTAGGTAAAGAGTTTTCTACATTAACATTTAATGAGTGCTCACAAATACCATATTCATCAATTCAAATTGCACTGTCACGTTTAGCAGAAAAGAATAGTTTAAAGAAGAAAGTATATTATGACATGAACCCACCCAATAAGTCTCATTGGGCATATTCATTATTTGAATTAGGATTAAATCCAGTTGACAATGAACCGATTAAAAACAAATCAGACTATGCATCCATTCTAATGAACCCAATAGATAACATTCAAAACATTGACAGCGATTATTTAACATTGCTGGAATCAATGCCTGAGCGTGAACGTAATAGGTTCTTGCTCGGTCTATATTCGGATGATAGTGATGGTCAAGTTTACTATGCATACAGCGAAGAAAAACATGTTAAAGAATTCGATACGCCTCAACATGGAACCATTTACATCGGATCAGATTTTAACGTCGCACCCACTACCAGCGTTATCTTTAAATATATAAATGGTGTGTTCATGGTGTACGATGAGATATATTTAGATGTAGGCGACACATACAAGCTCGCCGCTGCATTAAAAGCGAAAGGATATATTGGAACACTTATACCAGATTCAACTGGTGGCAATAGGCGCACATCTGGCATTAGTGACCATGAGATCTTAAAGCAATCAGGTCAGACAATACCGTCTGTATACAATCCAGCGGTTATTGATAGGGTTAATAATGTTAACAGATTGTTAGACGCAAATAGAATATTAATCCACCCTAGATGCAAGAAGCTTAGAAACGACTTAACTAAAGTTGTTTATAGAAATGGTCAACCAGATCAGACGGGCGCAAATAAGATGTTGACTCACATGAGTGACTGTCTTGGATATGGTGCTTGGCATTTAGATAAAATTGGTATTAAAATTAGTCCAGCAAGCGCATCAAAATACATGTAACAAAGGAATGTTATGTTAAATCTTTTAAACCAAGAAGACAGAATATCAATTATTGCTGATATTAATTCAAACAATAACAAGGCAAGAAAAGCAGTATCACTAAAGCAGTTTGAAGTATACCAAGGCAGAATGCATCAGTTTATTAAAGAAGCATTATTAGCTCAATACAATGTTTCAACTGTGCGAGAGATGCCTATTGTGTCTTGTATCAACGTGCAAAGAAAGATCACTCAAACCAAGGCTACGATCTATAAGCATTCAGTTGAAAGAAATTTCACTGGACTAACAGAGCAACAAGAAGAAATTGTTGAGTTAGTTTACAAAGATATGCTTGCAAACATTAAATTATGCCAAGCAAATAAGTCATACGTATATCAAGAGCAATCAATTGGTCAGATTGTTCCAATTAACGGCAAGCTTGTTATGCGCATATTTACCATGCACCAAATTGATGCTGTTTCAAACTCTGAAAACCCTGACTATGCAGATGCATTTATCATTAGTGTATTTGACAGAGGTGAGTATTTAACAGAATCAAATTTTGATGCTTATCATGACACTGCAACAGGTTACGTTGGTAGATCAGACAGAGAATCTACAACAAATAATCCAACACCAGATGGCGTTGCAACAAAGAACGACTATAAAGGCGTGTTAAATAAATATATTGTATGGACTCCTGAATATAATTTCATGATGGACGGTAATGGATATGTAATTGATCCAAGCACTGGTGCATATACGACCATTGAAAGGTCTGCATTAAGCCTTGCTGGCTATGACATTATGCCATTCTTTGAAGCATCAAGAGAGAAAGATTTTGAGTATTTCGTTAGACCATCTAACTCACTAACTGATTTTACCATTCAATACAACACCAGAATGAGTGATGAATCCGCAGCGATTAAGCTGCAAACTTATAGCGTTGCTGTGCTTAAATGCCCAAGTGAATTACAACCAAATATCCAAGTTGTTGGCCCATCAATGCTGCTTAAGCTTCCAACGGATGATCCAAATAAAGAGGTAGATTTTTCTTTTCAATCACCATCAACTTCTATCACTGAAATTAGCGGAGCAAATGATAAGTTTCTAAACAACTTTTTAACAAGTGAAGGATTAACATCATCAGCTATTAATAGTGGTGGTGCTGGTGAAAAATATGCAAGTGCACTTGATAGATACATCGCTATTCTAGATAGAATGGAAGCTCATGCAGATGATTATGAAGTGTTCAAGAGAGTTGAAGTACAGGTTTGGGAGATAGTTAAAGCTTGGCTTAATACGCTTAGTGGTACAAATCAGTTAGATAAAAAGTATTGGGTTGGTAATATCCCAAATGATAGCGAGATTGAAGTTACCTATGAAAAACCAAAGATGGTTCGAACTGAATCAGAGAAACTTGATTCTATTCAGAAGAAAATTGACCTTGGCATTATGACAAAGGTTGAAGCTATTATGGATATTAGGGACATTGGCGAGATGCAGGCAAAAGAAATTTATGATTCAATCCAACTAGAAAACAATGATGAATTAGCAGGAATTATGCCATTACCAAGTGTACCAACAGAGCAAGCGCCAATGGATGCTGCTGATACAGAAGATGACATGGAAGATGATAGCGAGGAATAATACATGGCAAGGATAGCTGGCAAAAGAACTATTTCGCTTGATGAAGTAAGCCAAACAATAGATGTGACTCGTTACATTGATGCGCCTACTAATGATGAGAAAGAACAGTTTGCCACGCTTGCCATTGAGAGAATGATTAACAGAACACTAGATGGTGAGGATAGAAATAACTCATCATTTAAACCATACACCGAGAAATATGCTGCCAAGAAAGGTGTCTCGGTTAATAGCGTGGACATGTTTTTAGAAGGAGATATGCTTCAATCTATCACGCCTGATATTATCAATGACAGGTCAGTAAAGATTTATGTAGATGGAGATCTTGAGACTAAAAAATCTTTCAACCATGTAACTGGTGACACTCTCCCTAAAAGAGACTTCTTTGGTATTAGTGAGGACGAAGCTAATTCAATCGCTAATCAAGTTAAGAGATTAAGAAAGAATACAAAAGAAGAACAGCAAACTAACAGGCAAAGATTGTCAGACCTAAGAAATGAATTAGCAAAACTAGGCATATCATTCGAGGACTAAATGGCAAAATTAAAAGTGCTTAACTTAAAGAAAGTAACAAGTGGTATAAGAAGAGATATTACAAAAGCTTTACGAGATAAAGAATTTAGAGATGGCATCGGCGACATTGTTGTAAATGAAGTTAAAGAAACAACGCTTGGAAGTGCCAAGGATGGTACGCTTGCATGGAGAAAATATTTAGAGAAAGGCAATGCAACAGATCCAAAATATAATAGAAATAAAATAAAAGCTTTATTCACGGGCGAACTATTGAATGATCTGAGAAATAATGTCAGACTAGATTTATCAAGTGGCGGTGCAAGCTTCACTATTGAGCATACTGATAAGAAGCACAAGAAATATAAAAAGCCTAATGGTAAACCAACCAAAGGTATTGCTCAAACATATAAAGCAATCCAGGGTTTTTTAGAAGAGCTAGGATATTTTTATATTAGGAATGCAAAGAATAGCGCAAAAATTGAAAAGAAAGTTAGAGACTTTATACAAGAAATGCTGTTCAAGAAGTTAAAATAAATCTTGACGCAATAAACAGGGAGTGTTTAAAATGAGTGAACCAGTGTCAGGCAGTGCCGACAATCAAACTGACGGTGTCAGTGATCCAAGCAAAACAAATGATGAAACGAGAAGCAATCCTTATGCTAAGGATATGTTCAAGTTTAAAGAGCAAGCAAGAGAAGCGCAAAGAAAGGCGCAGGAACTTGAAGAGCGACTTAAACAAAGAGAGCTTGAAGAAGAAGAGAAGAAAGGTAATTTATCCAAGGTGCTCGATGAGTATAAGGAAAAAACCAGAAATCTTGAAACTCAAATTAAGCAAAAAGATTTCACGTTTGCTAGAACTAATGTCATCAATAGCCTTAAACAGGAAGCAATTAAGGCAGGATGTAAAGATCCTGATGCGTTTGTTCGATTACTTGGTAAAGAAAAAATTGATATTGTTTCTTTTGATGACTCTTATACTCCAGTCTTAGATGATGTTAAGATGATTGTAAGTGACGGAATGAAGCAATACGAGCATATCGGTTTATTTGGTAGAAATGTAAATGTTGTTAACGGTATTCCAAGCCAAGGCAACAATTTTAAACCTACTGTTAAGCCAATTAAAGAGATGACAACTAGCGAGCTAATTGCACTAGCAAAAAGCATGAACTAAAATTTATAAATTATTATCCAAAGGAAGGATTTTATGGCCGATGTAGCACAAACGTTACCCAATACCAAACAAGCGATTATCACTGCGATTGTTCAAAAAGAACTTGCCGCAGCCGCAAAACTTTTACCTTACGTATCTGACTTAAGTGCATTTGCAGTTAAGGGAGCTACTTCAATTTCAGTTCCAAAATTAACTTCTTTCTCTGTTACAAATAGAGCTTTCGGTGCTTCTGCTGATGCAACTGCATTAACTGATGCCAAAGATACTATTCTTATTAACAAGAACGCATACATTGCATGGATTGAAGATCATAGAGATAATTTTCAATCAACTATTGACTACAGAATTGAAGCGTCTTCAAGAGCAGCTTCTGCTCACGGTAGATATGTTGATGCACAAATTGTTGCTGGTCTTGCCGCTGTTGCCTATGGTGCAGTTAACGGTGTTGCCGCAGATGTTACAAAATCAGCCGTACTTGCAATGAGAGAAGCATTGTTATCTAAGAATGCTGATATTTCCAAGATGGCTTATATTTTCAGTGTAGATCAAGAGCATGTTCTTTTAGACATTGCTGACTTTGTTAGAGCAGATGCTTACGGTACTTCAAACATTGGTTCAGGCGTAATTGGAAGATTGTACGGTGTGCCAGTGGTTGTATCAAATGCTCTTGCTGCACAAACTGGTTACATTGTTGAAAAAGACGGATTTGGAGTTGCTTTCCAAGAAGGCGTACAAATGTCTGAACAACAAGATAATAAGTATGGTGCCCTAGGTGTAAGAGTTGCTGTTGACCAATTGTTTGGTGTAGGTGGTCTACAATTAGGTGTAGAAAGTGTTGGCGCTACAAAGTCACCACTTGTTTACTCTCTTAACCCGTAATTAAATAATGTCGGCAAGGGCAAGTGAAATACCATTTTTCATTAAGGCGAGAACTCCAAAAGAGCTTCAAACCTTAATGATTAAAACAAATATTAAGAACCATACCACTATTCAATATTTCGATATTCAATACGTGGAAGGTTCTTGGTATGCATGGTTTTATCTTGCTCTTGACACATATAAGGTGATCGAAGATGTTGCCGCGAAGTCATGACGATAGAGAATATCAAAACTTTGTAGACAGAAACGATATACCGACACGTGCAGTATTTTTAAATCTATTACCAGGCGAAAGAGTACCCGTTGACGGTGAAGAAAGTGTTGTATGGGATTTAATAGAGGCGACGTACCCTACAGCAACACAAGAAGTTTATACATATAAATTAGCATCTGTTGTAACACAAGTTATCACTGTTAATTATACTGCCAGTAATAAAAAGTTTATTTCATCCGTAACAAAGGTGTGAGATGAGTTTTAAATTCAACCCTCTTACAAATAACTTTGACCTAGTAGATGAAACAAAAAACTTTAGTTTAAATAAAATATCTGTCGGTGAAACTGAAAACATACCAGTCGAACAAGAAATGTTATTTAATTATGACATTGAAATTGACGGTATACTTGAAGTCGACGGTAAAATAAATCAATTAGTAGATTATTCTAATTGGTCTTTTAATTGGAATTGGATTAAGCAATCTATTGCGTTGCTTGTTCAAGAAGAGCGTGATTTAATTTATTATCACAAGCTAATCATAGACGGTCTTCTTGTATTAGAAGGCAATCTAGTGGAGATTTAAATGGCCATTATATTAAGATATGAAAGCTCGGCGAATGCTCCATTACCAGACAATGGTAAAAAAACAATGTTCATTGATCTTGCAGATGGCAAGTTAAAAACAAAAGATTATTTAGGAAATATTGTTGTCATTGATCCAAGTGCATCACTTGTATTAAGCGTTAACGGTCAAACAGGTGTTGTTGTTTTAGATAAGTCAGACGTTGGATTAGATCAAGTTGACAATACTTCTGATATTAACAAGCCAATTTCTACACCAACTCAAGATGCATTTGATGATGTATATGACACTATTTCTGCTCTTGATAAAAACGATGTTGGGCTTGGCAACGTGGACAACGTTGCAGACATAGACAAACCAATTTCAAATGCAACTCAAGCAGCTTTAGATGGTAAAGTTTCTTTCATTCAAGATAATGAAAGGCCAGGATTCACAATCCCAAGTAATCACACTGCAATTTCGGGCAAGATAGATTTAATTTTAAATGAGAAAATAACAATAGAACTTAACGGACGTTTAGCTTTAATTTAATTAGGAGTAATTATGTCATCATTAGACCTTTCAAACATCAATAGCGTACCAACGCCATCGAGTGGAAAGACAACTGTATATGTTGATAACGTAGATAAAAAACTAAAAACAAGAGATGATGCAGGTGTTGTTACTGATTATTCAACTGCATCTGGTGCGGTTACTTCATTAACTGGTGAGGTTACAGCTACTGGCCCTGGCGCAGCGGCAGCAACGGTATCAAACGCAGCGGTAATCGCTAAAGTGTTAACAGGATTTACTAATCAATCTGGAACAATTACGTCTTCCGATTCGATCTTAAGTGCTATTCAAAAATTAGCATCAAGATTAGGTTGTTCATGGTTTGGAAATGGAGTTGATTCGACTGTAGTGTTAAGCTCTAACCAAACATTAGTGAGAGATATGTACTATGAAAATTTAACAATCAATCCAGGTGTTACTTTATTTACAGGTGGCTTTAGATTTTTTGTTCTCAATGATTTTATCAATAACGGTATCGTAGATAGATCAGGTTCAAATGCTATTTTAGGTACAGGTGGTGTTACCCAAGCTGCTGGTACAATCGCTGCGTGTGTTGCTGGTGGTACAGGTGGTACTTCTGCTGCTGGTACGGCAGGAACTGCATCCGCTACGGCCCTTGGTGGTGCTGGTGGTGCTGGTGGTGCTGGTGCTGCAACTGCAGGTGGTGCTGCTGGTACAGCTACACTTGTAACAACTGCAAACGGTGGTGTGGAAGTTTTAGGTCATGCTAGACAAGCGTCCGTTGCAAGAGATCTTGCTAACGCAATTACCACTGGTGGATCTGGTGGTGGTGGCGGTGGTGGTAACGGAGTTGGTAACCAAGGCGGTGGCGGTGGCGGTGGCGGTGGTGCTATCGTTATTGGCGCTAGAAATATTTCTGGTACAGGTATCATTAGAGCTAATGGCGGTAACGGTGCTGATGCCGCAACAGGTGTAAACGCTGGTGGTGGTGGAGCAGGTGGCGGTGGTGTTATTGCAATCATTTCTGAAAATGATGTAACAGCAACATCTTTAACGCTTCAAGTGAATACTGGTGCCGCAGGTACAGGTAACGGAACTGGTGCGAATGGTATTTCTGGTACAGTTGGTAGAATTTATTTAGTGAGAAGCTAATATGATTACTAAACAAATTATCAAAGACGGTGCCTTGTTGGCGGAAATAACTTTTAATGAAGAGCCCACAAATTTACAGTGGATTCAAATTTATAAAAGCTATGTTCCAGATGCAAAGCCAATAGAAGAAATTGTTAGAACGAAACTTGAAACTTTTCAGGCAAAAGCACAGAAGGTTGCAATTGCCTTTTATACAAAGAACACACTAATGGGAATCACCAAGGCACAGTCCAGACAAATGTTTAAAGATTATGCCTATGTGTTATTGATGATTAAAGAGGGTGCATTCCCTAGCGCAATTGAAGAACTGCAAAACATGACTCCAATGGGGTTTTGTACACAACAAATGCATGATGACTGGATTGAGATTATTCAAAGGGAAATGCTGTGATAAAAAACACAACAAAGATAGTAACATTTTTTATTGTGCCTTTGTTGCTAGCAGCAATAGCTGGTTACGATGTTTATGCTATTAAGATGGGTGGAACAGAAGCATCGGTTAGTAGTTTAATCATAACTGCAGCATATAAAATGCCGTTTATGGTTTACATGATTGGTTTATTTAATGGTATTTTAGCAGGTCATTTGTTTTGGCGAATGAAGTCTAATAAAGATACTAAGCATATTGATGAGGGTTTAAAATGATTTTTATCAATCTTAGATATGATCCACTTGTGCAACAAAACGACAAGATGCGACTAGATGCATCTACGTGTTTTTCTCAGGGTGAAATAATTAGCAATGTTGAAATTGAACCATATACAGGTGCAGGATTTTTTACTGTCTATAATGCAAACCAAGAAAAGTGGTTTGTTGATTGGGCATATACTGTAATTGGATCAACTGAAATATCTGTTAGGGTTACAACTAATCTTAATACGGAAACAAAAACTTTTGATCTCGAGGTGGTTGATGCAAGTGAAGACAACCTGTTCTCTAACGACTCTCATATATTACCTTTCGAACCAACACTATATAAGTATTTACCAGTTGGAAGATCATCTTTTATTTATGCCCATAGAGCAGCAAGAGACAAGATTCTGGCTTATTTAGACGAGCAAAGAATTTGGAAAAACAACGGTGCTGTATATACTAAAGCTGATATTTTTAGCACAGAAGATTTTAAAAGATGGTCTATGTTTCAAACTCTTCTAATTATTTTTGACCAAAATCAATTAATCACTAATGACATTTTTAAGTCTAAACGTGATGATTATGAAAACGAAATGAGACAAGCTAGAAATAGAGCTTCATTAAGATTAGACACTGACGGAGATGGTGAAATTGATCCAGTACCATATAATATTAGATCAACACCATTGATTAGAAGATGATTGAATTAATCAGGGATTATTTTACAGGCATTATTTATAGCTCAAACCCTGATTTGAAGTTTGATGGTTACGTGTTTGAAACAGAAAAAACAGGTATGAGTGGGTTGGAAAATACTTACAAGTTAACAATAGGTGCGATGACAACAGAAAAAATTGACACTGGATTAAGCTCAGTTGTTCCAGTATTGGTTACAATTTATGCTCACAGCACTATTGATTTTGTGAAATTTTTCGATCAAACTTATAACGATGCTATATGCATACAAGCAAGCGCATGTAATGTAGAAAATATTTTGCAAGACAGCTATATAAAAGGTGTAACAAGCTCAGGCATTACACCATCTGCCATTGATGGCGATGATAATTTTATGAAGTTTGATATAAATTTCAGTGTGAGTGTTTACTATATTCATACGACATAACAAGGATGTGTTAAATGGCTTTATGTTCAAAAACAAAATCAAGTGAACAGCAATTAGAGGCAATGAATTGGTGGTTTGGCGGCAAGCATTGCAGATCAGTTAAATTTTTAGATGATACCGCAGGAAACCAAGCTGGTAAGTATTGGGACGTTAACGTATTAAATGGTGATTCATTTGATGCTACAACTAAAGTCTATGCTGAATTAAAATATTTATTTTGGTTAGACAATGGCGTTGTTTCTGATCCAGTTCCAGGGCCAGGTCAAACATTATTCCCTATTCCATATACAAATGGTGATACGGCAGAAGATATTGCAGATGCAATGATTACCGCTGTTGAAGCTGATGTTACATTAAACAAACTATTAAAAGTAGCTTTAATGACTGATGCTTTAGATACTGTTGAATATCAAAATAAATTCATGGGTGAAGTAACTACAGAGGTTACAAGTGGTGCCACTGGATTAACTTTTGCTATTGGTTCTGCTGGTTACGGTGGTTACTTAGGTCAGGTTGCTTCTGGTGGTTCTACGTTAACTATTGAACACACTTTTTTAGAAGTTACGGCCGATCAAACAGGGCCAACTGTTTTAGATGAATTACTACAAGGTACAAACTGTACAGTAGCAATGACTCTTGCAGAGATGACCAAAACACGTTGGAAAAATATCGTTGGTAAAGTTTTTGGTGATTTTGTAACACCATCAGTTGACAATGATGTTATTGGATACGGTACTTCCAAGTTGTTCAAATCTTCTTTTGATGTTGTTGGTTATTTAGTAGGTCACCCAATTAGATTACCAGCATCAGATAGAAGCATGGATGTTTCCATCTTAACTGCACCAAAATTAGCTTCAATTAACTTTTCTGGAACAGATATCCAAGGTGCTGAATGTGAATTTAAAGCTTACCTAGATTCATCAATGGATGCAAAAGTTAACTTGTTACGTTTTGGTGATTATTCATTATTATAATCAAGGGGGCATAACGCCCCTTTTTAATATTAGGCAAAGGATATTATGAGCGTTACAGAGTTTAATTTCGTTAGAAGTAAGATTAAAGTTACAATGTATGATGGTAGTGTTGTTGAATTGTTTAAGCCAAACACACTGCAGGCGGAAAGCTTAGAAGACAGAGTTAGAAAAATAAACGAAAAGCATAAAGATAATATTGATGAAGCTATTTTTGAATTATCAAAGCTAAGCAAAGATTTTTTATGCGAGCTTGGTATGACAATAGAGCATTGTAACGAATTAGAGCCAGCTCACTTAGGGCAGATTGTTAATGCATTAGTTTTTGAAAAAAAAAATTAACTAATAAAGATTTAGCAATTTGTCAGTTAGCTAGGTTTTATGGTTATACAATTGACTACATAAGGTACTTGCCAATAGAAGATTTTAATATGCTTTGGCAATCCATGGAGCGGATAATAGCGACTGAATCATTAAGAAGTATGTACGTAAGTGATTATGGAAATACTTCTGATGAAAACAGAAAGAAAATGCATAGGGAAACTATGAAAACGGCAAGACCTGAATATTTTATTGAAAGGGCCGTAACAATCGAAGAACTAATGGTAGAACATGGCAGATAATATTGTTGTTCAAATTGTTTTAGAAGGATCGCTAGATAAACAATCTAATAATAAGATTGAATCAGAAGCTTCAAAACTTGGACAATCGTCTGGCAATGCATTTTCAGCATCCTTTAAAAAAGAAATGGCAAATCTTTCCAAAGTAAATGTTGGGATAGGTGATGCTCTTTTAAAAAATGTTAATTCATTTCAAAAAGAACTATCAACTTCATTAGCAGGAACTGGAAAAATATCGGCACAATCATTTGGTCTTGCTTTTAAAAATGAAATTTCATCATTTAAATCTGCATTTAGTGATGTATTTAACTCTCCATTTACAAAGGTTGCACTAGTTGGAGCAGCATTTGCTTCTTTATCTTCATCGATAAAACAAAGTGTAGATACTGCAAGAAGTTTTAATGTTGAGTTGGCAAGAATAAATTCTATATTGCCTCAAACAGAAAAACTTACAGAGTCAACCGTTAAGCAAATAGAAAAGTTTTCATCATCATACGGAACTGATTTACAAACACAAGCAAGAGCTTTTTATAATATTGTTTCATCTGGAATAGTTGGAACGACTAAGCAATTGGATGTTTTGGCCGTATCAAATAGGGCCGCAGTTGCTGGATTAACAGATATAGATGTTGCAGCAAAATTAATAAATGCAAGCTTAAACTCATACACACAACAGGGTTTATCTGCCACTAAAGCATCTGATGCATTATTTGTTGCTGTACGTGAAGGTGTTACTACGTTTGGCGAGCTATCAGATTCTTTTGGTAGAGTTACACCACTAGCAGCATCCGCAGGATTAGAGTTTTCAGAAGCCGCTGGCGCTGTTGCATTTTTGACAAAAGCAGGAATTCAAACATCCGAAGCCGTTACTGGATTAAGAGCTATTCTAGCAGAGATTATTAAACCCTCTAAAGATTCAGCGGATGAAGCTAAAAGACTTGGATTAGAGTTTAATACAACAGCATTAAGAGCAAAAGGTCTTGCTGGTTTTTTTGAAGACGTTAGAGAAAAAACAAAAGGTAATGAGCAATCTTTATCAAGATTATTTGGAAGAGTTGAAGCATTAAATTCTGTTTTAACAATAGCAAACTCTAACGCAGATGATTTTAATAGGATTTTAAAAGAAACAGCTAATAGCTCTGGTGCTACAAGAGAAGCATTCGATCAAATTAGCAAAAGTGCAGACTTTAATTTTAAACAATTAGATTCTGCATTGGCATTAATTAACAAGAGAATTGGCGAAACCCTTATACCATACCTAGCAAGCGCAGCCAGAGGTTTCGCTGCAATGCTGCCATCACCTAGAGTCGAAACGGATCTATCAAAAATAAATGACAAACTAGGGAAAACAGCAAGTGAAATAAATAAAATACAGGATCAATTAAAAGGTAAAGTTGATTTTAACAGCATATCTACTGCTGCACTTAGATCAAAAGAAGATGTTGATAGATTAAATCTTACACTAATTGATTTAAGAGAAAAAAGAAAACAGTTACTGGCCGAAAGATCAACGCTTTTAAGCCCAAATAACGAGCAAAATGCTGCTTCAAAGATATTAGACATAAACAGGAATCTTGCCAGCAGCATAGTCCAAGTAAACGAAAAGCTTTTATCTGATCTTGGAAATATTGGTTTAACAAAAATTCAAATTCTAGATAATCAATACGCAAAAGAATTAGAAATATTAAGATTAAGCTTAGAAGAAAAACTTCTTTCAGAACAAGACTATGAGGCAAGAAAAACAGAATTAACTAGAACGTATTCAATTGAAAGACAAGACATTGTAGATCAAGAGAAAATAAACACACTAGAAGCATTTAAAACCATGGGTGAAACCTTTGCAATTGTAACAAAATCCATGAAGCAAAACGCTGGAGAGTTTGCAAGAACAATGCTTAATGTATTTGCATCTAGTATTGGCAATGCATTTACTCGTGTAGGTCAAGCCCTTGCCGCTGGAAAAGATGGCTTTAAAGCATTTGGAGAAAGCTTAAAATTAGTTTTAGGCGATATTGCTGGTGCCGCTGGTGATATGTTTATTAAATGGGGATTGGCAAACATTGCATCGCAAAATTATGCGATTGGTGCTGCTCAATTATCTGCGGGTGGGGCATTGAAAATACTTGGCGGTTATCTTGGTGCATCTGGATCAGGAGCACCATCAGGTGGTGGTGGTGGATCAGCTTCAAGAGCATTTGAAAATCCTGTGCCAGTTGAAGAGCAGTTTCAACAAAACAATCCAGTGCAAGCACAAAAACAAACTAATTTAAATTTAACAGTACAAGGGAATGTAATTGGCGATAAGAGCTTTGGTAAATATGTTGCTGATGCTTTAAATGAAGCCAATGCCAAGGAAGGCATTACATTGTTAGGGGTAAGAACAGTATGATAACAACTTACTCGGCATTTAATTACGGCCATACAGTAACCGATGAAAACAAATATATAAATTTTATTGATAACGTTGTTGAATTAACCGCTGAGTTAAGTATCGGTGCGTACACTCTTGGTGATTACGCAACAGAGATTGCTAGAGCGATGAATGATGCCTCTACAACACAAGAATACGAGACAACCCTTGATAGGGTAACTGGTAAAATCACAATTGATTCTGTGGGTGTATTTTCGCTTCTAGTTACATCTGGTACAAATGCATCACAATCAGCATTTTCAATGATGGGATTTAATGGCGCAGATTTATTTGGATTAAACTCATACGAAGGTGATTCTCGCAGCGGATCAATTTATTATCCACAAAGATTATTACAATCATACGTTGACTTTGAAGACTTTAAAAAAACATTAAATTCAAAAGTAAATCAGTCAGCATCTGGTCAGGTAGAAGTAGTTTCTTATGGACGTGTCAAATTCATGCAATGTAATATTGATTTAATAACTGACATCACGCCACAACTTGCGATTAAAAATAATCCAACAGGCGTAAGTGATTATAGAAATTTTATTGATTATTGCACACAAAAAGCACCGATTGAATTTGTTAAAGATATAAATCAACCGATTGTTTTTGTAGAGTGCTTATTGGAGTCAACGCCTGAAAGTAAAGATGGCGTTGATTATACCATAAAAGAATTGTACGCAAGAAAACTTGCAGGATATTATGAGAGTGGCTTGCTGACTTTTAGAAAGTTGGATTAAAAAGGATTTTAAGTGCCTATCGTTACAAATTCCAAATTATCAAGCACTGTTGCCAATGCCACATGGCTCGATAAAACAATTAATGATGTCAAGAAAGGCAAACTAAGCCTATATAAAGTAAGTTTAGTTGAACCGCTATTTATTGATGATGTTCAAGCTTCATTATGGAAATGCTTTGACGTATCCGGAATTTCCGGAGAGTTCGACGCTAATGCACTTATATATGCAACAAATAATTATTTAACCAATGGTGAAAACCACAAAGAATCACTAGAAGCATTTGATGTTGCTGTTAAAGCAATCGACGATGTAGTTATGGGTGGTGCATTTAAAGATGTTACCTATGTTGATGATGCTGCCTATGAAGCATTCTATGGCATTCCTGTTGGTGGAGAACATTATTATAATTCAACCGATGGCACAATAAGATTTTACGATGGCGTTGCAGCAGAATGGAAAGAAGTTGGTGGTGGTGTAATTACCAATCAACAAAGATTAGGCATTGGCAATGGTGTAACTGTTAACTTCTCGGTTTCAACCGTACCACTAAACGATGAATCAATAAGTGTTTATTTGAATGGATTACGTGTTGAGAAGACAGAATATTCAGTGTCATCTACGCTGATAACGTTTTCAACAGCACCAGCTATTGGCCAGATAGTTTACGCTTCATGGCTAACAACAGGAACACCTGTTACTCCACCAGTTCCAAGTGGAACATTTCAAGTTGAATACCACACCGTGACAGCACTAGAAATAACAAATAAAGAATTCACATTAAGTCTAACACCATTTGACCCAACAAAAGTATTAGTTGATCTTGTTAATGGTTCAACCCAAATTTACTCAGTTGATTTTTCAATCACAGTAAATGTTCTTGGTTGGAATGGTCTTGGTTTAGATGGGACAATAATAGCAGGCGATATATTAAGAGTAGTGTATTTCACATAAATGGATAAAAAATGAGTAAAATTACTTCACGATGGGCAGATAGTACGATTGTAAAAACAGCACAAATTGATCAACCAAACGGTGTTGCTGGTTTAGATGGTAGTGGTAAAATCCCAACATCATTATTACCAACATCGTCAATGGAGTATAAAGGCGCATGGAACGCTAACACTAACTCACCGTCACTGGCAGACGGCACTGGCAATGCTGGTGATACTTATAGAGTATCTGTTGCAGGTTCGCAAAATTTAGGATCTGGATCAATCTCTTTTGCGATTGGAGATCTTGTTATTTACAGCGGATCAGTATGGCAAAAAACACCAGCAGACAGTTCTTTTTTAGACAAGGATACTGATGATTTACCAGAAGGTGTTACGAATTTATATTTCACAGAGAATAGAGTTTTAAATACTATTCTAGATGGTTTCACTGATGCGGATGACAGTGCAGTAACAGACACTGACAGTGTTATCGATGGCATTGGTAAATTACAAGGACAGATTAACTCACTAACAAGTGTTTCATTCGCAGAAGAGGTTTTTACATTATCTGGTGGCGATATCACTAATGGTTATGTGACGCTTGCAAATACTCCTATCGTTGCATCTATGGTTGTATTTCCTGATGATGGGCCAGTGCAAAGAATAACTTCTGATTACACCGTTGCTGGTGCAGTTGTAACTTTCGCTGGTGATTTAGCGACAACACTTGCAGCATCAGATGTTTTAATTATTAAGTACGCTTATTAGGATTTTTAAATGAGTAAAATAGCTGGCAAGTGGATTGGAAATATATTTGAGCAGGAAATACCAAGTGGATTGGTTAACGGATCAAATGTTTCATACACACTTGCCAATGCGCCACAGGCAAATGAAGCGGTAATGGTGTTTTTAAATGGTTTATTTCAAGTGTACGGAACAAATTTTTCCGTGTCTGGATCAACCATCACGTTTACAACCGCACCAAGTGTTGGTCAAATAGTAAGTGTTTTTTATATTAAGAAGGCATAAAAATGAGCAAAATTCAAAATGAAAATATTAAATCAGAAGCAGAATTAATTGCCGATGGTGCAGCAAAATCACAATTACCAAATGATGATAAGGTTTATTTAACAGCAAACAGCTTAAACAAAACACTCAAAGAAGCAATCGAGGATGGTGATATTTCTGGTAACGCTGGTAATTATATAGAAAACCCACAAGCAAAAGTTAACACTACTGGATGGGTTAGATACGCAAACACTACACCATCAGATGTTCCAGATAACTTTGGTGGCACTCCAAACGTAGATTTTACGTGGACGAGAAATACAACTTCACCACTGTTTGGCACAGCGGATTTTCTTTTAACAAAAACGGCCAATAATAGATTGGGACACGGAATTTATACGCCATTCGATGTTGAAAATGGAAGTAAAACATTAATGAATTTACTTTCGTTTTTGAAAGTTGATAGCACTAGCTATGTAGATGGATATATTAAATTATATTTAGTATTTTCAAATGATAATTTTGTGTCTGATTTTTTTGTAGTTAGACCGAATAATGAAGATATGCTTGGTGGTATTGGACAAGTATTTAAACAATTTCAATTCCCGATTGGATATTCTAAGTGCAGGTTTTGCATTCACGTTGCAACATCTACAACTACAGCATGGACAGTAAACTTTGATAATTTCTTTTTAGGTTTAAGTCCAGTAGCTACAAGTGCTTTAAGAATTGACGATAAAGAATATGTGCCAGCTACCACGCAAGGGCTTGGGACAATCGCAAGCACTGATTTATTTTACGATGTTGACGGGCAATATATAAATATTTCTGGACGACTAGTAATTGGCACACCTACTGCGGTTGAGGCGAGAATTGCCCTACCAGACGGCAAGGTTTCAAGCTCGGCTATTCCTACACTTGAAATTGCAGGCGTATATGGCCAAGGCAATGTCGGTGCGATTTCAGGCTACATATCAATTGAACCAAGTAAAAATTATTTTGTTTTTACAGCTCAAAATGCTGGCAATGGGGCACTAACAAAACAAAACGGAAGTGCTATTTTTGGCGCAGGGGTTGCGGTAAGCATTAAAGCAAGAATTAAAATAGAAGGCCAATCAAGTAACGCAGTTTCAAGTATTGATTTGGGTGCTAGATATATAGGACAAGAAGTTAGAGCTAACACAACTCCAGCATTAGCAATAAATGACCCAATCCCCTTCAATGGAGTAAATTTAAACGGAAGTGGTTTGTGGACAAGCTCCACTAATTTTTCAGTACCCGAGAACGGAGATTATGATATTAGTGTTGAGGTTTTTGCAACGGCAACCATTACCTCTTGGAATGTTATTGTATATAATGTTACCGATTCTATCTCGTTACCAAATGGGACAATCGCTTATGCGCCTAGTTCCAACTATATTACCTCTAGTAGAGTTGTTCCATTATTAAGAGGTAAGGTTTATCAATTAAGAACTTCGGACGCATACACATTAAATGCATTAACTGTTTTTAATACCGCAAAAATAAATAAAGTGGCATCGCCTCAAACTATTCTTGGCGCGGAACCAATGAATGCATTTGCTACTACAACCGCTGGCGCAGCGATTGCTAATAACACACTTACCACTATTGTGTATAATAGTGTTACATCGGACACACATGCTGCAATCAACACATCTACTGGCGATATAACAATTAAATCTAACGGTGTTTTTGATTTTAGTGCTACTGCAAGCTTAGCGGGTGCCACTGCCGGGACAGGGATTATGTTTATGGAAATTTATAAAAACGGAACACGTGTGGTAAGAAGCGGGTTTACCAGTATTACAGATACCAATCCTTCTGCATCTATATCGGCAAAATCCATACCATGCAACGTTAATGATGTAATAACTATTAGGATGTTACATACTAATGGAGTATCCAGAAACATGGGGACTACGGTAGGATTTAATACATTTGGATATAGCAGGCAATAAAGGGGATTAACATGTGGAAAATAACAGTTATAAATTTAGTTAATAATTATTCATTTGGCGCGGTTTATGAAAACGAATTAGATGCAATTGCATGGGTTGATTCGCAAGTTCAAAATAATACATGGGGGAATCCAGCACGATCTTTATATGAGGTGCCGGAAGAACTTCAATCTTTAATTACTTCGCAAGAAGAGGTGTTACAAAATGATGAAGTAACTTTTAGAACGCTTTATCATTTAAAAGCAGAATATGAAATCACTGGCCCATACGAAATAACAGTAAATGGAAGTAATGCAGAATCAAGAGAATTAAGACTGCAAGATGCGATGGCAAAAGCTTTACTTTGGGAAAAATATTACAAGTCCGGAGAGCTAGTTAAAAAATATTTTACATATTTAATCAACAGTAGACCAATTACAAGCGCACAAAAGAATGCAATTCAAGCAATGCCTGAAATTATGGCAATCGATGAGCAGTTAAAGTTTGGTAGATTATTACAAGCTAAATCATTGGCCCAAGCACTAGTGGCGGATGAGGTATTAATCTTCCAAGCGGACATTGATGCAATTTGTTTATTTATAGATGACATGGTTGGGAGTATGTAATGCAATTTTTAGACATT
>CALFYC010000109.1 GCA_937952895.1 uncultured Neisseriaceae bacterium
TCTCCCAAGAACAGTAATTTTGGCAGATATAATTATACTTTCGGGTTTATTAGGTAACTCAATTATCTCATTTTGGGGTAGTGGGATGGAGTTTACTCGCCATTGTTTCATTTCTGCATCTGGGATAAATTTATGTTTATTAATAAATTCGTTTCTAATTTTAGGATTCTCATCCAGTAAACATGAGAAATCCTTGATTACTAAAGCATAGTTTATAATTGTCTATATTGTAATTGATTATAATCTCCCATTAATGAAACCACCCATTTAATAAGCTGCATTCGCATAATCATATGGTTAATATGTGAATTTTTCCATACACACATTGCAAACATCATTGACATCTTTGTTTAAATTGTGGTATAATGTAAAAAGTAAATGGTTCTATTACAAATAGTAATTAATAAAACATATAACCATGATTAATTAGACCTATTTAGGAGAGAATAAATGTTACGAAGAACAAATTGGTTATTAAATATAATAGTACTTTTAATGTTCGGAATTTTAGCTGCATGTAATGGCGGCGGCGGTGGTTCCAGTGGTTCTGCCTCACCAACTCCTTCGCCAGTATCGCCTTCATCTAAGGATATTACGGCTTTTTCTATAAATAATGTGGCTGGTGTAATTAATGGAACAGCAATTACTGTTTCATTACCTCAAGGCACAGTAGGAACAAATTTTGTTGCAACTTTTACAACAACTGGAACAAAAGTTAGTGTAAACGGTGTTGATCAAGTAAGTGGTGTAACTTCAAATGATTTTAGCCAGCCAGTAACATATACAGTTACAGCAGAAGATAATTCTACGCAAAGCTATACAGTAACTGTGAGTATATCCCCAACTCCGGGTCCAACTCCTCCGGCACCAACAGCTGATTCGGTAGTTTCAGTTTATCTATTAATTGATAATCTAGCTACATTAGAAAGCTATGTTAGTGACCTTTCAAAAGTTGATAAAGTTAACTTTAATCGTGTTATCTTTTCATTTGTTAGACCGACTATTCCTAATTATACAAGTGGTGATCTTAGTAATACAGGAATTTTAGGATATTTTGGAACAGGTGATGGCAATGGTGTTACGGCGTTTAATAGTTTAAAGTCAGCAATTAGTGCATCTCGTGCAAAAAATATTCAAACCTTTATTTCTGTAGGCGGATGGAACTATAGCTGTAATTATGATGTATATGGTGATAAATGTGGTCCTTCAACTGATACATATGATTGGTTTCCAGATCCAACAGATTCAACTCAAGCAACAACTGCAACACAATCATATAATAATATAATTAAATTAGCTAATGATTTAGGTGTTGATGGAATTGATCTTGATTATGAAGAATTTTGGCATGCAGATAAGTATGCGGTTAAATGGAATGGTAACCCAAATGCTTATTCAGTTGCTAAATTAATAGAAGCTAACGGTGGACCTACATATGCAAATTTAACTAAATTTGGTGATGCAGATACACCGCCGACTCCAAATGTAGATACTGCAATGATGCCTATGACAATTGATAAATTACATGCCATTATTTCTACACTTGAAGGTAATTCACAAGCAAGTCATTTAATGTTTGCAACAGCTGCTCCTCCGGTAGGTGCACGTCCAATTATGGGTTGGTTATGGGGTGATGGTGTTGAAAATATTGTTAATACACAAGGTGGAGTTTGGTACTTAGGTAATTTGAAAGGCTTATGGTATAATTTAACTATGATGGATAAAAGTGCTGTAGATCGCTTTGACTCTTTAGGGCTAATGACATATGATTTATGTGGTGATAATGCACAAACATGTGCTCCATATACTGGCGCCCAATTAGATTTACCTAGTCAGGTTACGGCTTATGTTAATGATTATTCAAATTGGCTCAAAAGCACACAAGTTAAGGATGCTCACTTTGAATATCCTAACACTTGGAGTGCTAATTTTTTCCCAGCTACATTTAATATAAATCCTAAAATCCAATTTGGATTTGAAGTTAATCAACCAGCTTATCCAAAGAATGTTTCTGGGCAATTACAGTTAACTAAGTCATTAGTTACTACCATTTTAACTCAACAAGCAACTAAAACAAATGGTGTTATTATTTGGCAAATGTATTCTGCTCCTAATGATCAAGTTACAGGACATGCAACATCTAACGATACACTTAATCAGAGTTGCAATACTTTCTTAAAATCAGATAGTCGTTATGATTGTAATTCAACTTTCCCGGC
This sequence comes from uncultured Neisseriaceae bacterium, assembly GCA_937952895.1. Taxonomy (GTDB): domain Bacteria; phylum Pseudomonadota; class Gammaproteobacteria; order Burkholderiales; family UBA11063; genus Aquella. The sequence continues at coordinate 2,220 of CALFYC010000109.1, forward strand.
TTCAGCTGGTCAATAAAAATATATTTTAAATATAACAGTCTGGGCACCTATATGGTGCCTATTTTATTTTACTGTTAATTTTTTATCATGTAGAAATTTAATATGATAATATCCAAAATCAACATTTATTTAACTAATCTTATAATTGATATAAATTTTGGAGCAGTTATTTATGCATCGAAAATCATTCGTAATTAAATTCTTTATATTTATTGGCTTTATGCTAAATTTTGCATTTACGGAATCAAACTCTAATATCTTATATCAATATGGCCTACTTGATGATGTACTACATGGTCAATATACAGCAATAACCACTGTGGGGAATATTGCGAAACATGCTGATTTTGGCCTTGGTGCTGGTGTTGGACTTGGAGAGTTAATTATTATTGATGGTGATTTTTATTTAGCTGATCCACATGGTAAATTAGAAAAATTAAGTAATAATCGTCCGATTTCTTTTGCTAGTGCAAGTAAATTTGCTGCAAATAATAAAATAAATTTTACTATTAATAATATAAAAAATTTTAGACAATTTGATGAAATAATTGAAAGCAAAATTCCCAATAAAAATTTAGTTTATGCAATTAAAGTTACTGGATATTTTGATGTAATCCACGCTAGAAGCGAAGATATTGATCATGTTCCATATACTCCAATTGTTTCTTGGATGAAACTTCACCAACATGAGTTTAGTTGTAATAATCAGGATGCAACTTTAGTGATTTTTAAGGCTCCGAATAATATATCTGATGTAGCAATTGCTTATCATGTACATTTTGTTAACAAAGCTCGAACACTTGGAGGGCATGTTTTTGATTTTACTTCAGCTAAGTCATTAAAAGTAGAAATGATTCCATTAGATCAAGTACATCTAATTTTACGTGAAAATTATACTGCAGTTATTCCTCCCAAAGATGGGTTACAGAAAGATGATTTTTTAAAAGTTGTTGAATCAAATAGTAGTCAATAATTAATAAGTTATTAAATTTGAGGGTTTATTATGATAAGAAAAATTATGGTTGTAATCTTTTTTTGTTTATTTTTATCCATGATTCCTATTGCTAATTATTTTTTACTCCATTTTGGAACTATTTGCCAAATACATGAGCCATGTATTATTCCAGTATGGTTTCACCCTCTTGTTTATGCACCATCTGGTGTAATGTTTGCAGGGCTTTCTTTTGTGCTAAGAGATATTCTACAGCGTTTGTCAAATGTATACATTTCATTAATTGCTGTTATTTGTGGGACGTTTTTAAGTTATCTTTATGTTGACCCTGTATTAGCTGTTGCTGGATGTGGTGCTTACTTTTTATCCGAAATAAGTGATACGGTTCTTTATACTATGATACAAAAGTACAATTTAATTTTAGCAATAATAATTTCATCAGCTAGCGGACTTATTATAGATTCTTTGGTATTTCTTCATATAGCATTTCATAGTTATAAATATTTACTTGGACAAATTATTGGTAAATCATTATTGGTTATGATTTGTATTCCATTTATTATGCTAAACCGTAATTTACTAAGTAAATCAAGATTAAATTGATTTTAATAGCTGCTATTTATTATTTATACTTTCAATATTATTTAACTCATAAACGTTATAAATAGCAGTGCGTTCTAGCCAATTATTAAAATCTAATTTTTTAATCCAGGATGGGCATAATGAATATACTGGATTACTATATTTTGGGAGTAATTCCTCCGATTGTTGGCAGGTTAGTGCTACTAGGCAATTCATGTTTTTTGAACATTGAATTTGCTTAAGAGTGGTAATTGGGATTGTTTGCATATTTACGCGTTTATAAAAATCTAGTTCGTTTCCACCTTCAGTAATATAATAAAAAGTAGTAGGTTCTGTATACTTATTATACATGGCTTTACATAAAGAAATTTGAATTGCTGAGGGCAATAATGCAACAGGTATAATTAAAAAACAATTCATATACCAAGCAAATTTTATGGTTTTAGGTAATTTTAGTTCAATTGCAAAATTCTTTTTTTCTTTTAAGATTTCAAAAGCATACATGATTAAAAGTGGCATAAAATTTAAAAGTGGAACTAAAAATCTAAACTCTTTATGCCCAACTAATTCATGTGAGAAGATAAAGGGGATGATGGTCCAAATGAAAATGTTTTTAGGCCGATAGATAACTAGTATAACTAATGAGCCGATATACATAGGGCCAAATGGTAAGAAGCCAATAGTATATAGATAAAAATACCAAGGGTCATTACCAAAATTACTTGCTTGACCAAGTAGTATATTTTGAGTGAAATAATTCCAAGGAGTAATAGTAAATGTTTCATAAAAATGATAATCAATTAAACAGTTACTGATTAATATGGTTATTAAAATAGTTATTCCAAGAATTAAGAGGATTTTAAAACTCGATTTATTGATAAATGTTAACCAAAGCATTAAACCAAAAATTAAAAATCCAGTTTGAAAGCGACAAGTAAATGCCAAACCAAGCATAATTCCAGCCAAAATATTCTTAGATGTTAATCTAGTAGATAAATTAGTATAACAAAATGATATTCCAAGTAAAAAGAATTTAGCAGAGAGGTTTTCAGGTGAAAAGCGAATATTATTATAAACTGTAAGCCACGTAAACAAAGATAATAGAATAAACCATTTTTGATAACGATTATCTTTAATTGTATGAATAAATGTATTAATAAAAACTAAAATAGAAAATAAAGAAAATATGCCGGCTAATAATCGGGTAATAAAAGTTATAAAAAATGGATTAGCTAAATTAAATAAACTAAAGAATTTGTAAATTATGATTACAATTTCTGGTAAAAATGCGGATCGCATTTGATGAAAGTATTCCCAAGTTAAATGTTCTTTTAGACCAAAGCCAATTTTATAGGCAGCGAATTGAAGAATTTGATAATATTCATCAGGGTGATTATGACCAACGGAGAATATAGAAGTAATTAGATAAATAATAGCTGCAATAACAATATATTGTTTAATATGTGCTAAATAATTAAAATTTTGGCTATTTTGGTTATATGAATTAACATTTTGCATTAATGTTACCTATAGAAATTTTATGAACTTAAAGAATACCTCATATTTAGGAGCGTTATTTTACTATATCCAGATACACTAAGATGTTTATTTATAGGAATATAAACACCTACATTAAAGTTTGAAGAGGAACAGGTAATAGAATAATTCTCTGGTATGAAAAATATAAATGGTAAAATTCCACGTTAAATTATCAGAATTTATAATTTGAGCCTGATTTAATATGATAATCAAAGTTTTGAATTTGGCATTTAGGGAATAATCCAATATGGCATTAGGACAAAATACACAAAAATTTTTCCGCAATTTTTTAAAACAACAAGAAAATTCACCTAGTTTAGCAAAACCATTAGAAATAAATGAATTTAGGAACTCTTGTTATCAGGTTTTTGCCAATTATTCGCAAGGGTTACCAAAGAATATAAAAAAAGAAGATTTTATTAAAATAACTTTACCAATTAATACTATTTGTCCTGCAAATATTTTTATTTATAAACCTAAAAATATAAGAATACCAAATGCTGCAATTATTTTTTTTCAAGGTGGTGGATTTGTCCTTAATTTAATTGAAGCTAATTTTGCACATTGTGCCAAAATTGCCGAGGAATCAGGGTGTCAGATAATTATTATAGATTATCCGTTAGCACCAGAATACTCAGCACAACAAATTTTTGATTTTTGTAATACTGTAACTAAATATATTTATATTAATAGTGAAATGTTTGCTATTAATAAAAATCAATTTATTATTGCTGGATTAAGTGCAGGTGGCAATATTGCGGCCAATATAATTAATGAATCATTAATTAATAAAGATATGCAATTTGCGCAACAAATATTGATTAGTCCTTGGGTTGATATTTCCCTTTCTATCTATAAAAGTTCTCCATATGCAGATTTTCAGCAAGCTGATGTTATGTTAGATATAAGTGGAATGGAATACCTACAAAGAAACTATCTTAAACGAGGAGAAGATCCTAAATCACCTATAATTTCTCCGTATTATACAATGAATGATAGCCTAAAAGATATGCCCCCAACTGTGATTGTTGTTGCTGAATATGATGCATTACGAGGAGATTCGGAGGCTTACTATGAAAAATTAACTCTTTTAAATATTAATGTAAAAAGAATTGTCTGTGAAGGTCAAACTCATAATTATGCAATTTGTCGAAAAATTTTAAATGATGGAATTGACCCGGCAGATATTGTAGCTGCAAATATAATTTCTTCTAACATCTTTGATTGTTAATAATCTAACAGTAAAATGGCTAATAATAATTTATTATAATATAACTATAAATCTCATTTGGCTTGATGCTTATAATCATAAACCCACTTAATCCCGCCAATTAAATCAAGTATTCCAAAGATTAAATAAGTAAGTGCAGTAAAATATAAGTGATGATTTAAATAAAGTGGAACTGAAATTAGAACACTTGCTACAAAAACAAACCAACTTTCAATCTGTTTAAATGCTGCCATATAGGTTGCAATTAAACACATAACTGTTAAAATAGTATCACTAATATTACTATCATCACCCATATATTTTAAAAAGAAATATATAATGAAGCTACCTATCACTGCTGTAAGGCTATATATTAGCCACTGCTTTAATGTGGTATGACAAATTTTTACTTGATTTTGCTGTTTTTTATCTGTGATTGACCACTTATACCAACCAAAAATCGAGGTTAGAATATAAATAAGTTGTAGTAACATGCTGCCATATAGATGATCAGTATTAAATTCATATGCTGCGAAAATTGAGGCAACAATATAAGTTAGCCAAAAGATTGATTTTTGAAACATTTCAAGAAAAATGCCAATGATTGAAATTACAAAAACTAAAATATCAATAGTGCTCATTTTATTATTCCTAACAAAATAAGCGTAAGATGACGGTATTAAAATTAACTTGTCTTCCTACGCTGGTATTATCCAGAATCAGGTTTTAAGGGTTGAAGACTGGATCTTCTCTCAGCAAATTTTGCACCCCTGCCAATTAAATCAGTTGTAACATATGTATATATAAGTAAGTAATTGTATAAGATATAAAGCATTTTTTGGAAAAAAGATATACATTTAATTCTATTATTGTGTGAAATATTTATTAACCTTCAAAGAACCAATTGATTGTTAATTCATTTGAAAAATATATAATCAAAATATTAATTTTAAAATTTGTTTGGTTATTAGGTATTTAGAAGATTTAATTTTATTTATGTATAGAATAAGGTATTGGTAAAATTAGGAGTAAAAAACTTAGTATGAGATTGTCATTTAAACTAAAAATTGTTTCATAAAGTATATAGTAAATGTCTAATACTGAAAATATTGGTACTATTAATAAAAACTTAGCTAATAGATATAAAGTTTTTGCTAAATTGTAAAATTTTTTAAATTATTGCTTGACTATAACGTTACGTGATAATTTACATTAATGCTGGAGGTAAAAATGGACAAATATTTAACTATAACCAGATTTAGTAAATTAACCGGTGTAACAATTCGCACTTTACAGTACTATGACGAGGCTGATCTCCTCAAGCCGCATCATAAGAATGAAGCAGGTTACCGATTTTACTCCAAAAATGAATTACTAACCTTGCAGAAGATCAATATACTTAAGCATATTGGTTTTAATCTTAATCAGATAAAGACCATATTAAAAAGCAATAAATTTGATTTGCAAAGCTCTTTGAGCCTGCAAAAAAAAGTATTGCAAGAGAAGATTGGTCAAATGCAAAATAGTATTACTTTAATTAACCACAGTATAACTAAGAATTTGACTTTTGATAAAGAGTTCGATTGGGAAGTTATGGCGAAAATTTTAGAGGTATTAAATATGAAGCAAGATAATTTATATCAAGATTGGGTGAAGCGTAATTTTACAGATGCTGACTTAGCCTTTTTTGGTGAGATGGCTGCAACTCAAAATAATGAAAAAAATATCCAATTATGGGAAAGTCTTTTTGGCGGGATTAAATCATTAATGCATCTCTCACCATCAGACCCAGAGGTTCAAAAACTTGCACGTAAGGTTATGGAAAGTGCAAGTAGCCAGTATAATGGTAATGAAGGGCTTAAAGGTAAAATGTGGGATTTAATGAAATCTGGAGATATTCCAAATGGTTTTATCCCAGGTTATGAGAAAGAAATTGTTCTCTTCCTAGACGAGGCTTTTGCTATAATGTTAAATAGTAAGCATTAATCTCTATTAAAGGCTATGATAAATGTTAATTTATTATAGCCAATTTTAGCTTAATGATCTAAAACAAAGATTGTTAATTTATTTAAAAACTGCGATTTAATCATAATTAACTCTATAGTGGACTATTATAAAGACCAATTCTAAATTTTGTAACAAAAATATTCTATATTTATGAATTATTCCAAGCTTTGCTAAATAATTCTATGCTGCTTTAACAAAAATACTTAGACGTGAATGATAATGGTAAGTAACTAGGATATTACATCTAGAATATCCAATTTAGTATACTTATACGTTAAGCATTATGTTAAAATTTATGCTTGTATCTATAAATTATAGGAGCTTAAATTATGGCATCATTTGATGTGGTTTCTGAAGTTAACAAAGTTGAATTGACGAATAGTTTAGATCAAGCCAATAAAGAAATTGCTAATCGATTTGATTTTAAAGGTAGTGATTCACGAATTGAGAGTAAAGATCTTGAATTAACAATTTATGCAGATGATGATTTTAAATTAGACCAAGTGCGTGAGATTTTAACCAATAAAATGTCAAAACGTGGTGTGGATATTCGTATGCTTGAAGAGGGTAAAAAAGAAAAAATTAGTGGCAATAAAGTTAAAGAAATTATTAAAGTAAAAAATGGGATTGCTCAAGATCTGGCAAAGAAAATTGTTAAAATAGTTAAAGATAGTAAAATCAAAGTTCAGGCCAGTATTCAAGGGGAAGTTGTTAGAGTAACTGGTGCCAAACGTGATGATTTACAAAACACGATTCAGTTATTAAAAACTGATATTACTGAATTGCCATTACAGTTTATTAATTTTCGAGATTAATAAAATTAAATGATTTATGTTAAAAATTTAACTAAGCAGTTTAAAAGCCAAAAAAATCCAACACTAGATAACATTCAGTTAGATGTAAATCCTGGTGAGATATTTGGCGTAATTGGTAAATCAGGTGCTGGGAAATCAACTCTACTTAAATGTTTAAATTTGCTGGAACGACCCGATAGTGGGAGCATTATGATTGATGGTCATGATTTGACTAAAATGTCATCTAGTGAATTAAGGCTGGCTCGACAAAATATTGGAGTAATCTTTCAGGGGTTTAATTTACTTGACTCAAAAAATGTCTTTGATAATGTGGCATTACCATTAAAATTGAGTAAGAAGTATTCTAAAGCAGAAGTTGCAGCTCAAGTAAATAATTTGCTTGAGCTGGTTGGTTTAACTGACTTTGCTCATAAATATCCGCATAATTTATCTGGTGGACAAAAACAACGAGTTGGAATAGCAAGAGCCTTATCGACACAGCCCAAAATTTTATTAAGTGATGAAGCTACTTCAGCACTTGATCCTGAGACTACAAATAGTATTCTAGAGTTACTTTTAAATATAAATTATCGTTTAGGATTAACTATAGTTTTAATCACTCATCAAATTGAGGTTATTCGTAAAATTTGTGATCGAACAGCAGTTATTGATCATGGTCAGATTGTTGAATTTGGTAGAACCATTGATATAATTATGCATCCTAAACATCCAGTAACTAGAAAATTAATTATTGAAGAAGAAACGCACAAATATTTAGAAATGATTAATGATTTTTATAAATTTGATAAAAATCCGAATAACCATCTAGTATTATTATCTTTTATTGGTGAGATGGTGTTTCAGCCAATTTTAAGTAAAGTTGCGCATGATGCAGGAGTTCAATTTAGTATTTTAAAAGGTGAGCTTGGGCGAGTAAAGAGAACCCCATTTGGCCAATTGTTAATTGAAATAACGGGTAATAGTATACAGTTAGATAATGCATTCAAAATTTTTAAACAATTACAAGTCTATGCGGAAATAGTTAACTAAAGCAATAGCTATAATTTATTAGGTAATCTATGAAGAATATAAGAAATTTTTCGATAATTGCACATATTGATCATGGTAAATCAACTCTTGCAGACCGATTTATTGAATTTTGTGGCGGACTAGATAAGCGCGAAATGGACTCACAAGTATTAGATTCAATGGATATTGAAAAAGAACGTGGAATTACGATTAAAGCACAAACTGCGGCATTAACTTATCTTGCATTAGATGGGCAAACTTATAATTTAAATTTGATTGATACGCCTGGGCATGTTGATTTCTCATACGAAGTATCACGTTCATTGTCTGCTTGTGAAGGAGCGTTGCTTGTAGTTGATGCATCACAAGGGGTTGAAGCGCAAACAGTTGCAAATTGTTATACTGCTGTGGATTTGGGGGTGGAGGTTTTCCCAGTTTTAAATAAGATTGATTTACCCTCAGCTGAACCTGATAGAGTTTGTCAGGAAATCGAAGACATTATTGGCTTAGATGCAATAGATGCGGTTCATTGTTCGGCAAAGACGGGAGAAGGTTTACGTGAGGTTTTAGAATTAGTTGTAAATAAAATTCCAGCACCTACAGGTGATGAAACAAAGCCATTAAAAGCATTAATTGTGGATTCATGGTTTGATAATTATGTTGGTGTTGTAATGTTAGTTCGCGTAGTTGACGGAACATTAAAACCAAAAGATAAAATCAAGTTTATGAGTAATAATGCAATTTTTTTATGTGAACAAGTGGGTGTGTTTACTCCTAAATCATCGCCAAGATCAGCTTTAAGTGCTGGAGATGTGGGTTTTGTAATTGCAGGAATTAAGGAATTGCAATATGCTAAAGTGGGAGATACGATTACTTTAGAAAAATTTCCAGCATCAGAGAGTTTACCTGGATTTAAGGAAATTCAACCTAAAGTTTTTGCTGGGTTATATCCAGTTGAATCACATGATTATGAAGCATTACGTGATTCATTAGAAAAATTAAAGTTAAATGATGCATCACTTCATTATGAACCGGAAGTATCACAAGCTTTGGGGTTTGGTTTTCGATGTGGCTTTCTTGGGCTTTTACATATGGAAATAGTTCAAGAACGCTTAGAGCGTGAATTTGATATGGATTTAATTACAACAGCACCAACAGTGGTTTATCAAGTAGTTGAAAAAGGTGGGGCTATTATTGAAGTAGAAAATCCAGCAAAATTACCAGATCAAAGTAAAATTGAAGAGATTCGTGAGCCTATGATTACGGCAAATATTTTAGTGCCTAATGATTATCTAGGAAATGTAATTACTTTATGCATTGAAAAACGTGGAATTCAAACGAATTTACAATATATGGGGCGTCAAGTAATGCTTAGTTATGATATGCCACTAAATGAAGTGGTTTTAGATTTTTTTGACAAATTAAAATCAATTTCGCGTGGTTATGCTTCATTTGATTATGAATTTAAAGAATTTCAAGCTTCAGATTTAGTAAAGCTTGATGTATTAGTTAATGGTGAAAAGGTTGATGCCTTATCTTTAATTGTGCATAGAAGTAATTCACAATATAAAGGTCGTCAATTAGCAGCAAAATTACGTGAATTAATTCCACGACAAATGTTCGACATTGCGGTTCAAGCTGCAATTGGGGCACATATTGTTGCTCGTGAAACCATTAAAGCTATGCGTAAAAATGTTTTAGCCAAATGTTATGGTGGTGATATCTCGCGGAAAAAGAAATTATTGGAAAAACAAAAAGCAGGTAAAAAGCGCATGAAGCAAGTTGGTAATGTTGAAATCCCACAAACAGCCTTTTTAGCCGTTTTACAGGTTGAATAAAGAGTTAAAATGACAACTTCAATTCGTTTAATTGTAGGACTTGGTAACCCAGGACGGGATTATACAAAGACTCGGCATAATGTTGGGTTTTGGTTAATTGAAGAGTTGACTAAAATAAATAATATAAGTTTAAACTTAGAAAATAAGTTTTTTGGACTTTATGGTAAGTTTAAGTATAAGGATTCAGATATCCATTTACTTGAACCACAAACTTATATGAATTTATCAGGTAAATCAGTTTTGGCGGTTTCGGGGTTTTATAAGATTCAACCGGAAGAAATATTGGTGGTTCATGATGAATTAGATTTTAATCCAGGGATAGTTAAACTAAAATTAGGTGGAGGTCATGCGGGTCATAATGGCTTACGTGATATTGGTCGAGTTTTAAATAGTAAAAACTTTTGGCGTCTTCGTATTGGAATTGGCCATCCAGGGGATAGGCATAAAGTATCAGATTATGTTTTAAATAAACCATCAGCAGATGATCAAAATAAAATTGAAGAATCAATTACTGATAGCATAAAAATTTTAGATTTAATTTTTGATGGTAATTTTAATGATGCAATGAAGAAATTACATACCAAATGATAGTGCAAAATACCCAATATGTTAAGCTTGATGATATTAATATCTTTTATTATGATAATCAAAATTTCGCAAAACCAGTAATTATATTTTTGCATGGTCTTGGTGAAAGTTTAGAATCGTGGCAATATCAATTAGACCATTTTAATTTAGATTATCGAGTCATTGCTTTGGATCTAAGAGGACATGGTAAAACCGGCGATGGTTCAAAGAATATTACCATGAGGCAATTTGCCCATGACATTTTAGAGTTATTAAATATCCTTAAAATTGAAAAAGCTCATTTTGTTGGTTTATCTATGGGGGGAATGATTTGTCAAGAATTGACTAAATTAAGCCAAGAGAGAATGTTATCCATAGTTTTATCCAATACTGCATCTTATAATGCTCATCCTAACTTATCAGATCAAATTAAATGGGTAAAATCAGTAGATTTAAACACAATAGCTAAATTATCAGCGGACATCTGCTTGCCTAAGATATATAATCAAGAATTATATAAAAATGTAGTAGAGCTATTTAGTCACAATCGAAAACCTGCGTATGTAGAAGCAAGTATTGCTACAATGTCGATTGATTTTAGAAATATATTAGCAAATATAAAAGTGCCAACTTTAATAATTACAGGGGAATTAGATCTGCTAACTCCTATTGCAATGGCTAAATTTATTCAAGATAATATCTCTAATTCAGAATTGTTTATAATTCCAGGTGCTGGACATTTAAGTAATTTAGAACAGCCACACGTATTTAATTTAGGAGTGACCAATTTTATTGCCAAGCATTAATTATTTATGGTGGTATAGTAAAATTAAAATGCGAGATATAAATTAGATTAATTATAAAATTCAACCCTTATAAAGTTTAGCAATGTATCTAAAATAGTTTATTTAGTTAAAAAATTACAAATATGATTGAAAGTTTACATATTAATTCTACTGATAAAAAAGAGCAGTACCAAGAACTATTGTCTCAGTTAGTTCATTTGGTGTCTCATGAATCAGATTTAATTGCGAATATGGCGAATATTACAGCAGCTTTAAAAACTGTTTTTAATTGGTTATGGGTTGGATTTTATTTAGTAAAAGATAAAGAGTTAGTTCTAGGTCCATTTCAAGGACCAATGGCCTGTACAAGAATTAGTTATGCTAAAGGAGTTTGTGGGAAGGTTTGGCAATTGAATGAATGTTTAATTGTTCCAGATGTTAATCAATTTGATGGACATATTGCATGTAGTTCTTTATCTAAATCTGAAATAGTATTACCTATTAATAATAGTAAATCAGAGGTTGTTGGGGTGTTAGATATTGATAGTAGTGAATTAGATGCTTTTGATCAAACTGATAGACAATACTTAACTAAAATTATTCAATTATTAAAATTTTAAACAGAAAGAGTTAAATTATGTCATTGAAATGTGGAATTGTTGGCTTACCGAATGTTGGAAAATCAACTTTATTTAATGCTTTAACTAAAGCTGGGATTGCGGCTGAAAATTACCCCTTTTGCACAATTGAGCCAAATGTTGGTATTGTTGAAGTTCCAGATATCCGTTTAACTAAACTAAGTGAGATTGTACACCCTGAAAAAATCCAACCAGCAATTGTTGAGTTTGTTGATATTGCCGGTCTTGTTGCTGGTGCTAGTAAAGGTGAAGGATTAGGTAATCAATTTTTAGCTAATATTCGTGAAACTGATGCAATTGTTAATGTGGTTCGTTGTTTTGATGATAATAATGTAATTCATGTTAATGGCAAGGTTGACCCAATCGATGATATTGCAACAATTAATACAGAATTAGCTTTAGCTGATTTGGCAACGCTTGATAAAGCTATCCAAAAGGAAGGTAAAAAAGCTAGATCTGGTGATAAAGAGTCGCAGATTTTAATTAATGTCTTAGAAAGGCTAAAACCTCATCTGGATCAAGGAAAGACTGCAAGAACATTTAATTTAACGGATGATGAAAAAAATTTAATTAAGCCATTGTGTCTCCTCACTATAAAACCGGCAATGTATGTGGCAAATGTTAGTGATAATGGCTTTAATAATAATCCATATTTGGATCGCTTGACTGAATATGCCAAAAGTGAAAATGCTCCAATTGTTGCAATTTGTGCAGCAATGGAGGCAGAAATTGCAGAGTTAGATGATGCAGATAAAATTGAATTTTTAAAAGATATGGGTCTTACTGAACCTGGCCTTAACCGTTTAATTCGTGCAGGTTTTAGTTTACTTGGCTTACAAACTTATTTTACAGCTGGAGTAAAAGAAGTTAGAGCATGGACGGTTCAAGTTGGTGCAACAGCTCCAAAAGCTGCTGGGGTTATCCATACTGACTTTGAACGTGGTTTTATTCGTGCCGAAGTAATTAGTTATAATGATTATATTACTTATAAGGGTGAACAGGGATCGAAAGAAGCCGGTAAAATGCGTCTTGAAGGAAAAGATTATATTGTAAAAGATGGTGATGTAATGCATTTTAGATTTAATGTTTAAGAAAGATAAAAAAAATGCGATTAAAGTTAGGTTTTGGAAACCAATGTTTACTTGCTCTGGTTTTTGGTTTAATCATTGGACATTATTTACCAACTAGTGTGGTAAATACTTATATTAGTCCTTTTGGAAAAGCTTTTTTAAAGCTCCTGCAATTAATTATTGTGCCACTTACTTTTTCGACGATTGTGGCAAGCTTTTCTAAATTAGAAAATATTTCAATGGTTAAACAATTAGGATTTAAAACTATTTTTTGGTTTATTCTAACAGCATTAATTGCAAGTTCAATTGGAGTTATTGTGGGAGTTGTTATTGCTCCAGGAACTAATTTGATCCAAAATAGTTTAAGTGGTTATACTCCAAGAACTATTCCAAGTATTTCAGAAACTTTAATTGATATGTTACCTGGAAATTTAATCCAAGAAGTAGCCAATGGTAAAATTATTCCGATAATTTTATTTGCTATATTTTTTGGAATTGCATTAACTTCACTACATGAAAAGGGTAATACAGTAAAAGCTTTTTTTAGTGAATTTTCGGAAACAATGTTTAAAATTACGCGTGTAATTATTCGTATGTCCCCAATTGGAATTTTTGCTTTAATTGCTGAGGTTGGTAATAGTTATGGAATTGAGACGTTAATTCCATTGGCTAAATTTATAATCGCAATTTATCTTGCATGTATCTTACAATTAATTGTCTATGGAATCCTTATAACAGTTTTTGCCAAAAAAAATCCATTTAAATTCTTTAAAGAATTTTATCCTGCTATGGTAACTGCATTTACCACATCTTCAAGTTTAGGAACATTGCCAGTTACTCTTGAAACATTGGTTGATCGAGTTAAAGTTAAAAAGCAAGTTGCTGGGTTTGTAGCTCCCCTTGGTGCCACTATGAAAATGGATGGTTGTGGGGCGATTTATCCAGCAATTGTTTGTGTTTTAACTGCCAATTTATTCCATATTCCATTATCATTACAACATTATTTGATTATCATAATTACTGCATCAATTGCAACAATTGGTACAGCCGGGGTCCCAGGAACTGCTTCAATTATGGCAACCTTAGTTTTAACGAGTGTTGGTCTTCCATTAAATGGACTTGCCATGATCATTGGAATAGATAAAATTATAGATATGATGAGAACTACTACTAATGTTACAGGTTCTGGAACTGTTAGTGTATTGGTGAATAAAGATTTTGAGTTGAAATAGGTTGATTTTTAAGGAAACAGCGAATTATGCAAGTAAGTGAGATTCGGCGTAAATTTATTGATTATTTTGTAAATAAAGGGCATACTGCAGTTAGATCTAGTTCATTAGTTCCATATAATGATCCTACGTTATTATTTACTAATGCTGGAATGAATCAATTTAAAGATGTGTTTTTAGGTTTAGAAAAACGTGATTATGTTAAGGCAGTCTCATCACAAAAGTGTGTTAGAGCTGGTGGTAAACACAACGATCTAGAAAATGTTGGTTATACTGCACGCCATCATACATTTTTTGAAATGCTTGGAAATTTTAGTTTTGGTGATTATTTTAAACGTGATGCAATTATTTATGCGTGGGAATTCTTAGTGAAAGAGCTTGGATTACCTAAAGAGAAACTTTATGTGACAATCTATCATACAGATGATGAGGCATATGATTTATGGCATAAAACGATTGGGTTAAGTGCTGATAGAATTATTCGGATTGGTGATAAATTAGGCGGTGGATCAGATAATTTTTGGCAAATGGGGGAAACAGGACCATGTGGACCATGCACTGAAATATTTTATGATCATGGGGAAAGTGTTTTTGGAGGATTACCCGGATCAAAAGATGAAGATGGTGATCGTTATATTGAGATTTGGAATTGTGTTTTTATGCAGTTTTGTCGCGATGAAGATGGGAAATTAAATCCATTACCTAAACCTTCTGTCGATACTGGCATGGGATTAGAAAGAATCTCTGCAGTTTTACAAAATGTGCATAGTAATTATGAAATTGATTTATTTCAAGCACTAATTAATCAAGCTGCACGAATTACTAAATCTACAGATAAAACAAATGTATCACTGAAAGTTTTAGCAGATCATATTCGTTCGATATCATTTTTAATTGCTGATGGGGTTGTGCCATCTAATGAGGGGCGTGGTTATGTTCTACGTAGGATTATTCGTAGAGCAATTCGTCATGGTTATAAATTAGATATGCATGAACCATTTTTATATCAATTAGTTGCTGAATTAGTTAAACAAATGGGGCCAGCATATTCTGAGTTAGCCAAGCAACAAACGATAATTGAAGATACAATAAAACAAGAAGAAGAAAAATTCTTACAAACTATTGAAACAGGAATGATTTTATTAAAAGAAGAATTAATCAATGTTAAAAATAAAACTTTATCTGGTGAAATTGCTTTTAAATTATATGATACATATGGTTTTCCATTAGATCTAACTAGTGATATTTGTCGTGAAATTGATATTACAGTTGATCTAGATGGTTTTGATTTAGCTATGGCTAAACAAAAAAGCATGGCAAAAGCTTCTGGAAAATTTAAAATCAACAAGGCCTTAGATTATAATGGGCCTGATACTCGTTTTGCAGGTTATTTAGAGACTAATACTACTGCCAAAGTCGTTGCTTTATATGAGGGGGATAAATTAGTTCAAGCCCTTACCAAAGATACTGATGGAGTAATAGTTTTGGATAAAACAGTCTTTTATGCTGAAGGTGGTGGTCAAGTTGGGGATACTGGGATTATTCAAGCAGGTGGCGGAATTGATTCAATTTTTGAAGTTCAAGATACCCAAAAAATTAGGCCGCAAGTAGTTGGTCATTTCGGAAAATTGGCTTCAGGTTCAATAAAAGTCGGTGATGATGTTACTGTTACCTTTGATTTGCATAAGCGTTTAGCAACAGCTAGAAATCATTCAGTAACACATTTATTACATAAAGCTTTACATGAAGTAATTGGAAATCATGCAGTTCAGAAAGGTTCTTTAGTTTGTGATGAATATACGAGATTTGATTTTTCACATGATAAGCCACTTACAAGTAAGGAAGTTGAAGAAATTGAACGAATTGTGAATCATGTAATCATGATGAATTATGAAGTAAGTCATCTTAATATGAGTTATGATGATGCAATTAAAAATGGTGCAATGGCATTATTTGGTGAAAAGTATAGCAATAATGTTCGTGTCATTAAGATGGGGGATTTTTCTACAGAATTATGTGGTGGAACTCATGTTCATAGAACTGGAGATATTGGCTTTTTTACCATTACCAATGAATCAGGAGTTGCAAGCGGTGTTAGAAGAATAGAAGCTATTACCGGAGAAGTTGCTTTAAAACAAATGCAAAAAAATATGTCAATTTTAGATAGACTTCGTGATGAATTAAGGGCTCAAACTAATGATATTATATTAGATAAGTTGGCTATGTTATCTAATGAAAATAAAAATCTAGTTAAGGATTTAAATGATTTACGTTCTAAATTAGCTCTTAGCCAAGCCGATAAATTATTAGATAAAGTAGAAACATTAGATTCTGGTATAAAGTTATTAGTGCTTGAATTAAAAGAGACAGATAACAAAATTATTCTTGATTTAGTTGAAAACCTTAAAGATAAACTAGGTAGTGGAATTATTGTTGTTGGGGTTAATAATTTAGATAAAGTAAATTTAGTTGTTGGTGTAACTAAAGATTTAACAAGTAAGTATAAAGCTGGAACGATAATTACCCATTTAGCAGCTAAGTTAGGTGGCAAAGGTGGTGGTCGCCCAGATTTAGCACAAGGTGCTGGGATTGAAGTGCAAAAATTAACTGTTACGTTAAATGAAGTAAAAGATTTTATAAATAATATTAATCCAATAAATGAAAAACCAGCAAAGACTAAAAAAGCTATTAAAAAAATTACTAAAAAATCAAAAAAAAATGAGAAAAATTTATTTTTTGATAATATGTCGGATTCACCAACAGATGTTAATACCGATATTTCAACTAATATTTCAACTAATATTTCAACAGATCAAGAAACA
>CALFYC010000110.1 GCA_937952895.1 uncultured Neisseriaceae bacterium
TTTATCTATGCCTCTAGTTACTGATATTCATCTACGCGGTTATTCTAATATTAGTTTAATTACTATTGATGAAATCCAAAAAATTGTTGATGTTGGTTTTGAAAAGCGTAAGCTTGCAGCAGATAAAGCAAAAGTAATTATTAATGAAAAATTAATTGAATATGAAAATTGGCTAGAAAAACGTGGAGTAACTCATATTATTAAAGCTTTACGTCAAAATGCGGATAAATCTCGTTTAGAGGTATTAATGTCTGCACAAAGACAATTAGATAATGGAGAAAATATCCAACAAGTATTATCTGATTTTTCGATAAAGCTAATGAATAAATTAATTCATAATCCAACGGTTAATTTAAGTTTAAGCTTAGGTAAAGAGCGCGAAGAATTAGCTAATTTAATAAGTTATTTATATGATTTAGAGGTTAAGGTTAATTAATGAAATTAAGTATAATAGAGAAATTAGATAAATTATCTAAAAGACTCATAGAGCTTTCAAACATGTTATCAGAACCAGATATTACTAATAATCTTGAACAGTATACAAAACTAAACCGTGAATATGCTGAATTATTACCAGTAGTTGAAAAATATCGTGATTATGTTAAAACTAGCAATGATTTTGAGACGGCTCGTGAGTTATTGGCCGATCCTGAATTTAAAGAGTTTGCGCAAAATGAGTTTGATGCGGCAAAAATTAAGTTGGAGAGTTTAGAACTTGAATTGCAAAAATTATTATTACCAAAAGATCCAAATGATGATAAAAATATTTATTTGGAAATTCGGGCTGGAACTGGTGGGGATGAGTCCGCATTATTTTCAGCTGATTTATTCCGGATGTATTCAAGATTTGCCGAAAGAAGTAGTTGGCAGGTTGAAGTAATCTCGGAGTCTAGCTCCGATCTTGGTGGTTATAAAGAAATTATTGCAAAAATTATTGGTTATGGGGCATTTTCTAAATTAAAATTTGAATCCGGTGCTCATAGAGTGCAAAGAATACCTGTTACTGAGTCTCAAGGTCGTATTCATACTTCAGCATGTACTGTTGCGGTTATGCCTGAAGCTGATGAAGTTGCAGAAATAAATATTAATCCAGCTGATTTAAAGGTTGATACATACAGAGCATCTGGTGCGGGTGGACAACATATTAATAAGACCGATTCAGCAATTCGAATTACTCATTTGCCAACTGGTATTGTAGTTGAGTGTCAAGATGATCGATCACAGCATAAAAATCGTGCGCGCGCTATGTCTTTACTTGCAACTAAAATTAAGGATGCACAGTTGCGTGAAATACATGCGAAAGAAGCGGCAACCAGAAAAAGTTTAGTTGGTAGTGGTGATCGATCAGAAAGAATTAGGACTTATAATTTTCCTCAAGGTCGGATAACTGATCATCGTATTAATCTTACTTTATATAAATTAGAGGCAGTAATGGATGGTGATTTATTTGAATTAACTGATGCTTTGATTGCTGAACATCAAGCTGAATTATTAGCCAATATAGGTAGTGAAAATAATGGATAATAACATTCTTAAAAACTCTTCAAAGACAATCGTGGCGTATTTTGATTTTGATGGAACAATTACTTCATTTGATACATTTATTATATTTTTAATCTATGTGACTGGTTGGCCTAAGTTTTTAATCAAATTACCAAGGTTGCTAAAGGTTGCATTTTTATATTTATTTAAATTTGTTAATAATGAAGTAGCTAAAGAGCAAGTATTAACAATAATGATAAAAGGTTATCCGGAAGATTTTATTGAAAAGAAAGCTTTTAAATTTGCGCTTAAAAAAATTGGTAAATATATTAAACCTGATGTTTACACTAGATTGCAGTATCATTATGAGCATGGGCATAAGATATTAGTCGTTAGTGCTAATTTGGCTATTTATTTAAGATACTGGGCATCACAGCATAAAATTGACGGAGTAATTGGAACCGAAATTGAATTTAAAGATGGTGTTTGCACTGGAAAACTAGCAACTAAAAATTGCTATGCTAAACAAAAAGTTGCGCGGATTTTGCATTATTTAGAAGATAATGATTTAACTTTTGATTATAGCTATGGTTATGGAAATTCACAAGGGGATCGTGATTTATTAAATTATGTTGATGAAGGCTACTGGGTTACACGTCATGAAATTCTAGTATGGAAAAGTCATGCAGCATCTATTAAATAAGTTAACAGAAGATATTTCTAAACTTGGTTTAATTCCGGATGAAGATAAGACTAGGCAATTATTAAGCTATATTGAATTATTAATTAAATGGAACAAGACTTACAGTTTAACTGCAATTAATAATATCAATGATATATTAAAGTATCATATTTTAGATGGTTTAGCAGTAGTTCCTTATTTAGAGCAATTTATAAATATTATCGATATTGGCAGTGGTATGGGAGTGCCTGGAATAATTTTAGCTATTTGGCAACCAAAATTGAAAGTATCTGTTTTAGATAGTAATAGTAAAAAGACAGCATTTTTGCAACAGGTTAAAATTGAATTAAATCTGGCTAATTTAAGTGTTATAAATTCTAGGGTTGAAGAATATGATCCAGTAGATAAATTTGATATTGCAATTTCTCGAGCATTTAGTAGTAGCCAAATATTTATTAATTTGGTCACGAGGCTGATTAAACCTGGTGGTTTTTTAATGCTTATGAAGGGACAAAATATTAATGATGAGCTAAAGTTTTTGACAAATAGGTATGTTATAATCGACCTTGATATTCCAAAAATTTCAGAAAAGCGGTTTTTATTAAAGATAGAGGCATGAATAATATAATTGCGGTAGTAAATCAAAAAGGCGGTGTTGGTAAAACAACTAGTGTTATCAATATTGCAAGCGGTTTAGTTAAAAAGAATAAGAAAGTTTTGGTAATAGATATTGATCCGCAGGCAAATGCAACAACTGGTTCTGGAGTTGAAAAGAATCAATTAATTCATTCAGTTTATGATGTGATATTGGGCAATATCAGTATTTCTGAAGGTGTTTTACAATCTAAAAGTGGCGGTTTTGATATATTGCCAGCTAATCGAAATCTAGCTGGGGCGGAAATAGAATTAGTTGATTTATCAGAACGGGAAATCCGGTTGAAAAAAGCTTTAGCTAAAATTTCAAATCAGTATGATTTTATATTAATTGATTGTCCTCCATCGTTAAGTTTATTGACTTTAAACGGCTTGTCTGCCAGTAATTATCTTTTAGTTCCAATTCAATGTGAATATTATGCTTTGGAAGGTTTAACCGATTTATTAAATACTATTAATCGTTTAAAAACTAGTGGGTTAAATTCAAAGATTGAGCTATTAGGTATTGTCAGGACTATGTTCGATCAAAGAAATAATTTGGCAAATCAAGTATCAATGCAGTTAGAACAACATTTTGGCAATAAGGTGTTTAAAACTCATATCCCAAGAAATGTGCGTCTTGCTGAAGCACCAAGTTTTGGAATGCCGGCAATTAATTTAGATCTTGAAGCATCAGGATCTCAAGCTTATATGGCTTTAGTGAAAGAATTAATTAAAAAAATGAGTGTGACCCGATAAGAGTTTTTGGGTAATTTAAATATGAATTTTTATCTACGGTGGTTAGAAGAAATGACAAAATTAAGAGGTTTAGGTAAGGGTTTAGATGCATTATTAAATGCAGCAAGTGTTTCAACTGAAGATATTGTGGCTGAGAAAGAATTATCCGATGGGTTGGAGCAAATTGCACTATCTAAAATAAAATCAGGTAAATATCAGCCACGTCAAATATTTGATGAAACTGAATTAGCTGAATTAGCTGAATCAATTAAGCATAGTGGAGTAATTCAACCTGTAGTTTTGCGTAAAGTTGGAAGTGCTTACGAGTTGATAGCAGGTGAGAGACGTTGGCGAGCAAGTAAAATTGCGGGCTTAAAAACTATACCTGCAGTAATTCGTAAGTTATCTGATCAAGAGGCCTTAGCTTTATCTTTAATTGAAAATATTCAAAGAAAAGATTTAAATATTATTGAAGAGGCTCATGGGTATAGAAGATTAATAGATGAATTTAGACTAAAACATGAAGATTTGGCAGGTGTTACGGGTAAATCAAGAAGCCATATTACTAATATTTTACGTTTATTAAATCTCACATCAGATGTGCAAGAGATGTTATTACTAGGGCAAATTGATATGGGCCATGCAAGAGCATTATTGCCATTATCATCGTATCAGCAAAAAAAATTAGCCCAGCAAATTATTGCTGATGGTTTAACAACTAGCATGGTAGAAAAATTAGTTGCACAAATACAAAATGAAGGATCGCGTATATCAACACAATCAATTTCCAAGAAATTAGATCCAGATATTGCACGTTTAGAATCAAAATTAGCTGATAAAATTGGGATGATGGTTAATATTCGTCATGGAATAAAAGGTGGTGGCAAAATTACGATTAGTTATTCTTCCTTAGATGAATTAGATGATTTCTTAAAAGCATTAAGCTAAATAAATTATTTGACATGAGAAATTTGAACGTGCTATAATTTATTCTAAGTTGTAGTTATATTATGTATTTTAAATATAACAAATATAAACCCCAATATTTTTGGAGTGTCAAAATGAAAGTGTACAGTTTAATAAAAAGCTGCATTAATAAAACACCACCCCTAGGTTCAGGTTGGCAAAATTTATCTTTTGTAAAATTTTCTCTAATATCTATTCAAGCTACTCATAATCAATCACGACGATCATAAGATCATCTCGTATGCGATCTACACGTCATGTGTAAATTTGCACTACATTTAAATTTCAAAATTTGTTACGTTTTTTAAACTTTAAGTTATTTTAATTAACTTTTAAATTGGTTCATACTTGGTATTAAATTATTCTGTTTATACTTGGTGCAATTTTATATTTCTATATTAAAAATATCTAAGCAGCAATCTATATCAGTTAATTAAGGGTTACTTTTTATACAAAATGAACTACTGACATAATTAAAATTTCCTAAAGTATTTATACCTAGGATACATTATGAATATTAATCTATATAATAAAAGTTTTTTAACCTTACTTGATTTTTCAGCAGAAGAGATTTATTATTTACTCGATTTATCTCATAAACTAAAAGCTAGGAGAAAATTGGGAATTCAGGGAAATTCCTTACAAGGTAAGCATATAGCCCTACTATTTGAAAAAACTTCAACCAGAACCAGATGTGCTTTTGAAATTGGAGTAATTGAAGAAGGTGGATACACAAGCTTTATTGATATTTCTAACACTCAATTTGGGAAAAAAGAATCAGTTGCCGACTCTGCCAAAGTCTTGGCCAGCTTCTATCAGGCAATCCAATTTAGGGGATATTCACAAAAAACCGTTCAAGAATTGGCATATTATTCGCAAATTCCAGTCTATAATGGGTTAACTGATGAAGACCATCCTACTCAGATCCTAGCTGATTTAATGACAATTCAAGAAAATTTAGATAAGCCGTTATCTGAGGTAAAAATTGCTTATATTGGTGATACAAGAAACAATATGTGTAATGCTTGGATGTATGGCGCAGCTAAGTTAGGTATGCATTTTGTTGCTTACGGTCCAGAGGAGTTGGCACCTAATCCAGAAAGTTTAAGTAAAGCCAAATCTTGTGGAGCACTATCTGGTGCAATTATTGAAATTAGCTCTAATGCAGACAGTTTATTAGGTGCTGATGTTATCTATACCGATGTATGGGTATCAATGGGTGAAGAAGGCCAGGTGTCAAATCGGGCTCAGTTACTTAAAGATTATCAAGTCACTATGGAAATGCTTAAATCTACACAAAATCCTAATGTGCTATTTATGCATTGCTTACCTGCATTTCATGACAATGATACAAAATTTGTAAAAGATGCACATAATACTTTTGGTGTTGATATCCGTGAAGTAAGTGATGAAGTTTTCCATAGTCACCATTCAGTGGTATTTAATGAGGCAGAAAACAGGCTGCATACAATAAAAGCAATTCTGGTTGCGACACTTAGTAAACAATAATTTTAAAAAGAGAACTACTATGCAAAATTTATTTACTTTTATAAAAGGTGGCGTTTGTGCACCACTGGGATTTAAAGCTGTTGGGTTAAAAAAATCTGTTTAACGTGACTTATGCAAAATCCATGCTGTTGCTGCTGGAGTTTTTACCAAAAATAAAGTCAACTGCTGCTTTGTAAGATTGCTAGAAAATATACAGAATATGAGAATTAAATCGGATGTCGGCACTAATTTTTGTAATCTAAGCTTATATTTATTGCCTGAGCATTATAGGTGCAATTGATAATTTAATAAAATGTTCTTCAGGAATTGCTTAACAAAGTATACATAACATTTATAGGAAAATAGATTATGACAAAATTATGGAACAAAGGTTATGAATTAAATCAAACCATAGAAAAATTTATGACTACTGATGACCCAATACTAGATTTAAGAATTGCAAAATATGACTGTATTGGAAGCATTGCTCATGCAAAAATGCTTACGTCCATTAATATAATCACACAAGAAGAATGTAAGCAGTTAGTGCAAAAGCTGGGTGAAATTATGCTTATGCAGGAACAGGGGCAGTTTGTAATTGATAATACTTTGGAAGACATACATACCGCAATTGAAAATTATTTAGTAAAAGAATTAGGTGATATAGGTAAAAAAATTCACACAGCACGTTCCAGAAATGATCAGATTCTAACTGCAATTCGGTTATATAGCAAAGATGAACTAAGAAATGTCTTGTCTAGACTAATTGAAGTGCTGGATGTCTTATATAAATTTGCTAAAAAATATCAGAACATACCATATGCAGGCAGGACACATTTTCAAAAAGCTATGCCATCATCAATAGGTTTATGGATGGGGGCATTTATTGAATCATTGTTAGATGATGCTACATTATTAATCGACAGTTACAAACTGATTGATCAATCACCATTAGGATCTGCAGCAAGCTATGGTGTTGCTATAGCAATTGATCGGCAGTTAAGTGCAAGTTTACTTGGTTTTGCACGAGTGCAAAATAATGTGCTTTATGCTAATAATAGCAGAGGCAAATTTGAAAGCATCATGCTTCATGCGCTTAGTCAAATTATGCTTGATTTATCAAAACTCGCTACGGATATAATTATATTTAGCGCTCCTGAATTTGGCTATTTGGATCTGCCTTTAGAGTTTTGTCCAGGTAGCAGCCTCATGCCTAACAAAAAAAATCCTGATTTATTTGAATTAATCCGAGCTAAAAGCGCAACAGTTATGGCTAATTTATGGCAAACATTAGAAATCTCTCGTGCTCTGCCATCTGGTTATAATCGTGATTTTCAAGAGACTAAACGTCCGCTATTTGATAGCTTTGATATTGTAAAACAGTCTCTTGAAGTTTTGGCTATAACAATGGACAAAGTGACGGCAAATAATGATAAATGTATGGCTTCATTTTCACCTGAAGTTTTTGCAACTGATTATACATTAGAGCTTACTTCAAATGGTATGCCTTTTCGTGATGCATATTATAAAGTGGGACAAAATTTACAAGAGCTAAAAACATCTGACCCAGTCACGAATATTAAATCAAAAACACATATAGGTGCTACTGGAAATTTGGGGCTTGATTTGATTAAGGGCAGAATCGAACACGTTAAACAAATTAATTTAAACATGGGAGCAAATTAGATGAAACAACAAGCAATTTTAGCGTATAGCGGTGGTTTGGATACATCTGTAATTTTAAAATGGTTAGTTAATAAAAATTATGCAGTTACTGCTTTTATTGCTGATGTAGGACAAGATGAAGATTTTATACAGGCAAAATCTAAAGCTTTGCAAATTGGTGCAGAAAATGTGGTTATTCATGACTGCAAGGAAGAATTTCTTACAGATTATATATATCCATCTCTACAAAGTGGAGCTCTCTATGAAAGCCGCTATTTATTAGGTACATCACTGGCCAGACCATTAATTGCCAAAAAAATTGTCGAATATGCTAAAGAACATAATATTAAAAATATTGCACATGGTGCTACTGGTAAAGGTAATGATCAGATTCGCTTTGAATTGGTATTTATTCAGTTTATGCCTGATGTCGTAGTTATTGCTCCATGGAAAGATAATGAGTTTCTAACTATGTTTAAGGGGCGGAGTGATTTATTGGAATATGCAGCAAAATACAATATACCTGTTACTTCAACATTAGAGAAGCCTTATAGTATTGATGAAAATTTAATGCATAGTAGTTATGAAGCGGGTATTCTGGAAGATCCGGAATTACCCCCTCCACCATCTATGTTTAAAAAAACAGTATCGCCAGAAGATGCTCCTGATGTAAGCTTAAAATTAAGCATAGAATTTGTTCATGGAGTACCTATAAAAATTAAACAAGATAACCAGATAATTGATGGAAAAAATTTATTAATCTTTAATTATCTAAATAAAGTTGGTGGAATGAATGGAATTGGCCGTATTGATATTGTAGAAAGTCGTTTCGTAGGTATGAAATCAAGGGGTGTATATGAAACTCCAGGCGGCAGTATTTTATATGCAGCATATCGTGATTTAGAAACCCTAACCTTGGATCGAGAAGTTATCTTATTACGTGCAAGCACTGCACCTAAAATTGCACAGCTAATTTATAATGGTTTTTGGTTTAGTCCAGAAATGGACATGCTAATGGCTGCAAACAATAAAGTAAAAATTAATCTAAATGGAACAGTCCATCTAAAATTATATAAAGGAAATATTATTGTTTGTGGGCGAAGTTCTCCAAACAGTTTATATGATAGCAATATTGCCAGCATGGATAAGCTTGGTGATTATGACCAAACTGATGCTAAGGGATTTATTAAATTGAATGCCTTACGTTTAAAAAAAATATATATTTAGTTTTATTGGGGAAATTATGAATGCTGCAACTCTAGCTCTTGCCATTGGTGAAAAATTTACTGGAATTGGACATAATTTAAAACCAGTGCCAATTTATGGTGAGGTTGTATTTAACACTGGTATGACCGGATATGAGGAAACCTTAACCGATCCATCATACGCTGGTCAGATATTGGTTTTTACTTATCCGATTTTAGGTAACTATGGAGTTGGTCATAAGTCAAGATGGGAATCTAAACAAATTCATGTAAAAGGCGTAATTTGTGAAAATATAATTACTAATATTACACATCACAAATGCTATAAATCTTTGCATAAATGGTTAACTGAACAGGATATCCCAATTATTTCTGGAATTGATACGCGAGAATTAACAAAAACACTACGTGATACCGGGACTATGAATGGCGTAATATCTACAGATTATAATCTATTGCCAGTAAATGATTTATGTGAGGATAAAACTTTGGTAGAGCAGACCACTTGTAAGGAAATACACTACCACGGTACTGGTAAATATCAAATTTTACTGGTTGATTTTGGAGTTAAGCAAAATATTATCCGGAACTTGCTAAACTATGATGTTACCATCAAACAAGTTCCTTATAACTATGACTACAGCCGTGAAAATTATAGTGGAATATTTCTATCAAATGGACCTGGTAATCCGAAAGACTGTGAAGTAAGCATCGCTATTTTAAAGAAGGCCCTCATGCATAATACACCAATTTTTGGCATCTGCCTTGGTGCCCAACTATTAGCATTAGCTGCGGGTGCCAATACTTATAAACTAAGATTTGGTCATCGTGGCCAAAATCAACCTTGTCAGGATACACTGAGTAAAAAGTGCTATCTGACTTCACAAAATCATGGTTATGCTATAGATAATAAAACACTGCCAATAGATTGGGTTACTACATTTATTAATCTTCATGATAATAGTGTTGCTGGGATCAAGCATAAAACTCTTCCATATTCTGCAGTGCAATTTCACCCCGAGTCTGCACCTGGTCCACATGACACTACATATTTATTTGCAGATTTTATACAACATGTTAAAGGGGAAAAATAAAATGCAAAATATTTTAATTATTGGTTCTGGAGGTCTTAGAGTTGGCCAGGCAGGGGAGTTTGATTACTCTGGATCACAAGCAATTAAAGCGTTTAAGGATGATGGCTATCGAGTTATTTTAGCTAATCCAAATATTGCAACGATACAAACTGATGAATCTATGGCAGATAAAACGTACCTTGTTCCTCTATTACATGATGAAATAGTAACAATTCTCCAAAAGGAAAAAATTCAGTTATTAGCACTTGGCTTTGGTGGACAAACAGCTTTAAATTTAGGACTCGAACTTTATGATAGCGGAATTTTAGATGAATATAATATCCAGATTTTAGGTTCATCAGTAAAAGCTATTCGCTCTACAGAAGATCGGGAATGCTTTAGAGATACACTAATGGTAAATCAGATTAATACTCCTATTAGTATTCTTGCAACTAATCTAGAAGAAGCAATAGTTGCAGCAGATAAAATTGGCTATCCATTAATGCTGCGTTCAGGTTACTCCTTAGGTGGACTTGGTTCTGGAAAAATTTTATCCAAAACTGATTTAGTTATTAAAGTAAGGCAGGTTCTGACTGTAACGCCACATGTACTACTAGAAGAATATTTAACCGGTTGGAAAGAGTTTGAGTATGAAATTGTACGCGATATAGCAGGCAACTCGCTAACTATCTGTAGTATGGAAAACTTAGATCCAATGGGCATACATACAGGTGAAAGTATTGTTGTTGCTCCAGCACAAACATTAAGTGACTGTGAACATCAAAATTTACGTAATATTGCACTAAGATGTGCCCAAATATTTGACATTATAGGTGAATGTAATATCCAGTTTGCAGTAAATCCGACAAATGGTGATTATCGGGTCATTGAAATGAATCCAAGATTATCGCGTTCTAGTGCTCTAGCTTCAAAAGCTACCGGATATCCTCTGGCATATGTTGCTGCAAAATTATGTTTAGGATATTCATTATATGAAGTAAAGAACAACCTGACTGGAACTACCTGTGCTTTTTTTGAACCAGCATTGGATTATATTGTAGTCAAGATTCCACGTTGGGATACACATAAGATGGCCAATGCCAGCCGGATATTGGGAACTGAAATGAAAAGTGTTGGTGAAGTAATGGGTATTGGTCGGAGTTTTACTGAAGCATTACAAAAAGCCGTTAGTATGTTAAACATAGGTGCTACATGCTTACTTGACTATCCAGGGCAAATTGATGATTTAGCCAAAGAGATAGAGTTTGCAACTGATAGACGTATTTTTGCTCTCTATAAATGGTTTGAATCAGGCTATAATCTAGATAAAGCGCAGCAGTTATCACAAATTGCACCATGGTTTTTAGAACAGATTGAAGCAATTGCCATATTTAGCCAAAATTTTCCAAATATTAACCTAAACTATAATAGTTTATCACAGGCAAAGAAACTTGGTTTAAGTGATGCTGCAATTGGTATTCTGCATGGACTTAGTGAAAGAGATGTTCGGCAATTACGTTATAAATATAAGGTTTTACCTGTAGTAAAACAAATTGATACGGTTGCTGGGGAGTTTCATGCAACAAGTAATTATCTGTATTTAACTTATCATGGTACCGCTCATGATATTAAACCATCAAATAAACATATTTGTATTTTGGGATCAGGACCATATTCAATAGGATCATCAGTTGAATTTGATTGGTGCACTGTAAATCTGGCAAGAGAGCTTCGTAAACTAAAACAGCAAGTAATTATAATTAACTCTAATCCGGAAACAGTTTCAACTGATTATGATGAGTCTGATAGATTATATTTTGAACCGATATCTTTTGAACGTGTAGCTGATATTCTTGATTTTGAAAAAGTTTTAGGCACTGTGGTGAGTGTTGGAGGACAAATTGCCAATAATATTGCTCTAAAATTATTTAATAATCATTACTCAATACTTGGAACAAGTCCAAACAATATTCATCAAGCAGAAGATAGACAAATATTTTCTAAGCTCCTTTATAAAGAAAATATAGATCAACCGAGTTTTATTAATGCAGTTAATATGCATCAGATAAATGATTTTATTAAAGCTGTTGGATTTCCGGTAATTATCCGCCCATCATACGTATTATCTGGCTCGGCAATGAAAGTAGCCACAGATTTTAATAATCTTAATATATATTTGACAGCCGCAACAAATATATCCAAACATAATTCGGTAGTAGTTTCAGAATTTATTGAAAATGCTAAAGAAATTGATATTGATGGGATTGCCTATAATGGCAAAATAATATTTAGTGCTGTTGCCGAGCATATAGAAAATGCCGGGATTCATTCAGGAGATGCAACTTTAGTTTACCCGGCACAAAGTTTATCAATAGACATACAGAAAAGAATTAAAAATGTAAGTAGCATTATTATAGAAAAACTTGCAGTTCATGGTCCATTTAATATGCAAATGATTATTAAGGATAATAATGTAAAAGTTATTGAATGTAATTTGCGAGCTTCTCGGTCATTTCCATTTATTGCCAAAGTAAATTGTTATAATTTAATGCACATGATGGCTGCTGTGCTTTTAAATATGCCGGAACAAATATTACCTTCCCCAAATATTGTTAATCAAATTGGCGTAAAAACACCAGTTTTTTCGTATAATCGCTTTAAGGGTTCTGACCCGGTTGCACAGGTTGAGATGGCCTCTACCGGAGAAGTCGCTTGCATTAGCAATAACTTGGCCAAAAGTTTTTATGATTCTTGGCAAGCTTCCGGGCAGATAGTTACAGGGAAACAGATTTTAATTTCTATTCCAGATAAAAATGTTGACGAGATTGCTTCGTTGCTTAATCAATTAATTAAAGAAAAGTGGGAAATTTATTCTTATGGCAGTACATTTACTAACTTAAAAGCATGGATAAATAGTGTCATTGAAATTAAAACCAGTATAATCGATTTTATTGCAAACAAGCAAATTAGCCTGGTAATAAATATTCCAGAGAATACTTATACAGCTTATCTTAATAAAGGTGAGTTTGCTATAAGGCGACAAGCTATTGATTATCATATACCATTAATTAGTAACCTGCAAGTAGCTAAAACATTATTAAGTTGTTTACTTTTTAAAAAGGAGTAAGCAATGATTGTTGGATAACAATATGCAAAATGTTTTTTATATATCTATGGTCAAGTCAATTATATTACCTTTAAGATTTGTTTCAAGCCTATAAGATAAAATTTGTAAAGAAGTAATTTACTTGGCTATTGATATTACTCAAAGGCCCTGGTGGTATTTCCTAAGTGTCGATATCTTAGGTTAAAAGAAATTTTGTCATGGTTTTGCTATCGAAACATGATGGTATATTTTTGGTTAATTTACTGTTTTGTAGTGTAGCTCATAAAGTCCTAGATTGTGTTACAAAATGATCAGATTTATGTAGAAATAAATTAAATTATATCAATATGCAATTAAATGTGTATAGTGAAATCCGTGAAAACATCTTATTAATTAGAGTAAATCTTAAAAATGACTATACCGGCATGTTTAGAATTATGGTGATTTGTTTTTAAATGACGCTGCATAAGCAAATATTATTTGCTTTGCTCTATCTATCATTATTGAATATATGAATTATAATCTATAGAAAGGTTTTGTTTAGCACTGCAACAATTTATAAACTAATAATAAGCGATTACATAAATTAACAGTAAGGTTCTATTAACAAATCTTAAAATCAAATTTCAGTATTATTTACCATTGCAATATCTTAAAAAAATATAGTTCAATTTAAAAATTTTTAAGATATTTATTGTTTTTAAATTATTTTTTAAAATTCAATGGACAAAAATCTGTGTGTTTTATCTTCATTAGTAATATTAGAGATAAAATTACTTCGTTATAAATTTAGAGTGCCAATGTATTCAGAATAAAGCACTTTTTTATAAACTATATCTACAATTGCTACAAAGAATAAATTTGTTAATTTTTATTTGTAGAATTCTGAATCAGTTAATTCAGAAGAAGTTTGATTATATGCTCTACAGAATCTTACATAACGCTTACTTGTTATTAAAATATAAAATAAACCAGATAAAATACCTAAATAGTAAATATTATTCCATGCGTAAAATAACCATAAGTAAACTAAAAATGGAGTCGCAATAAGCAATATAGATTTTATTCCTGATTCTTTTCTATTAATTTGTACAAAGGTATAAATTAGCATAATTATTAATAATGACAAATTGGTAATTAATAAATCATGTTTTGGTAGTGTGCTCATAACTAAACTTAAAATCGTAAATACGATAAAGCCAAATATACGCGTTTTAGGTTTTATCGCGCCCATGCTAATTGGTGCTGACATATAACCAATAATGTGGTAACCAGTTACCACAACCATTAATGATTCCCAACTATCTGAATTCCATAGGATTAAACCAGTTAAAATAAAATTGATAAGAATTGATCTGCGACAAATTAGATATTTTGGATGTAGAGTTGTAATCATCCATTTTGGCATCTGACCTTCTTTAGCCATAGCAAATAGCAATCTAGATGATCCACCTAAATATGAATATCCTGTTCCTGATGGACTAATAACGCTATCAGTGATGATAATTGTTGCTAAAAAATTGAGTCCAAGTAAAGTTGCTAGATTCATTAAGGGAGATTTAAAGTTAATTGAAGTCCATCCGGTTGATAGCATATCATGTGGAACGGCACCCATAAATGATAATTGAAGTAGCATATAAACAGCCATAACTATGATAATAGAAATTATAATAGATAGTGGAATATTACGCTTCGGATTTTTTACTTCACTAGCAAATGCTACAGATAATTGAAAGCCATTATATGAATAAATTAATCCAGCACTAATAATTGCTGTTATTGCAGAAGAAAATCCAAATACATGGTTTGAGCTGGCTAAACTAAAGTTACTTGAATCAAAATGTCCAATTAAAAATAACAAGATGGTAAAAAGTGGTGTAAATATTTTTAATATAGTAATAATATTATTGACCTTAGATAATAATCTAATTCCAAAATAGTTAATAAATAAGTAAATAACTAAAATTGCTAATGACAATATTTTACCATCAGTAGTAAGAGTGCTATTTGTATCAACTAATTGATGTGATTTTATTGCTGTAGCTAAGTATTGCGTGGTTGCCGCAGCTTCGGTGCCAATTGTTACCATTAAGCCAAACCAGTTAGCGAAAGCAAATGGCATCCCAAACAGTGGATTATGTGATAATGCGCTTGTTCGTGTGGTTGCTCCACGAACTGGATATACGGACACTACTTGAGCTAATGATAGACCAACTAGCATGACCAAAATTCCAGCTAAAAACCAGGATAAGAAAGCATAATTTCCAGCAATTTTAGCATTCAATTGGGCACTGAATAACCAACCAGATCCAACCATTGCAGTTGCACTAATTGCAGTTGCACTAAAAAGTGACATTTTATGGTGAACTTCTTTGCGTTCTACATTAAATCCCATGAAAGCTCCAATAATATAAAATAATAGATCTAAATTAGTTGTAAATAAGATACAGAGTATACTAAACTAGTTGTAGAATAGATATAAGCATTGCATCATTCCGGAATTATTCTGTTTGATCTTTAATATCAGTGATAATTGTTTGCGTTTTACTATAACCAATTCGTGTAATCCACATAAAATAGCTAATTAATGTATAAATAACAAAAAAGCTATAAATAACAGTATCTGGATATTCTATAATTAAAGCAAGTATAATCAAAAAAATTAATAATGCTCTAAATCTGGCTTTATGATGAAAATTAAATTCTTTAAAACTATAAAATTTAATAGAACTTACCATAGAAAATGCGGCAATTAATGTTATTCCAGCACCAATTATAGTAAATGTAAAATGATGTAATTGATATTTGGAACAGATATAGACAAAGCCAACAACCAGTGCCGCAGCAGTGGGGGAAGATAAGCCAATAAAATATTTTTTATCTACAATACCAATTAACGTATTAAATCGAGCAAGACGTAATCCGGCACATGCACAATAAATAAATGCAACTAACCAACCGATTTTACCTAAACTGTATAGCTGCCAATTGAAAGCAATAATTGCAGGGGATACCCCAAAATTTACCATATCAGAAAGACTATCTAATTCTGCACCAAATGGAGAAGATGTATGGGTAAGACGTGCCACACGACCATCTAGACTATCTAATATCATCGCAAAAAAAGTAGCAATGCCAGCATCAATAAAATTATGGTTAATTGATTGAATAATGGCATAAAATCCGCAGAACATAGCTCCCAAAGTTAACATGCTTGGGAGTAAGTAAATTGGCGATACTTTATTTGGTTGTCGAATTTTATAGTTAGAATTCATAATTACTCTTATAGTTCAGCAATAATTGTTTCAGTAGCTTTAACCTTTTGTCCAACCGTAACTAAAACTTTAGTGTTAATTGGTAGATATAAATCAACTCGTGAACCAAAACGAATAAAACCATAACGTTCACCTCGTGATAACAGATTACCAACTTTAGTATAGCATAAAATACGCCTTGCAATTAGACCTGCAACCTGTACCACCGTCAATTGTACACCATTTTCTAATTTTAGTACCATTGCATTACGTTCATTATCAGTTGATGCTTTATCAAAATCAGCATTTAAAAATTTACCAGGAAAATATTGTAGTGATACTACTTCGCCATCAGCAGGAGACCTATTCGAATGCACGTTAAATACATTCATAAAAATACTTACTTTTAATGCTTGCTGATTTTGGTAAACATCTTGGCAGTTTTCAACACAAATGATTTTACCATCTGCTGGAGATAATACTAAATTTGGTGCTTGAGGAATAACGCGTTTTGGATCTCTAAAAAATTGAATTACAAATATACTAATTAGTATAAATGGAAGATCTAACCAGAAATTACCTAATAAAAATATAATTAAAGTAAATATAACGCTAATTGTTATAAATAGCCAACCCTCTTTAGCTAATATTGGATGTGGATAATGTTTCACAAGAGATAACTCCTTTAAATTTTAATCTTTTATATTTTTAATTAAGTCGCCAATTTTATCATTACCTTTATCTAATGATTCTTCATCTGAATTATTGTTATCAATGGTAGTATTATCCTCCGCTTGATTATCGTTATTCTCTGAACTACTTTCTGGACTATTATTGGTAATATCTGTTTTAAAATTAGGGTTTGACTCAATGTTTTGTGGTTTAAAACTTGTATCATAAACGTATTCGTCATTACCTTTCCAGGTTACATTATGTTCTACTTTGATTCCTGGTGGCATATTGATTTGAGTTTCAGGAATTTGTGGTAAGGTATTTTTCATAAACTCAATCCACACTGGAAGGGCTATTGTTGCTCCATATGCGTGTGCTCCAAGAGTTTGTGGCTGATCATAACCAATCCAAGTAATGGTAACAATATTTGGAGTATATCCATTGAACCATACATCTTTTGAATCAGTTGTAGTGCCAGTTTTACCTGCCATGTCATTACGTTTTAACTCTCGGTATGCTCGTGCACCAGTCCCATAACGCACTACATCTTGCATGATACTGTTCATAATGTAGGCATTCCGTGGGTCAATGACTGGTTGTTCTTTATGAATATCGTCTGGTTGTGTTTGTGCAATTATATTATTTTTATTATCTCTTATACTATCAATCAGATAAGGGTTAACTTGATATCCACCATTTGCAAATACTGAATATCCAACAGCCATTTGTAATGGAGTTACTTCATTTGCACCTAATGCCATAGTTAAAAATGGTTGAAATTGATCTTTGCTAAAACCAAATCTAGGTAAATAGCTAATTGCATATTGTGGGGTTATTTCATTAAGAATTTTAACTGTTACAATATTTAATGAGCGTGATAAAGCTTCTCGAAAGGTGACTTTACCATTAAAGTCATCTTCATCATTGCGTGGACACCATTGTTCGCCATTATTTCCACCAGATGGAAAACATATTTCGCTATCATCAATTATTGAATCAGGAGTAAAACCTTTTTCAAGTGCTGAAGAATAAATGAATGGTTTGAAACCAGATCCAGGTTGTCGCATAGCTTGGGTAACATGATTAAACTTGTTTTGGGTAAAATCAAATCCACCAACTAGAGCTTTAATAGCTCCATTATTTGGGTCAATTGCAACAATTGCACCTTGGACTTTAGGTGTTTGTGAGATGATCCACTTACCATCAACGTTTCTAACTCGAATTACAGCACCTCGCGAAATAGATTTTTTATCGCTAGAA
Organism: uncultured Neisseriaceae bacterium; assembly: GCA_937952895.1. Classification (GTDB taxonomy): domain Bacteria; phylum Pseudomonadota; class Gammaproteobacteria; order Burkholderiales; family UBA11063; genus Aquella. Next base: position 18,225 of record CALFYC010000110.1, read on the forward strand.
CCGATTCGCTTTCTTATATAATTCAAATCATCACCAGTGAAAGTTAAAGTATTACCATTTCTAATTCTAGCTTCTACACGATTTGGCGATGCATTAATAACAATAGCTACCTGTAAGTCACCATAATCAGGATAATCACTAAAATATGACATTAAATCATCATCTAAATCAACATGATCTTCTGCACCACCATAGCTATGGGTGTGATCATATTGTAATAAACCATTGCGAAGCGCAATATATGCATCTTGCTCCATTTTACTATTAACAGTGGTATAAACTCTAAAACCACTTTGATAAATTTTTTCTCCAAATTTATCATACATCATTTGTCGAACCATTTCAGCAATATAACCACCAGAATCAGTGGCATCGCTGACAGTTCCTTCTATAACATTGATTTTTTGATTTTTCGCTTCTTCATATTGTTGTTCAGTAATAAAATTTAAGGTTTTCATGCGCTCTAATACATATAATTCACGTTCGTGAGAGCGATTTCTGTTAACTACAGGATTATAAGCAGATGGAGCCTTAGGTAAACCAGCTAATACAGCATATTGGGCGATCGATAATTGATTTAATGGCTTACCAAAATATGTAATTGCGGCTTCACCAAAGCCATATGATCTTTGGCCTAAAAAAATTTGATTTATATAAAGTTCTAGAATCTGATCTTTAGTTAGAGATTTCTCGATTTTATAGGATAATAAAATTTCATTAAACTTACGACGATAGGTTCTTTGTGAACTTAAAAAGAAATTTCGTGCTACTTGCATTGTTATCGTGCTTGCACCTGACTGAATATGGCCAGAAATAATATTACTTATAAGTGCACGCATTACTCCAATATAATCAATCCCACCATGTTGATAAAATCTTTCATCTTCAGCTGCAAGAATAGCTTTTATGAGCATTTGTGGCGTATCTTTAAAGCTTACAAACACCCTGTGTTCTTGTCCAAATTGTCCAAGGATGACATTATCAGCTGAATAAACCTGAAGTGGTAATTTAGGTTGATAATTTCTTAATTCATCCATACTTGGCAATTTAGGGTAAGTCATACTAATTAGAATAACCAAAAAGCTAGCACCCGCTAGAGTTAATCCAACGAATAGAGCAATTAGTTTTACCCAAATGCTAATTTTTTTAGATTTTTTATGTATAGTCATAATTTTATATCTTTATTTGATTTCTAAAGCAACAATTATATCACTTTTATTCCCATTCAATAGTTGCTGGTGGTTTTCCTGAAATATCATATACAACACGGTTTATCCCTTTGACTTCATTTATGATGCGGTTTGCAACTTTTGTTATAAATTCAAAAGGTAAATTTGCAACATTTGCAGTCATAAAATCAGAAGTTTCAACAGCTCTTAAGGCTACAGTATAATCATAGGTTCGTCCATCACCCATTACTCCTACAGTTTTAACTGGAAGAAATGCAGCAAAAGCCTGAGAAACCTTGTTGTAATAACCGTTATTTTCAAGTTCTTCAATAAATATAGCATCTGCAAGTCTTAGTAAATTTAGATATTCTTCTTTTACTTCACCTAAAACCCGAATACCAAGACCTGGTCCTGGGAATGGATGGCGATAAACTAGTTTTTCAGGTAAACCAAGACTAATCCCTAATTTACGTACTTCATCTTTAAATAGCTCTCGAAGAGGTTCTAGTAGCTTTAAATGTAGTGATTCAGGTAAGCCACCCACGTTATGATGGGATTTAATGTTATGTGCTTTCTTAGTTTTGCTTCCAGCAGATTCAATTACATCTGGATAGATAGTTCCTTGAGCAAGCCATTTTGCATCTTTAATTTTGGCAGCTTCTTCTTGAAATATTTCAATAAATAGGCGACCAATAATTTTTCTTTTTTGCTCAGGATCAATAACGCCTGCCAATTGATTATAAAAACGTTCTTTTGCATCAATTTTAATAATGTTAAGGCCTAGTGCTTCTTTATAATTTTGCATTACTTGATTTGCTTCATTAAGTCGCAATAATCCATTATCAACAAAGATACAAATTAAGTTAGAGCCAATTGCTTTATCAATTAATAATCCGGCAACACTGCTATCAACACCACCTGATAATGCTAAAATTACTTTGTCATTACCAACCTGTTCACGAATATGTTGAATTGAGGTTTCACTATAATTCGGCATATTCCAACTAGGTTTGCAGTTACATATATCAAAGATAAAGCGTTTAAAGATAGCTAAGCCTTGTAAAGTATGTGTAACTTCCGGATGGAATTGTAGAGCATATAATTTTTGTTCTTCATTGGCAATGGCAGCAATAGGGCATGATTTAGAGCTTGCAATAATTTGAAATCCATCAGGCAATTTAGTTACTTTATCGCCATGACTCATCCAAACTTGAAGGAAATTTTGATTATTCTCATTTAAGCCAGATAATAATTTACTTTGGCAGTTGTAAAGTTCAGCATACCCAAATTCGCGCTTATTTGATCCTTCAACCTGCCCATTAAATATTTGGGCCATATATTGCATACCATAGCAAATCCCAAGTACTGGGATTTGTAAGTTGAATATAATATCCGGTGCTTTTAGATCGTTATTCTCATAAACTGAATTAGGACCACCCGATAAAATGATTCCACGAGGATTAAAACTTTTTACAGTTTCATCATTAATATCATAAGGCATGATTTCGCAATATACGTTCAATTCACGAATTCTTCTTGCAATTAATTGAGTAAACTGTGAGCCAAAATCAATAATTAATATTTTTTGTTCTAATAAATTTGACATAATAACCTATTTAGATTTTAATATTTTATTATCACTTACTATAACGCAACATAGATTTTAGTTTAGGAATAAAAATACATGTTATAAGCCCAATAGAAGTAACTACTCCACCTAACAGTAGGAATAGGTTTGAAAATATGTGTAGTGTAACTGCTGGATTAGTTACACCTTCTGGAATAGTAAAAATACCAGCAATTTTACCACCTATTTTCATGCCCAAAGCTCCAGTTATAAACCAGAAACCATATGCAAATCCACGATTAGATTTATTAATTAAATCTGCAATCATGGATAAACCTACAGCGCTAATTAATAATTCACCACCCGCAAAAATCACAAAAGCAAATAATACCCATATTACATTAACATGTGACTTGCTATCAGCAAAAAATGTGGAAACATATAGTACAATAAAACTTAGCCCCAGAGCAATATTACCTAAAGAAAATTTTGTTACATAAGCATGATCATCGTCATGTTTTTTATACCAAAATGCTAATAAGGGTGATAATACTACCACTGATAAACCATCAAATATTGCAAACTGTTGTTCATTAAAAGTAATTGGGCCTAATGATAAATTACAATTGGATAATCCAAAAAATGTTAATGAAGAAAATAACTGTATGAATAAAATGAAGAATAGCATATATTGTAGAATAAGAACCAGAGCTACAATAATTTTACTTCGATCTGAAGGTGTTGGGGCAGATTTAATTAGATGAATAAAATAAATTACACTGATAAAAAATAGTGAATATAAAAACCAACTGGCCAGCGTATTATATTTGAGCATTTCGCCTGTAATATAGAGAATTACTGAAGTTCCTATCAAGGAAATGATTATTTTTGATAATGACAACTTTGTGTTTCCAACTTGATTATCTTTATTTTTAATAATAGGATAACCAATAATGTAACATGCAATTGCAATTAATGCTGCAATAATTAATATGGTAATGCCATATAAATAACCATATTTAACAATAACAACAGGAATTATTGATGCACCAATTAAGCTTCCAACATTAATTGCCATGTAATAATAAGTATATACAGAATCTAAATCTGTATTTTGTGGATAATATAGAGACAATAAATTTGATGGATTAGGTTTAAATAAACTCATTCCAATAATATAAAATGCTAGACAAAAATAGATTAAATCATGATTAATAACATGGCTATTATCAATATGATATTCAACATAATAAAGAGCTAAAAATCCACATAGTATGAAAATTAACCCCAGTAAAATAGATCTTTTAATCCCAAACCATTTATCCCCAAGTTCACCACCTATAACAATAAAAGCATAGCATAATGCACCAAAAGAACCGGTAATATTGGCTGAATCCATTTCATTCATTCCAAATTTTTTCATTAGAAATATAGCAATAATTGACATTATTCCAGCATTAAGAAGACGTTCCCAAATTTCAAGCATGAAAATTACATAGAAGGCTTTTGGTTGTCTAAAAATATTACTATAGCTATTTTCCATTGATATATTCCTTGTTATATATGAATTATTGTGCCAGTCGGTTTTCCGGCTACTGCATCTTGTAAACTATTAACGCAAAAAAGATCGCATACTAAAATATTAATTTTATGCTGATGACAAAGGTCAAAAGCTGAAATGTCCATAATTTTTAAATTTTTATTGATTGCTTCTTTGAAGGTAAGATTCTGATATTTCTTAGCTTTAGTCGATTTTTTTGGGTCTAAGTCATAAACTCCGTCAACTTTCGTGGCTTTAATTAGTAAATCAGCATCTATTTCAATTGCACGAAGAGCTGCGCCACTATCTGTAGTAAAAAATGGACTACCGACTCCAGCCGTAAGAATTATTACTTTATTTTGATTTAAATCATTTATAACTTGATCACGATTATAACCATGAACAATTTCACCGATTTTTATTGCAGAGTATAGACTTGTATCAATGCCGGCATGAATGAAAAAATCTTTAAGAGCGATCCCATTAATTACTGTAGCTAAAATTCCCATGTAATCAGCGTTGGCTTTTTGTAGTCCAAATTTTTCTGCATTTAAGCCACGAAAAATATTACCTCCGCCAATGACGATAGCTACTTGAACCTTTAATTTTACTAACTGTTTGATTTGTTGTATAACATTTTCAACGATTTTAAGATCAAAAATATTGGTGCCACCACCGTTTAATGCTTCTCCAGATAGTTTGATTAATACTCTTTTATATTTAGGTTTTTGCATATCTACCCTTAGTAAGAAAATCTGGTGTAATTTAATAAGTGCATCATTATAACAAAATTTTTTTATTAAGATTTATTTAATGCTGAATTTTGTACAAAAGAATACACAATAAAATTTGTATAATTCATTTGCCTAAACACGTTACCTGGAGTGAGGTTAACGAAATAGTGCACTATGATTAATTTTCTAAACTGAATACCACATTGTTATAGCTGTAATTTGTTGCATAAAAATCTTTTGACAATATTGAGCTAGAATAACCATTATGGATTCTATATATACATAATTGTTGAAAAGCGTTGTTACCAAAATTTGATGGGTCTACAACGCTCTAAAAACAATCCACTTTTATTTGCTGCAAATATTGAATCTTTGAAACTATATGCGGTGTCTCATTTTGAATGATAAACCTTTGATATTTGATAATAAATCTTGACTTTTGAGGACTATGTCTGTTATAATAATAACAATTAAATGATTACAACAATAATAAATATTACTTAGATTAATTTATGCGAAAATGGAGATTAATTATGAGCTTAGTTAGTAAAAAGAATATTAATAAAACATTGATGTCGGCTTTTATTTTAGGTGCTGTTGTTGTTGGTGGTTGTAATAGTGGTAGTGGAAATTCTTCATCTACTTTAGCTAATAATAACTCACAAAATAATGTGCAAGTCTTAAATACAAATAGTGTTACTAAATCAAATAGTGATAATGGTAATAATATCGTAACTGTATATCTCTTAATTGATAATTTGGATCAATTAAAAACATATGTTAATGATTTGGCTTTAGTAGATAAGGCTAATTTTAATCGAGTAATATTCTCTTTTGTTAGACCTACATTATTAAATTATACTAGTGGGGATCTTGCTAATACAGGTATTTTAGGGTTTTTTAACGGTGATCCTAATGACCAAGGTCAGTATGCATTTCAACAGTTAAAAGATGCTGTTGCTAATTCGCGCGCTAAAAATATCCAAGCTTTTATTTCAGTTGGTGGGTGGAATTACAGTTGTAATTATCCTGTTTATGGTAGTGCTTGTGGTGATGAAAGTTCAACATATGATTGGTTTCCGGATCCAAATGATCCAGATCAAGCTCAAAATGCTAAGACCTCCTATAATAATATAGTTCAACTGGCTCTTGATTTAGGTGTTGATGGTATTGATATTGATTATGAGGAGTTTTGGCATGCTGATAAATATGCAATTCAATGGAATGGTAATCCATGGGCAACAGCAATTGCTGAATCAATTGGAAGCTCTCCAAGTTATAAAAATTTAGCTCAGTATGGAGGAGGGGCGCAAGCTAGTGGTTCAGGTCCAGAAATTATGCCAATAACAATTGCTAAATTGGATGCGATTTTAAATTCTCTTGAAAATAATCCAAATGCAAAAAATTTAATGTTTGCAACTGCCGCACCTCCTGTTGGAGCGAGACCAATTATGTCATTTGTTTATTCAGATTCAAGTTTAGATTCAGTAAATACCTATGGTGGACTTTGGTGGGGGGGTAATCTAAAAGGATTATGGTATAACTTGACTTATTTAGATAAGCCTGTGGTAGATCGAATTGATTCATTAGGTCTTATGACTTATGATCTATGTGATGACGATACTACTAAGTGTCCGCCATATGCTGGCGCTAGTATGGATCTTGCAAGCCAAGTAGATGCTTATGTCGGAGATTACAATAATTGGCTTAAAAATCCTAATACATCTGAAGCTAGCTTAACAATTGAGTCAAATAGCGGAAAAGTAACATTCTTGCCAGCAAAATATAATGTTAATCCTAAAGTTCAATTTGGGTTTGAAGTTAATAAACCAGCTTTTCCAAGGAATGCTTCAGGACAAATACCATTAACAGAATCAGAGGTTAGTAATATTTTAGCTCAACAAGCAACGAAGACTAATGGTGTAATTATTTGGCAAATGTATTCGGAACCGAATTCGTCAGTGGAATCATCAATTCGTGCTACAGCTAAAGATACAATTGCGAAAAGTTGTGCAACATTTTTGAAGGGCAGTCCAGATTATGATTGTAATGCTGACTTTCCACATTCAGCCCCTCAATAATTTTTTATATAATTATAATAAAATCAGGCACTTAGGTGCCTGATTTTATTATGCTATACGTAAGCACATTGATGTAGTGCAATTCTGCTGACTTTATCTATTTTAAATTATTTATTGGATTTTCAGCAATAATGCTATGCATTTTGCAATCGGTATTTGTATTTTGGTCACAGTATTTAATAGGTTTTTTCTGTAGTTGTTTAGATTATAAAAATAATAATATTGATTGGTACATTTTTAAAAGCATGACTATTTATGTATGCATTGGAAATATCTGCGGAGCAATGTTGGCAGCATCAATTCAAAGGGGAGTTCTAGAAAGGGTTTTTGGAGTTTTCTTATTTGTTATTTCTTTTTATATGTTTTTTTAACAAAATTAAGTAATATAAAAATCCGGTTAAGCGTGATATACCTCTCAAAATTAGAATTTTAGTCTGTTTTTTGATTGGTTTTAAGTCGGGTATTCTAGGTTTTTGTCGCATAACTGTAATAATTCGATTATTCTTTTTGTATAATAATTCACATAAATTATTAGTTGGTGCAACTTCAGCTGTTGTCTATTTAGCAAATATAGTTCCTAAGCATGATTTACCTGTGCTATATTCAATTGGTTATTTATACTTGCCATAGTTATCATCATGGTGCCAATTATGGTTTTAACTGCACAACCTTGGGTATATACAAGTCGGAAAATAACCAATAAATTATTCGCTATAATACTAGATTCAATAATGTTGAGTTTTAATTTGATATTAATTATTAGTAAGGGGCTGTTTTTTTATAAGTTTATTTAGAATAATTGGAGTTACTAATGATGTTATTATTATCATAAATAACAATATCGTATAAAATTCATAGTTAATAATTTTTAATTCCAGTCCTGTAACTGCAAAAATAATTCCAATTTCTCCACGCGGTACCATGCTAAATCCAACTAGCCATTTATTGATATTGGTTGGTAAAAATATTCCACAGATTGATTTACTGAAAATTGCTAAAATACTAATTAGTAATCCAAGCTCAATAGTTTGCCAATTAAATGCGTTGATTAGATCAATTTGCATTCCTGCATAAATAAAAAATATTGGAGTTAAGATTTTGCCAAGTGTTGATACTGCAACTTTAATGTCAGTATCTTTTATTTGAGCTTTATCATAATTATTAAAATATTTAATATCAAGAATTAATCCAGCAATAAATGCCCCAATAGTATAATTAAGGTTAAGATAGCTTGCAAAATATGCAAATAATAAACAGAGTGTGACTAAAGTGAGTGGCAACATATCATAGTGTCGGCTAATCTTAATTAGATATTTATCAATAAACTTATTGATAAATACTCTATAAATAAGGAAGGCTAAGCCAAAAAACAAAATGGTATTTATAAGGGGAGATATAACAATTGTGAAATTAATAGCGCCAGAAGTTATTATGCCTACAATAAGAGAAAGGATAATAAGCCCTAAGATGTCATCAAAGATAGAAGCTGCTAAAACTAACTGACATTCTTTGGTCTTTATTAAGCCTAATTCTTTAAAAATAGTCACAGATATTCCTGTAGATGTTACTGATAAAATCCCACCAATTAGAAGTGAAAATGGCAAACTGTCCGAATGTAAAATTAATTTAGCAATTACGTAATAGCCAACAAAAAATGGGATAATGATTCCGATTAAAGAAGTTGTTAAGGCATATTTACCAGTATTTTTAATTTCATAAAAATTTGATTCAAGTCCGATATCAAATAATAAAAAAATGCTACCTAATTGAGCGAAAAACAATAATATTTGATTGTTACTTAAATTGATAAAAAAAGTAAGATGATAATGTTTAAAAATTGCAATTACACAACCAGCAATAATTTGTCCTAAAACTGAAGGTTGATTAAACTTATGAATTGACATTGACAATATTGCAATTGCTAAAATAAAACCTAAATCGAGTAATGTAGATGTGTTGTTAAAGTTTGGTATTGCTTCAACTAAATTAGACATGTTTTAATCCTAGCAAATAATTTTAAATTAATGATTCTAAGTCACTATCATGGTTGATTTCTAGTGGCTTAATAAAAATTTTACTAGCAGCCAAAGCTATCTCAAATAATACATAGAGAGGTATAGCTAATAGTGTCTGAGAAATTACATCAGGAGGTGCAATAATTGCCCCTAAGATAAAGCATCCAACAAAAATATATGGTCTTAATTTAATTAGCTGTGTTCGACTAATAATAGCAAAATAGTTAAGTAAAAAAATAATTAGAGGAATCTGAAAACAAATCCCAAATAGCATAAATAAAGTTAAGACAAAATCCAAATACTTGTTTATGTCGGTCATCATCTGAATCTCACTTGATTTAATATTGTTAATAAAATGGAATATTGAGGGTAATACAATAAAATAGCTAAATAAAATGCCCAATAAGAATAAAATAATGGCGAAGATTAAAATAACTCCAAATAAGGTTTTTTCTTTTTTATATAGCGCTGGATTTATAAAACTCCAGATTTGATAAATTGTATGGGGCATAGCAATTAGAAATGAAATCAAAGCTGTTAATTTTAAAGGTGCTAAGAATGGCGATAGAATATCTGTTGCAATTAATTTGGTGTCGCTTGGAAGATATGCAAAAAGAGGGTCAGCAAGGATTGCATAGATAGAATTAGCAAAATGAATCAGGCTTAAAAATATCAGCAGAAAAACTACTAAGATCAAAATTAGTTTTTTCCTAAGTATAATTAAATGAGAAATTAAATTAGTATTTGTCATATTTTAATCATGATCTTCAATAAATAAATCAGGTTGTTCAAAGCTCTGCTTTTGTTTTTTTATAGGTTTCACTTGTATAAAAGTTTCATTTAGTTGATTTTTTAAGTTAAGGCAAGAGTTAGCGATAGCATCTTTAGTTTTGTTTAACTCTTTAATGCCAGTTTCTTGATAAAGATGCTGTTTCAAATTATCAAAATTAGATTTTAAAGTATAAATTAATAAGCCAATAGTTCTAGCAATTTGAGGTAATTGCTTAGGTCCAAATACAAGTAATGAAATAATCAAAACCAGTAAAATCTCACTAAAACTGATACCAAACATAGTTTAGCTTCTAAAAGTTTATTTAAAATTAATTCTATTGATTAGGCTTATTGACATCTTTATCTTCTGCTACAGCTTCTTTAAAGTTTTTTACTGTTTCACCTACATCACGTCCTAAAGTTTTTAATTTTTTTGTGCCAAAAACTAAAACAATAATTAATAATACTAATAACCAATGCCAAATACTCAAGCTACCCATAATCAAAACTTTCTAAGAATAATAAAACTATTTATTTCCAACTAAGTGGACATGTAAATGAAATACTTCTTGACCACCTTTTACCCCATTATTGATTTGCACTTTATAACCTTCTAATCCATATTTAGCGGCGATTTTACTAGTTGTGAGCATGATTTTTCCCATTAGATTAACATGGCGGTCATAAAGATTAATCATCGAACCAATATGCTCTTTAGGAATTATTAATAAATGAATATCAGCTTTGGGTTGAATATCATGGATAACAATAATATCATCATCTTCATATTCTATTTTAGCGGATAGTTCTTTTTTTACGATGTTACAAAATAAACATGATTCCATGAAGTTTTCCTTATCTCGGGTTAATAATCAAAATCCCAAATTTGTCATATAAAATAACAAAATAAATGTAAATAATTTGAATTGACAAGTGTTATAATCACGTCATATGTGGCTATTATAAATCAATTAGAAATTCTATTTATATATTTTTATGCTTAATTTGAGTCGAATTTTTATAGTTGCATCATTATTAGATTTAGGAATTTATCCATGTTGAGAAAAATTTTGAAATTAAAACTAAAATTTATTGGTGGAATCGTAATTGCATTAGTTTTATTACAGCTAATTACTGCATATGTTTTTGGTTATATGGCACAGACAGAATTAGAAACACAGTTTAAGCGAATGACCGACTCACAATTAATTAAAGTAGTAAAACATGAATATAATAGAGGGTTATTCTCGTCAGATGAAAATACTGAATTAGCAATTAACAGTGCGGCAATTTCAAATATTTTGAGATTATTACCACAAAATCAAAACAATGCAGAATCTTCATTATCTGGATTTTTAAATCAGAGTTATTCAATCAAATATACGACACATGTTACTCATGGCCTATTGGCTGCTTTAATTAATGGAGATCCAGTTCCATCAATAGCTTATGCTAAAACTACGATAGAATATCCAGATAATTTTAAAAAGATTTTAGATACTTTTTTTGGTAAAAAAACTCCAATCTCAATTGAAAACACTATTTTCTTAAATAAATCTGGTCGTTACCGTATTTCATCACCAAGTTTTAATTATGATGAGGCTGTTTCTGGGGTAAAAGTAGTTTGGGGTGGATTAAATTGGACAATTGGTTATAACGAAAAAGTTGATCAATTTAAAAACAAATTTTCAATGCCATTGTTTTCATTAAGTGCACCAACTAAGGGTAAAGTTGAGATTAATGCTATAGAGTACAATTCAAATACTAAATACAGTGTTAATAAAATTAAAGTTGGAACAACTAATTTAAGTTTGGGTAGCTTGGAAGTTGCATGGAAAGATAAAATTACTTTTGGCTTCAAAGCCGGAGATGTAATTCATATGTTAACTGGAATTAGCGCTACAGAATTTTTAAATAACATTGATTCATTAGATCCGTTTGATTTTAAATTAGGTAATGTTAATTATTCATCAAACAGTTCTGATGTGGATAATTTCTTTAAAGCTAGTGCCTTGGTTAAATTTGATAGTTTAAGCTCTAATTCTAAAGTATATGGACCAATGAATTTAGATTTATCGGTAGGCCATATATACTCACCTGCATTTAGCATTCTAGCGGATAAAATTGAATCTTTATCAACTAAATCAGAAAGTGTCATTGATGAAAATATGCTAAATACAGTGACCAAATATTTTGGTCCAATTTTGGTGCGAAATCCCATAATCAATCTAAATAAATTTGAGTTAAATTCTCCTGATGGTGCAATTAAAATATCAGGAAGCGCTACTACTAATAATTTCACATTGGATGATTTAGATGAGCAGCAAAAATTTATGCAAAAGCTTGTTTTAGATATAAATATAAGTGTACCAAAACCAGTTTTATCTTATTTATTTATTATGCAAATGAAATATTTATTAAGTGCTGGTAATGCGCAAATAGATCCTCAAAGTGCTGAGGCTTTAACTAAAGTTGTAAATATTCTATTAGATAGTCAAATTAATACATGGCTTAAAAAGGGTTATTTAAAAAATAATAATAACTCGCTAGAAACACATATGATTATTAAAGATGGACAATTATCCTTAAACGGTGTGCAAAGTAATTAAACAAAATTAAAGTATAGTTGTTAATTATTAAGATAACTAAGTTATGTGGAATAAATCTTTCAAAGCTAAATTTGATCCATTATTTAAAGTGCAATTTTTAGCTGCAATCAATGATAATCTTCTTAAAAGTGCTCTGCTAGTCTTAATTAGCTATAATACAGCAGGTAAAATCTTAAATCTAAGTGAAGAGCAAGCCATTACTTTTGCCGTTGGATTATTCATACTGCCATTTTTTTTATTCTCTTCTTATGCTGGTAAAATAGCTGATTATTATGACAAAATCAAAATTGTTAAAATAATTAAAATTTGTGAAATTTTAATTATGCTAATTGCTAGTATTGGCTTTATCTTAAATCTCCCAGTTATCATTATTCTAAGTTTATTTTTAATGGGAGTTCATTCGACTTTTTTTGGTCCAATAAAATATTCTATTTTGCCAGAGTATTTTGAAAAAGAAGATGTTATATTAGCTACCGGCTATATTGAAATGGGGACTTTTATTGCAATTTTAGTTGGTCAGGGGTTAGGTAGTTGGTTAATGTCAAGCCATGGTACTTATATCATAATTGCTTTACTGTTATTACTAAGTGCTGTAGGATGTTATTATAGTTTTAAAATGTTTAAAGTAGCATCAATTGGTACTAAACCAACGTTTTATCTTAATATTTTTAAAGATGTTTTTTTTGTTTATCAAAATGCTGTTAAGAATAGGCAAATTAGGCGTAATTTACACTCTATTTCGTGGTTTTGGGCAATTGGTACAATTTATACTACTCAATTGTCAATTTTGACAAAAATTTATTTTGGTGGTGATGGGCATGTATTTAGTGTGATCATGGGATTATTTTCAATAAGCATAGGGGTTGGGTCACTTGTTTGTGCCAGACAATTGAGAGGTAAAATTATACATTCTTATGCAACTTTTGGTATGGTTTGCTTATCTTGTATTACTATCTTTCTTCTCTTACTTAACTCTAAAGAATATTCCTTTCAGTCAAGCCTTAATGAGTTTACTTCATCAATTCATGGAATGTTTATCTTTATTGAGATTTTTATGATTGGTTTTTTTGCGGGGTTTTATTCAGTTACATGTTATAGTGAGTTACAACTAATTGCTCCAATTGAGATTAGGTCACAAATTATTGCTGCAAATAACATTTTAAATGCGTTTTACATGGTTTTAGCCTCGGTGATTAGTTCGATTATTCTTAGTTTTACTAAGGTGTGGTGGTTAATTATGATTGCAGCTTTAATAAATTTAATCTTTGCAGTCTATTATCATAGATCATCTAAACTTAATTCATCATTTTAATTTCAAATGAGCGGTATAAAATTACATTAGCTGAAGTTGTAATTGTTAAATAATTTTGTGTTGCTTCATTCAAAGTTCCTGAAAACCGATGCTCTAGTTTGTAGTTAGTTAGCGGCCATTTTAATTGTGGTGCGCTAATTTTAGTGCCTGGTATATCGGTAAAAAACGAAATTTGTTGTCCTACTAATGTTTTTACAGTTTCTGTTCCCGAATGGGTAGTAAAAATTCCATAATCACTAAGTAGACAAATGTTTGTAATTTGCTTAGCATAAGTTGTAAGTAATCCAATATTAGCTAAGGTGTGATCTTCGCGCATCCCAGTTGCTCCTAAAACTACAATATCGGTAAGTTTTAGTTCCTCTGATAGATTCACAGCTTTGGTTAAATCATTGCTATTTTGATCCGCTATCACTATAATTTTATTTTGAAATGCATTTTTAATTTCATTAGAGATGGAGTCACAATCACCAATTATATAATCTGGATTGATTTGTTGTCTAATCAGGTTATTAATGGCCCCATCACAACAAATCAATGTTTGAGCACCAAAAATTATATCTGTTAAATATGCATTATTTGGATATTGACCGTTGGCTAATATTACATTATATTGGCTAAGTGGGTAAATTTCTTGAATGATTGATTTAAGCATATTTGTCTCAATTAATTGGTGATTGGATCTAAGTTAGTAAGTGGCCATCTAGGCATTACTGAAAAACTATAATCAAATTTAGCCTTGCTAAAACGATAAAAACCAGCAAGAGCAATCATCGCTCCATTATCTGTACATAAATCTAGTGGTGGGTAAAATGTTTTTACATTTTTTAATTGGTTAAATTTATTTCTTAATGTTAAATTAGCGCTTACCCCACCTGAAATAACAACTGTTTTAATTTGAGTTTGATCAATCGCTTGCTTGATTTTAGCGAGTAAAACATCTGTAATTGCCTCTTCAATTGCTTTAGCCATATTGGCTTTTTCTTGTTGTGGGATTTCTGCTGGATTAAATTTTTTAATTTGTGTTAAAACTGCAGTTTTTAATCCAGAAAAACTTAAATTTAAATCCCCACTATGTAGCATTGGTCGTGGAAATTTATATGTGTCAGTTCCAATTTTTGCAAGTTCTGCAATATAACGGCCTCCAGGGTATGGAAGACCTAACATTCTTGCGGTTTTATCAAATGCCTCTCCTGCTGCATCATCTAGTGTTTCGCCTAACAATGTATAGCTACCAATTCCATGAACCGCGATAATTTGACTATTTCCACCAGATACAAGTAGTGCAATAAATGGCAGTTCTGGTTTATCTACATTTAATAGTGGAGATAATAGATGTCCTTCCAAATGATGGATTGGAATTACGGGTTTATTTAAACTAAACGCTAAACCATTGGCAACTCCAGCACCAACTAATAAAGCTCCGTTTAATCCTGGACCTGCAGTATAAGCAATCGCATCTAATTGGTTAAGTGCAATTTTGGAATTAGTTAAACATTCTTCAATTAAGAGAGTGATTTTTTCAATATGGCTACGCGAAGCAAGTTCTGGAACTACCCCTCCATATAAATTATGTGAATTTTGTGAATATAGTGAATGAGCTAGAATGCCTTGATGACTATCAAAAATAGCAATTCCTGTTTCATCACAAGATGATTCTATTCCAAGGATGAGTGCCATTTAAATTTCCTACGCTTAAACAGATAAATCAGAGTGCTTATCTTTAACTAGTAATTATAAATCTTTAAGTTATTCTAGGTATAAAAAAATTAATAGTGCTAATTTATGATTAATAGCTATATAGCATTTTTATACCTTAAAGGCATCATATTTAAACGCAAAATGAAAAATGAAATGCGACAAAATTAAAAATGTATGATAAAGGGTGAGAGCCAGATTTATAATCTAAGTTAGTTTAGCGACTACAAGGATTAAAAAATGTGGAAACAACTCACCCAGACAGAAAGATACTATATATGCTATAATGTTAAGCTAAATTTTAAAATAAAAATTTAACTAACTCACATTTTGGATTATTTACAATGTATAAAAATAGTTTTTGGATAGTAAATCCAAATGGCAAGAAAATTTTTAATATTGCCTATTGGGGTGGTTTTTTAATTGAAATGACAAAGAAAGTTGAGGATAAATATCACATTGAGTTAGATGTTATATTTCCGTGGGGATTTGAGATTCTTAATGACGAAGAATTTTTAAAGCGAAATTTGAGACGTTTTTTTTGCTATTTTGGACTACGAAACAACTTACCTGATGGGATAGATAAAAATAAGTTGGCACAAGAAATTGGAGCTATGATAATAAAACATTTACAAATTATTGATTATGAATTTTATAATAAGATAGTCATATTATTTGCCCAAGAACAAGCATGTTTATTACGTGAGGAATATTATACATGTGGTCTTGAAGACTGCTTATTAGCTATAATTGTTAGAGAAAGTCAGGATATATTTTTAGATTATTCAAAATATATTATTGGTACTATTGATGGTATTTTAAATAACAAAGGAGAGACTGTTGGATATAAAGATAATTTAATTGCTCGATGGAGATTATTCCAACTTTATATTATACTTGAGGAGTTATTCAGTTATTTATTGAATAATGATCATGTAATTAATCAATTACAAAACAAAATTGTTAAATTAGCTAAAAATCATATATATCCTTTATATCATAGAGATAAACTTTTAGTTAGAGCTACATCTTTAGAATTAAAATTAATTAATGAGCTTATTTTACCAAGATTAAAGCTAATCTATAGTGCCATCCAAAATGGTACTGGTGCAAATATTCATGATAACATTAAATGTTTTCATAGTGATGATATTCTCAATATTAATATTTCTTCAGATATTTATGAAATAGCATTAGACAAACTTAAATCAACATATGAATATTTCTCTCAAGGGATCTCAAGTAATGACCAAAAAAATCATGGCTAATCATTTGGTTATTCTCATTAGTGCAATTTTTCCATTTTTGGCATTCTGGCAAATGAGTTTGATTAATGTGCTAGGGCATGTTTTATCATCTAAGTTAAATTCTATTGAAATGAGTTATTTATCAGCAAGTTACCTCTATGCCGATGGTCTTTTTTTGATTCCTGTTGGATTATTGCTAGATAGATTTTCAATAAAATATATTATGATTTTAGGTATTGTGATTTTTAGTTGCGGTATAATGGCTTTCATGCTTTCAAATAGTTTCTATGAAATGTGTATTGCGCGAATGATTATTGGTAGTGGGCATGCTTTTGCTTTAATTTCATGTTTTAAGTTAGTCAATTTGCTAATACCAGATAATCGACAGACAAGCTGGATTGGTATTGTTTTAATGATTGCTTTTTGTGGTGGGATGGCTGCACAAATGCCAAGTTTATTAATCAGTAATTATTTAGGTTGGTATGGCTTAATGGGCGTTACCTTAGGGATTAGTATACTGGTTGGGCTATGTTTATTAATTAGTATTCCAAATAAAATAGTGGAAACAAAAAATTTGCAAACAAACAAAAATATATTTAAGAATATCCTTATAGTTTTTTTAAATCATAAAAATTGGTTATGCGCTTTATTTATTGGTGCAATGGATATTATGGTTATGATTTTGGGTTCGGTATTTGGATTTAAATTTTTACAGTATAAGGGTTTATCTGTTCATCTGGCATCTATTATTACCTCAACAATTTATATTGGTTCAATTGTTGGTTCTTTGATTTTGAGTCATTTATTCGATAGAATAAAAAAGAAAAGTAATTCAATATGGCTAGTAAGTTTTATAATTTTCTTTTTACTATTTTTTGCTATACATTCTGAGTCAGAACAATATTGGGTATATTTATTCATTTTTAGCCTATGTGGTTTTCTTTCAAGCATTCGTAGTATAGGTTATGCTAAAGTAGCACAGTTAAATTCAAAAAATTTAGTTAGTACTGCAATGTCTGTGGTGAATGTTGTATTAATGTTTAGTTCCGCTGGATTACAAATTGGATTTGGTTATTTATATGTTAATGAGGGATTTAGATCATTCTATTTACTTATCTTTTTAATTTTAGTTGGTGGGTTGGTTGGTGCTCTATTATGTAAACTAACCAATAAAAATGAGTAGGGTTTATATGAAAAATTATTCAATTTTTACTTTAATTTTATTATGGCTTTATTTTACAATTATAGTTATAGTGGGTAACACCTTATTTTTCAAGCAATGGTCCTCTATATGCGAAGTTTTTGAAATTAACAATATGTGCATTATTTTAGTGCTTTCGTGGTATGCTCGCTATAAATTTAGTAAGGCAGATTTTAAAATATTTTCTTGGTTTGTCTATTCTAAAGTTACACTTTTAGTTTCTGCAATTTGTTATATGATAATAAATTACATATTAAAAATTAATGATGTAAATCAAAAAATTTCTTTAATTTATTTAATCCCGTCTTATATATGGATATTTTTTGCTTTTATATATTGGTTTATGATTGTTAAGCATAACCTGAAAATTAAAGCGAATTGGTTTATATGTCTAACAATTATTTTAATTGATTTATGTTTAGTTTATATGGTTAGTATGTTACATTTAAAACCATTTTCTATAATGAGTACTCAGTTTTCAATTTTCTTGGTTTTTAGTAGTATTTTATTTTTCTTGATATTTAATTTAGCAATGTGTGTATTAATTTGTGCTCGTAGCATTGGAATGAAATTGCTTGCAGCTGGGACTATTAGTTTAGTTGGGGCTAATTTTTTAACATCTTATGTAATGTATACTGATAGTCCGAGTATGGTTGTTTTTAGAAATGATTTTTGGTTTTTTAGCTCTACAATATTAATCAGTGGATTAATATTTTTAATTACTCAACCAGATGATGTGCAAATTGGTGCCTTTGATAAAGATAGATCAATTAAAAGTATTTTTGCAGGATGGACTGCATCTATAGTGGTAATTACCATCTCATTTTTTCTAGCTTTGGCTCATTTTTTTGGGGTTAATAATCCGCGCTTAATGTCATTATTGCCTTATACAATGTTTTGTTATATAATTTTTGCGATATTTTTGTCTTTGGTTATTTCATATATTTTTGAACGTTCCATTCATCAACTAAATATCACAATCCAAAATTTTTTAGATAAACCTTCAAATGAAAAAAATCAAAATAAAATTAATATTGCGGAATTAGCTATCTTAAACGATTTTCTAATTTATGTTATTGAAGTAATTGCTGAACGAAATAAAATAAAAGATAAGATAAATAAACTTGCGGCTCAAGTTGTTCATGATATTAGATCGCCACTTGCAAGTTTAAAAATGGTAGTTACAACTATGCATGATATTCCAGAAATGGAACGTATTACTTTGCGGTCTGCGGTTAATAATATGGAGGATATTGCTAATCAATTGCTTAATAAGTATGAGCCTAAAGAAAGTTTACTTTCAATTAATGAAACAAATGCTGAACCAATTTTATTATCTGCATCATTATTACAGATTTTGAGCCAAAAAAAATATCAGTATAAAAATACAGCTGTTAAGTTTGACTATGAATTTGGAGATGATAGTAATTTTGCTTTTATTAATATTATTTCAAGTGCTTTTAATCGTATGATTTCAAATCTAATTAATAATTCAGTTGATGCATTTAAAGGTGGTTCGGGACATGTTGTTTTAAAATTAAAAGTAAGTGATGAAAGCGCAACGGTTATTATTGAAGATAATGGTAAAGGCATGTCTCAAGAGTTAATTAATAAAATTATGAATAATGAGGTTATTACTGAAGGTAAAGATGACGGTCATGGCTTAGGTTTGACACAGGTGCGCGAAACTTTACAGCATAGTCTTGGAACATTACAAATAAATTCAACTTTAGGTAAAGGTGTTCAAGTTGTGCTAACGTTTCCTAGGGTAAAGCAGCCTAATTGGGTTGCTGATACCATTTACTTGAATTCAGATGATACCGTTATTATTTTAGATGATGATAGATCAATCCATAATGCATGGGCAGCTCGTTTTCATTCAGAAACTCCTAATGTCATTCTTAAACACTTTACATTTGGGCAAGATGCAATTGATTATATTGGTCATTTAAGCCCAGATGAAAAAGACAAAGTTTTTCTATTAACTGATTTTGAGTTATTAAAACAAGAATTTAATGGTTTACAAATTGTGGAACAAGTGAAAATTACTCGTTCAATATTAGTTACTAGCCATTATGCAAATTTTGAAGTGCAGCAAATGGCTAATGCCACTAAAACCAAAATTTTACCTAAAGAGTTAGCCTTTAGTGTAACCATTAAAGTTGCTAGACCTGAATCATTAAAGCAATTAGATGACAAAATTCAAGTTGTTATTGTAGATGATGATATAGTTTTTGCGAATGTTTTGGCGAAATTTGCATTTAAACACTGCAATGTTGACAAATATAATAATCCTGAGGATTTTCTAAAAAATTTAGATAAATATGATCATGATACTAAAATTTGTTTGGATAATAATTATAATAATAGTATTATGAAAGGTACAACAGTTGCAAAAACCTTGCATGAAAAAGGGTATACTTATTTGTATATAATTTCAGGTAATGAATTTGATACTTTACCTGAATATTTAACTTCAATTAGAAAAGATGATATTGAAAGTTTTAAGGCTATTGCAAATTAAATTTTTTTTAAATTCATGATGAGATAAAGATATTATGTTTAGATTAAGATCGTTATTTTTAGGGTTTATCTTTTTTTATCTCAATCATGCGATTGCTTTTAATCCGATCTATTTAATTGATTATCAATTACAAAATGGCGATTTATTATTTCAAGATTTAAATTGTGGTGAGTTATGTGATGGTATTAATTATGTAACTTACGGATTTAAAAATTCTTATGTTTCACATGTTTCAATGATAATA
This sequence comes from uncultured Neisseriaceae bacterium, assembly GCA_937952895.1. GTDB lineage: Bacteria > Pseudomonadota > Gammaproteobacteria > Burkholderiales > UBA11063 > Aquella. The sequence goes on from CALFYC010000110.1 coordinate 38,934, forward strand.
AGCATTAAACCTAAACCTATGGTTATCGAAGCTCGTTCTTCAGGTGTTGTGATTACATCACTTGAGGACTTCCTTAACCGTAGCTTAGATCAAGATGGTAAGCCTCGAGTTATGGTAGGGCGATTATTACCTAAATATCAACCATTAATTCCAAAGGCGATTGATTATGCTAAAGAAGAATTGGGGAAACCATATAATTCTACTTTTATTAATGCTTATGGTAAAGCGTTTTATTGCTCTGAATTAATTGATTATGCGTTTCGTATGGCCAATAATGGTAAAGCTGTCTTTCAGCAAAATCCGATGGATTTTACTAATGGGAAAACGTCTCAAATTTTGCCGATTTGGCAAAAATATTATTCTGCTTTAAACCTCCAGGTTCCACAGGGCGTTCAGGGTTCTAACCCTGGTGAGTTTTCTCGTGAAAGCATATTAAAAATAGTATTTTTCTATGGGGATTTAAGAACACATAAATAACTTTGTTCTTTAGCAAATCTACCAAAATTATTATTTTAATCATTTAAAAATATGTATTATTTAATTTATCATATATCAACTATTTCTATATTACAACCTAAAAATTTACCCAAGGAATTACCGTAGATTATTCATTTAGAAAATGAAATAATCCGGCCTGTGAAAATCATATAAATTATTTTAACTCTGTATTCAAAGGAATTCTGATGTTTAGAAAAAAAAGTTCTTGGCTAATTTTATTAATTCTAATAAAATCTCCGATTTTAAGCTATGCTACATGTAACACATATATTTATAATGCAACGGCTCAGCAATGGCGTTTGCAGTTTTCCCCTTCGGATGGTAATGTATATTTTTTGAATATTAATCCAAGTCAGTGTCCAAATAGCGAAATAAGACATGGTGAAGTTGTGAATGGTCCTTGTATATTAAATCCTAATGATCTTATTGAAATTAGCTATACAACTAATGACGATACGAGTGCTGGGCTTATATATGTTACTAATACCTTAAACAATAATAATCCCAACCTTCAATTATCATTTTCAAATAGTGGAAATGCTGGATGTCCAAATTTAGAAAATGGATATTTACAAAATACAGTCGTAAAAGTAAATTATCCTAATCCGGGCTTTTTTGTTATTGAATCTAACGTGGGAGAAAAATAAATGCTTATTAAGAATAATATGTTTAGTCTCATTAAATACATAATCCCATTCATCATGCTAATGTTGGTAGCTGTCAAACAAACAGCTTTTGCAACATGCGATGCAGCTATTTATAATACTTCAAATTCATCTTTTACGGTAAAATTTACTTCAGATCAAGGCTATTATGGGAATGTTGATTTTGTAAATATTGATCCAAAGCAGTGTTCTGCTATTTCATCGGAATCTGGTTCAGTAGAAAATGGACCATGCATAATTTCCCCACATCAAATAGTTCAAATTCATTACACGACTTGGCTTGATGAGATATCTGGAACCATCCAATTAACAAATAATTTAAATGAGTCATCAGCCAATATACACTTTACAGATCATAAAGATGGAGGATGCCCAAAATTTGATACTGCACCGCCAAGTAATGTCCTAGTTGATTCTCCAAGCCATGGATTTGTTATAATTAGATGATATTTATGAGCAATAAATTAATAATATAAAGATTTTTAATATTTTAAAAAATAGGTCAACCTAGAAAGGTTGACTTTAATATTTAAATATATGTTGTTACATGGTGTAAAATTAGCTAATATTTAGAAGATCAAAACATGGATCTTAATTTTACAGCACCATAATTTTGACCCTCTATATAGTTAATCATGTGTGATTTATATACAAATTAAAGAATATTTTGGGCATTGCATGATTAATTCTCTTTGTGCTACAATACATTCTTACATTTTTAAGGTTTATTAATGCTAGATAAAAATATAGTATGTCAAGTAACTACAAAACCAAACCCACATAGTTATCCAATAGTTATAGAACGAAATATTTTAGCTAATCTCTTAATTTGGATTAGTAAATTCTACTCAGGAAAACAGATTGTTATAATTACTGATACTAATGTAAATAAGTTATATGTAAAAAAAATACAATTAAGTCTTAAAAAAACTCATAAAGTCTTAAGTTTGGTAATAAAGCCAGGCGAAAAGTCGAAAAACTCCAAGGTCAAAGAAGATTTGGAATTAAAAATGTTAAAAGATAAATTTGATCGTGATACTTTGTGCGTTGCAATCGGTGGCGGGGTTGTCGGTGATTTAACTGGATTTTTATCAGCAACCTATATGCGTGGGATTAAATATATCCAAGTTCCAACAACATTGTTATCTATGGTTGATAGTAGCATTGGCGGTAAAACGTCAATTGATACTAAGTATGGGAAGAATTTGATCGGGGCAATCTGGCAGCCTGAAGTGGTTTTAATTGATAGTGCTTGTTTAAAAACATTACCGAATAATCAATTAATTAATGGCTTATTTGAAGCGATTAAAACTTTTCTAATTTATGATAAAGATAGTTTTAATTATTTGAAACGTAATTTAACACGAATTTTATTTAAAAATGAAAGTGTCATTACCGCAATTATTAAAAAATCAGTTCAGGTTAAGGCTGATGTGGTTAGTAAAGATGAAAGAGAAGATAATTTACGCGCTATTTTAAATTTTGGGCATACAATTGGTCATGCGATTGAATTATTAAATAATTATAAAATTTTACATGGTTTTGCAGTTGCTATCGGTATGCTTGTTGAAGCAAAAATTTCTCAAATTATGGGGGTTTTATCTAAAGATAATTATGAGCAACTTGTTAAGTTACTTGCAAGATTAGGAATTACGAGCAAACTTATTCAGAATCTTGAGATTAAAGATGTAATAAAAGCTATGCTTCGTGATAAAAAAAATAAGGATAATAAAATTCATTCGGTTTTATTAAGTGATATTGGTTCGGTATATATAAAAAATGGTAAATATACACATCATTTATCAAAGAGCGTTATTATTCAGGCGTTTAAGGAATTAAAGGAGCCACACAAATGACTTATAAAGTTATAAAAAAATTACCCAGTGCCGAAAAAATTATTGAAAATTACCCATTATCAAAAACTGGCTATGAAAATATACAAAGAGATAGACGTGAAATTCAAAATATTTTAAGTGGGGCTGATGATCGGTTATTGTTTATTGTAGGTCCATGTTCAGCATGGCCATATGATTCGGTATTAGAATATGCAAAATTACTTCAAGAAGTAAATGAACAGATTAAGCATAAAATAAAAATAGTGATGCGGGTTTATATTCAAAAGCCAAGAACAGTAAAGGGGTGGACTGGACCTGTTAATCAACCAGATCCACTATTGCCTCCTGATATTGAGCGTGGAATAAATTATGCCAGAAGTTTAATGGTAAAAGTTGTAGAAATGGGCCTTCCAATTGCGGATGAGGCTTTATTTACCCATAATGCTCGTGGATTTATTGAATTACTATCTTGGGTAGCAATTGGTGCTAGAAGTAGTGAAGACCAGGAGCATAGAATTTTTGCTTCATCAATTGATTTTCCTGTTGGTATGAAAAACCCAACCCATGGTTCATTAAAAATAGGGGTTAATGGAGTAGTTGCGGCCCAACACTCACACGTTGCTGTATTTGATGGTTATGAAGTTGAAACAGCCGGAAATCCATTTGTGCATTTGGTATTAAGGGGCGGGAATAAAGAGCCAAACTACGATATTCCTTTTATTGAGGAAGCCTACAAATATCTAAAAGAAGATAACGTAAAAAATCCAGCGATAGTAGTAGATGTAAGCCATGATAATTGCTTAATTAATGGTAAGAAAGACTATTTATCCCAAGGTAAAATTGTGTTAGAAATATTAGATAAATTAAAATCACGTCCAGATTTAAAACCTTTAGTAAAAGGATTTATGTTGGAAAGTTATATCAAAGAGGGTAATCAAAATATTGAAAAAGTAGCTGAAATTGACATGAATGGTTTATCTATTACCGATCCATGTTTAAGTTGGGAACATACAAAAGAATTATTATTAAAAATTGCTGGAATTTAAATAGATTATGGTAATGAAAATAGGCATATCTGGTGATATTGGTTCATTTTCAGAACAAGCTGGAATCAGTTATACTAAAAAACATGCAATTTTCGATTATGAAATTGTACCTTTAATCAATATGGATGGTGTATTAAAAGCTCTTAATCAAAATCAAATTGATTTAGGGGTATTCCCCGTTATTAATAATAATAGTGGAATTGTTTTTGATGCTTTTGTGGCGATGGGGAAATATAAATTTTCTTTTATTGAAAGTATGGGGTTATCAATTGAGCAATGTTTAATTTCTAAAACTAAATTAGATCTTAGACAAATTGATACAATTTATTCTTATAAACCTGCATTTAATCAGTGTGAAAAATATATTGAAGATAATTTAAAACATGCTAAATTAATTGATTATGGTGATATGGCTCGTGCTATTCGTGATTTGTCGTGCGGTAAATTAAATGGTAACAATATTGCAGTAATTGGTCCTAAGCTTGCTTCGGATAAATTTGATTTAATGGTAATTAGTCAAGGTATTGAAGATATTAAGCCGAATATTACTAATTTTATTATAGTTAAGCGATTGGATTAATTTATGACTCAGCTTAAAGAATTAAGAAAGCAGATTGATGCAATTGATAAAAATATTATTGAGTGCATTGCAAGTCGGCAAAAAATTTCGCAACAAATTGGAGAATTTAAAGCATTAAATAATTTACCAATATTTGATTTAGAGCGTGAAGAATGGCTTAAAAATTATCATGCAAATTTATGTGTGGAAAATAATTTACCTTATACTTTAGTTGCTCAATTATTTGATGTAATTATAGAGTTTTCTAGAAAAAAGCAAAATAACAAATTGTAGGATTAGAATAAATGTCAGGAAACAGTTTTGGCCAAATATTTAAAATTACCACATGTGGAGAATCTCATGGTGGCGCATTGGCTGTTATTATTGATGGTTGTCCACCCAATATTAGTGTTACTGAAGAAGAGATTCAACTTGAATTAGATCGCCGAAAACCTGGGCAAAGTTCTATAACTACGCCCAGAAATGAAGCAGATATTATTCATATCCTATCTGGTGTATTTGAAGGTAAGACTACAGGAACGCCAATTTTATTATTAGCTTATAATCGTGATGCAAGGTCAGAAGACTATAATGAATTAAAAAAAGTATTTCGACCATCTCATGCCGATTATACTTATTTTATGAAATATGGTATCCGCGATTATCGTGGTAGTGGAAGAGCGAGTGCTAGAGAAACTCTTGCTAGAGTTGCAAGTGGTGCAATTGCTAAAAAATATTTATCTGAGAAATTAGGTATTGAAATTGTTAGTTATGTTGAACAGGTTGGATCGATTAAAGCCTCAATTAATCAAAATTCTGTATCATTGAAAGATGTAGAAGCAAACATTATGCGCTGTCCAGATCATAATATAGCACCTCAAATGATTGAATTGGTAGAACACATGAAAAATACAGGAGATTCAATAGGTGGCGTAATTAAATGTGTGATTCGTAATGTTCCAGTTGGACTTGGAGATCCTGTTTTTGATAAATTACATGCTGATCTGGGAAAAGCTATGTTAAGTATTAATGCGGTAAAAGGTTTTGAGATTGGTTCAGGTTTTTCAGGAATTGAATTACCTGGTAGTTTACATAATGATGCATTTATTTTTAAAGATAATAAGGTTACTACTAAAACTAATCATGCGGGTGGAGTTCTCGGTGGAATTTCAAACGGAGAAGATATTTATTTTAGAGTGGCATTTAAGTCAGTATCCACAATTAATAAGGAGCAAGACACCCTAAATTTAGATCATCAATTAGTTAAATTAAAAGCAGATGGACGTCATGATCCATGTGTTTTGCCAAGAGCTGTGCCAGTCGTTGATGCTATGGCTGCTTTAGTAATTATGGATCACTATTTAAGACATAAAGCATACGGAACAGAAAAATAATAACTATGCAACACTTAAATTTATCTTCAGTTTGTAAAAAAATTTATGCTAATCTAGACTTACCAGGTTCAAAAAGTATAGCGAATCGTGTTTTACCAATTGCAGCAATTGCTAATGGTGTCAGTGTTATTCATAATGTTCCTCTAGTTTCAGAAGATGTGGAGTTAATGCTGAAAGCTCTGTTAGAGCTTGGGGTAAAAATTACTTTACTTAAGAAAAATCCAAACGGCACAGCATCATATCAAATTGAGGGTTGTGATGGTGAATTCCCAGTATCTGATATAACTATATTTTGTGGTAACTCAGGAACCACAGTTCGATTTTTAGGAGCTGTTTTAGCCCTTATGCCAGGATCTTATATCGTTACTGGTATTGAGCGTATGAAAGAGCGTCCAATAGTTGATTTAGTTGATGCTCTACGCCAAATTGGAGCTAATATAACCTATCTTGAAAATCCTGGCTTTCCGCCGCTTAAATTAGAAGGGTTTTCGGATAATTTAGTTAATCAGTTAAATGTAAGTGGTAAAGTTTCAAGTCAATATTTGACTGGAATTTTAATTGCAGGAACTTTGTTAAAACGTTCTTTAACCGTTCATATTCAGGATGAATTAATTTCGCAGCCTTATGTCAATATAACTTGTGAGATTCTTAAAAAATTTGGTTTTCTAATAAGTACAAAAGAAAAAAATTATTTGCTACCGAAAAATTTAGGCGAAAATAATAGCTTAAATGGAATTGAATATACGGTTGAGCCTGACGCTAGTTCTGCGAGTTACTTTTTGGCCATGGCAAGTTTAGCTGGTGAAATTACTGTGAATAATTTATCGGAAAGTAGCTTGCAAGGTGATAGAAATTTTGCTAAGATTCTAGCTAAAATGGGGGCAAAGGTCATATATCTAGCTAATTCAATAACCGTTAAAGCTCACCAGTTAAATGGTATAACAATTGATATGGAAGATATGCCAGATGTAGCAATGACTATTGCTGTTTTAGCTTTGTTTGCAAAGGGGCAAACAAAGATTACGGGAATTGCAAGTTGGAAAGTTAAAGAAACTGACAGATTACAAGCAATGTATAATGAGTTAACTAAGTTAGGTGCAACTGTTATTATTACCTCATCAAGTATTTTAATTAATCCGCCGCAACAAATTAATTCAGGTATTGCCATTGATACTTATAATGATCACCGAATGGCTATGTGTTTTTCTTTAGTAGCAGTTGCTGGAGTAGATGTGATTATTAATGATTATAATTGTGTGGCAAAAACTTTTGCTAATTATTTTGATTTATTTAAACAAATTTGTTACTAATGTTAATAGAGATATTTAGCTAATATCTAACTATAAAGTTAATATAGGTATACTTGAGGTCAATTATGTTATCACATAATAAATTTTTAAGTTTTAATCGTGAAACTATACATCTAGGAATTCGTTCTGGAATTTTAGGCACAATTCTAAGTCTTTGGTTTGTGTTATCAGGGTCAAATAATGTTGCTTTAATTCAGGCTATTTTAGGGATGTTTATCGTTTCAATTATTGAAGCAGCCGCTTTGACCTTTACAGTTAAGACGCGTTTAATTATAACAACTATTTTTTGTTTTCTAGCGGGTTTTGCTGGATTTATTGGTTGTGCTATTGCCGATAATTTTTTGCTTTTATCATTAATTTTATTAATATTTACTTTTATGGTTGGTGTAACTAGTTCGGAGACTGATCTAACAGCAATAAGTAGTTTATTTATTGCGAATGTTGTGATTGTAAATTCGGGATTTCCAGCTTCAACCAAGGATTCCTTTATATATGCGGCTTCCTTCACTTTAGGTGGATTAAGCTTGGTTTTTTTTAGTTATATTCATAGTTTATTTTATTATGTGAAATATTCAACGAAGGATTTATTAATTTATCGTCAGCGTAAAATTTTTAATTACGAAGAGCGAGATATTTTATTTGCAATTCGTATTTCAGTTGCAGTATTTTTAGCTAATGCAATTTCTCATTTTTTTAATTTACCAGAAGGTTATTGGGCACCAATGACTGCATTACTAATATTAAAAATTGATCATGATTTTTCTTGGGAGAGAATTAGTCATAGATTTTTTGGAACTATTTGGGGCAGTGTGCTTGCCATAATATTAATTTCTATCATTCATAGTAAAGTTGTTTTAGCCTTTTTGATGTTCCCAGCACTATTTTTTATTGTTATTTCTATCGCAAAACATTATGGTGCATATGTGTTTTTTTTAACAGCTATGGTTACAATTTTATTTAATATGATAAATGACTATGGAACCAGAATTACTAAAGAACGAATTCTTGATACAGTGTTAGGGGTTGCTGCAGTTATTCTTGTTATCTATTTATTTATGCCACTTAGCCGGATGCGCAGAAAACAGAATAATCATGACAGTAAACCTCGTAATAATATCCAAGTTTAATTTACCTGTTTAGTATAATATATCTATTAAATGTTAATTACCGCAAATAATCTATTTTGGTTTCGGCGTGATTTAAGAATTACTGATAATAGGGCTTTGTATGAAGCTTTATTAAATGGGGCTACCATTTGTTGCTTCATTTGGGATAAAGAGATCTTAGGTAATTTAAAACCAGATAATCCACGAGTTAAATTTATTGACAATTCATTGCATGAACTAAATCAAAAATTGAAACCACAAGGGACAAACTTAATTGTTGAATTAGGTGATCCTGAAAACTATCTTATAAAAGTTAATTAAACAATATGATATGAAGAATCTATATGCTAATGAGGATTATGAACCTTGGGCAATTAAGCGTGATAATCATATTGCACAAACTTTATTAAATTTGCAATGTAATTTTAGATTATTTCAAGACCAAGTTATTTTTGCTAAAGATCAAATACTGACTAAAAGTAATAAACCATATACAGTATATAGTCCATAAAAGAACATGGCTTAGCTGTTTAAATAATCGATATGTTGTAAAATCTTATCTATCAGAAAAATATTTAACTAATATGGTGCCAATTAATAATTGTCAATTTCCAAAAATTAGTAAATTAGGTTTTAATCAAGATTTTATTAAAGTTGGTGAAAGTGGTGCAAGAGATAGATTAGAGTCTTTTGTAAGTGAAATTGATAACTATCATGTAAATCGTGATTTACCAGCAATATTTGGAACAATTTCGGTTAGAACTTTAGTTAATTTCGCACTATCTAGATTTAGTAATGGAGCGGGATTTTGGCTTAGTGAGCTAATTTGGCGGGAATTTTTTAGCCAGATTTTATATAATTTTCCACATGTGGTAAATCAGCTATTTAAACAAAATTTATCTCAGTTAAAATATCGAAATAATATGGACTGGTTTAAATTATGATGTGAGGGAAATACCGGGTTTCCAATAGTTGATGCTGGTATGCGTGAACTTAATCAAACTGCATTTATGCATAATCGGATTCGTATGATATGTGCATCTACTGGTTGTGACGCACAGCCATATTTTAGGGTGTTTAATCCGCTAATACAAGCTAAGAAATTTGATCCTGAAGGTGTTTATATTAAAAGATATATTCCAGAATTAAAAGATGTGCCCAGATGTTTTATTCATGAACCAATTAATCAAATTAACTCATACCCAGAGCCAATTGTTAATCACAAACTACAAGTACAATTAGCCCTAAAAATGTTTAGAGATATAAAAATGGATTAAGTATTCATTAGTAAAGCTCGCTACAATAATTTTATGCATCTCATTTTTGTTATTTAAACTCATGATATACTAACGCTTGATCTAAATCTTTTTATTGTCTATTTAATATGAGATTGCTGAAAGCTGAGAGTATTATGAAAGCTTTTTTATGTGCTTTATTTCAATATATCAGTATTTTTTATTGTGCAATATTTCTGTTTTCATGTAATTCTGGGAGCTTTGCTCCAATTCAAAATAATAACGGGCAAGGTGACTCAGATGGAAATGACAGTTTTTACACATTGGTTGTAGGGACTCCATCAGCTACAGGTGGACAAACCGGTGAATCATTTTATAATGATCTTTTACACAATGTGACGTCAACTGTTGCTTTAGCAAAGGTTCCTGTTTCAAGAATTTTATTATCTGTACAAAACCCATATGTTAATCCTGATTTATTTATAATTGGTAATACGATTAGCCAAAGTGGACTAGCTGTTCAGTTTTTTGCTAATTTAGCTCAATTATCTAACAATGAAATACAAGTATATGCTTTTTCCGATGTTGAAACAAGCAGTCAATGGGAATCATGGATTCCACCAACAGTAAATCCAACTATTCAAAGTTGTACCAATTCTACATCAAGTGCTTATACTACAACTGAACAGGATGTTTTAAAGTCAATTTGCTGGGTAAATTTAGTTAATCAACTAATAGCGAAAGAAAGTGGCTTAACTGGTGCGATAAATGGTA